>JANMEV010000386.1:0-3263 GCA_031377305.1 Planctomycetota bacterium | reverse complement strand
AACAAGTCCCGCGAGTTCATCTATGGTGCACGCGATCGGCTGGACGAACGCTTCGACATGGTTCGAACGGTCAGAACTCGCACACATCGGTATGTACGAACTCTGATGCCGTGGCGTCCCGCGTTGCAGGAAGTGTCGTATGGCGAACAAAACGAAATCATGAAGGAATTGCGACGATTGCTGGCTGCAAACAAACTGGCTCCGCAGTCCGCTCAGTGGTTCGAATCGCCGCGAAAGGCAGAGGAGCTTTACGACCTCACTTCGGATCCATGGGAACTGGTAATCTGGCCGATCGTCCAGAGCATCGGCAGACGCTGGAAGCTCTTCGAGCCGAGTGCGATCGATGGCAGATTGACGTGCGGGATGTGCATTTGCTTCCGGAAGTTATGCTGGATGAGGCCGAGCAGAAGCTTGGAAACCGATGGCAAATCCTGCACGGTTCCGATGGCGAACAACGAACAATTCGCTTGCTGGATGCCGCAAAGAAGACGTCTCACCTGGACCCGGGCGACGCCGCTGCGATAGCAAAATCACTGGACAGCGACGCGGCGGCTCGCTGGTGGCAAGTCACATTGCTGGGACGCGCCCCAAACGCGAAACGATGGGCCGACGTTCTGCAGCAGCAGACCCGGCACCCGGATGTATCCATCAGGATCGCTGCCGCCGCGGGGTTGGTGCGAGCTGGAAAGGCGGATTCCGCGGCAGCCGTATTGAAGGAAGAGTTTGGCAGCAAAAGTGAGTTCGTGCGACATGCGACAATGTTGGAGATCGACGAAGCCGGTCCAGAATTCATCCGATCTTTTAGCGACTCTTTGACTGCAGGAAAAAGCGAAGAGTACGTTCAGCGGCTGTTGCTTCACGCAAAGAGTCAACTGTAACTGGACCGGGAGCGGTTCCGTTCGATAAACGAATCCAACCGAAGTCAGGTGTTGCGCGACTTCACCGACAGCGTCATGGCTTCACGAAAGTCGGTAGATGGCGTATAGCCCAATTTGCGTTGTGCCTTGTCGATGCTGTAATCAAGATTCAACCCCAGAAACTTGATTCTCGCGCTGTTGACGAGCGGAGCTTCTTTCCTGCCAAGCAACTTCCACGTGGATTCCATGACTTTGGCGAGTAGCTTCGCCACTGGCAAAGGCACCACCCTGGTTGGATGTTTGATACCGGACGCGTCGCAGACCGTATCGATGAATTCTCGCTTGGTGACGGCACGCGGGTCGCGGATGTTGAAGACTTCTCCAATCACCGCGTCGTTTTCGATCGCCAGCCAAACGGCCTCGCAAAGATTTCCCACAAACGTGTTGTTCATGAGCTTGTCCACGGGACCAAGGAACGCAAACTTGCCCGCATGCAGGCGTTCCAGCAGCCGAGGCAGCACCGTACGATCGCGAGGGCCGTAAATGAATCCGGGCCTCAGGATCACAGCTGGCAACGCTCGTGTGCGAATGTATTCGCACACGAGCAGCTCCGACTCAACCTTTGTCAGTGTGTAGCCATCGATTCCCGAAGTGCTTGGTGCAGTCGCTTCGTCTGTACCGTAGTGATCGCGGCCTTCATAAACGCCCAGCGAGCTGATCTGCACCCATCGCTTCAATGTTCCGGCCGCCAGGGCAGCGTCCATCAATGCACGAGTCCCACCGACATTGACGCGACGATAGTCTTCAGTGGGGCCCCAGTCGCCCACTTTGGCCGCGCAGTGAACGACGATGGTGACATCCTGACATGCGGCCTTCAGGCTTTCGGGTTGGTCCAGATCTCCCTGCACCAATTGGCATCCCCATTGTTCAAGCAACGCTGTGTCCGCTCCCGCTCGAACCAGGGCTCGAACCTGATACCCGCGCTGGCGCGCCTGCTCGGCGACATG
This sequence comes from Planctomycetota bacterium, assembly GCA_031377305.1. Taxonomy (GTDB): domain Bacteria; phylum Planctomycetota; class Planctomycetia; order Planctomycetales; family Planctomycetaceae; genus SXXK01. The sequence continues at coordinate 1,399 of JANMEV010000386.1, read as the reverse complement.
GCTGCCAACAAGCCCGGTTGCACCAGTGACCAGAATAATGTCCTGCGATGTGAGTTGCACTTCTGCCGATCCGCCCGAGTATTGTCATCGACGAGCCCAAACTGTCAGGCGTCGCCATTCTGCACAGCATGGTAGTCGCCACCCGCCCAAGTCCGAAGTCAGACCGCCGCGGAATTCACAGTCGCGTTGTTTCGCCGTTTATTCTTCGCGCGGGCAGACTTGAGGCGAGCGGGGGACGTGAGTCCCATGATTCTTCAGGAGGCTCACAATTGGAAGATTGACATCCCCTGATTGCTGAAGAAAGTCCTCTCTTTCGACCGCGTGCAGAACAGGATCGTCGTCGCCGGTAATTGAAAAGAAAGAGCGGAGCCCCAGTGGTTCTACGGTTGCGAGACCTCCTCGATCGCGCCGCTGGCCTTCAGCTTGTCCGTCAGATTCTGCATATGAGTTCGGTATTGATGATCCAGATCATCGTAGGACACTCCGGCAATGCGCGTTAGCGACGGTTCCCGCAGGAGGCTATCTCCACTGGGGCGATAAAGAGCGGTCAGCAGAGTGATCAAGTCATCTCGATAGAGACCATCGTCGTAATGCATCAGAAAATGCACGAAGCCTGCTGCCTGCGAATAACGCGGACCAGCCAGGTCGGGGTTTTCAAGAAACTCTGCTCGACCGAGAGTCAGGAATTTGCTCGATGGCGTGTAAAAATAGATGCTGGGGTCAACGACCCTCTGTCTTGCTTTATCGAACCGAGGGTAATCAGGCCGACCAACAGCGACTTCACCGTCCACTACTTCGAAGGACTCGAAGTAACATGCCAAACCTTCGATGATCCAGAAGTTTGAGCTTTCGCACAGTGGCCATTCCTCGACATTCCGCTGCTTCAGCTTGACGGCTCGAGTGCGAGCTGCGATTCGGCGATCTTCGATCGTATCGACGTCCAGAATCTGATGAGTGGCTTCGTGGAACAATGTTGAGAAGTCTCGCTTCTCGCGGTTTTGGAAAAAGTAAGACGTGCGATCATTCCGCCAATACAGACCATTCGTCTCAATGTTTGCTGGCACCTTGCCTTCCACTCGTCGTTGATACTCTTCGCGAGTTGCGTAGTAGTGCACTTCCATCGGCTTGTCTTTGCGAGACGACGATCGCTGTCCCGCCTTTTCGAATCGATCCTGCAGAGCCTGAGGAGTTTCAAAGAAGGCGGCGAAGTTCTGCTGGAGCCAGCTATGGAAAAGTTCCAGTTGCTCCGAAAGTTGGACGCCCGCTTCAAGGCTGACGTTGGTCTTCACAAGAAAGTGTTCGCTGGGGACTTCCCAGGCATTTCGAAAGTCGCGGCGTTGTTCGGCTTCCTTCTCGACACTGATCCAGTCACCCTTCCACGGTCGCAAATTCTGTTCAT
>JANMEV010000606.1:0-2098 GCA_031377305.1 Planctomycetota bacterium | reverse complement strand
ATTCGACCGTCTGCGAACGGAAGCGTTGTGGATTCAGCAGGGCCATCATGAATTGGACAAAGACCTTTTGGCGTCGGTACTGACGGCTAAAACCTTTGAAGCTCGTGCAGCCGCCGCGAGAATTATTGCCGACGAACGGGATTCCATTGCGGACGCGTTGCCAATGCTACAAGCGGCGGCGAAGGACGAAAATCCACGAGTCCGCACCGAAGCTGCTCGAGGGTTGAGCTTCTATCCAACTGTCGAAGCGGCTGCTTCTCTTTTGACGATGGCTGGCTTTCCCGCAGACTATTGGGTCGATTACACCGTTCAGCACGCTTTGGGCGCGAACGAAAAAGTCTGGCGAGCCGACTACATCGCTGGCAAAATCCCGGACCTCTCCGCTCGAGCGGGTGAGATTGTAGCCAAGTTGATGGAAGCGTCGAAGTCGGGCGCGGCTGCTGTTCCGTTCCTTCAGACGCTGATGTCGCAGGAGCCTAAACCGGAAGAAGAACGCAACAAGGCGATGACCGGACTGGCGGGATTAGCCGGCGATACGAATCGTGGCCGAGAAGTTTTTGTTCGCAACTGCACGGCCTGCCATAAAGTCGGCAACGGTGAAGGTCGCGAGTTCGGACCGAACCTGGCGGGAGTTGCCAAGCGGATGAACAAGGTAAAAATTGTGCAGTCCGTCGTTGATCCAAACGCGGAAGTGGCCGAGAAATATCGCTCGACGTTGATCGTGACGACAGATGGAATGCCAACCGCCGGCCTTTTGGTTTCCGAAAACGATACGGAAGTGGAACTCTACGACGGAAAGGCCATTCGTAAGATCGCCAAGGCTGATATTGAAGAACGAGTGGTTCAGAAGCAGAGCAGCATGCCTGAGGGTGCCGCATCTACGGTGGCTCCATCTGAGTTCATCGATCTGCTGGAATATCTGGCCGCGCAGAATCAGGATGTTGCTCCTGCGAAGTAGCCTTCCGATCGCGAAAGTCATTTGACCTGAGAAAGGGTCGGCCTAAACGGGCTCGACCCTTTCTCTTGCGCCGCGGGGGCGGTGCTGCTGAGGTTTCTAAACGTTTGAATTCATCGAATCTTCCAACTGCCACCATTCAACAGAGTCATCACGATGTCCGAAGTTCCACGGCTCGATCTTGTCGTTCGTCAGATTCGATTCGCTCGAGAATACACGCTGAGTCTGATCGGCGACATTCAGCCGGAAGACTGGTTCCGGCAGCCTTCGGAAGGCGTTTCGCATCTTGCATGGCAGGTCGGCCACCTCGCGATGGCTCAATATGGACTGTGTCTATTCCGCATGCGAGGTCGAGCCGACATCGATATGGAACTGATGTCGTCGTCGTTTCGGAAGAAGTTCAGCAAAGGCACGACGCCGGATCCCGATGCTTCTCGCAACCCCAGACCGGAAGAGATTCGAGGCGTGTTCGATCGCGTCTGTGAACAGTCCCTGCTGGAACTGGCCAACGTGACGGATTCGCAGTTGGACGAGCCCATCGATATGCCGTATGCCGCCTACCCGACCAAATTCGGCGGCCTTCTGTTTTGTTCGCACCACGAAATGCTGCACGCGGGTCAAATCGGCCTGCTGCGTCGACTGCTCGGAAAGTCGCCGGTGCGATAGCCGCTGTGGAAACCGTCGCCCAAATGATGTCGCTCCAAATGTAGAAACTGCAATCCCCGGCCAATTCTGCGCCTGGAGATGTGAGGTTTTTGAGCATTGTACCGTCCTCAGTTGTAGTTTTGGCAGTCGCGCTGAACGCGGTCGCTACTGACCGTGTCTTTATAAATGACGTCTTTTAAAGGATTTGAGAGAATTCTGAGATCAACTCAAAGAATTGGCGCGACAGTTGCGAATCACTTTGAGTCAGTTCGATAACAATCAGGCTGAATGCCTGTCTCATTCAAAGGAGCGAGTGCGATGAGAATTCAAATGACCCCAAAGACTGTTCGAAGACTTTTGTCCGCTGACGGATACCTTGACCTGGGAATGCCCGAACGGGCTGTCCAGGAACTCGATAAGATCGAAGATGCTGGTCCACTGGAAGGGCCAGCTCAGTTGCTTCACGGGATTGCCCTAAAACAAACCAGTAATTTTCGC
>JANMEV010000600.1:0-3804 GCA_031377305.1 Planctomycetota bacterium | reverse complement strand
CCGGCGAGCCACCTCGTCATCGGACCATCCTTTCACAACATCCGACCGACTTCTCAGGATCGCATGGAGGTGAATCGACATCACTGAAAACCCGATCACATCGACACCAAAGATCCCTGCCAGAAACTCCAGCGGCCATCGCTACCGCGTTCGCAAACTGCATCCTCGCTATCGCTCGGCGTTGCTCACTTGCTTCCACTGCCGCCGATGCTCGTAGTTCTTCCCCGTGAACTCATCAACCCCACACAGAAACCCACGCCTCACGCACCGATTCACACAGTGCACAACCTGAATCTCACCATCCGCCAAAACCTCACGCCGATTCACCCGGACCATGATTCTTCTCCAGTCCCGTATTGCCGCTTGAAAAGCGGAGAGTTATCGAAAAAGACTGCCGGCAGTCAATTACGTTTGGATGGCCCCGTTTGCGGGTATGATCCAGATTCACTCCAGCCGTGCTGATCACGTCTCGAACGTTGCCCGACTTATCTTCCAGCGGCCACAGCACTCCGCTAAGCGTGGACTGATCAGCAAACACCTGATCGATCGTCTGACCATCAAAGTATTGATGCTGAATGACTCCGTTCTGATTCAGAATCGTGGTGAGCTGGTCTCCGTCGTACAGATAGTACTCGCCCGTACTGCCGCCGCTGGTGGTGACGATCTTGCCAATGCGATTGCGACCATCGTCGTACAAATAAGCCCCCAGAAACTCTGGATGGCCCCGGTGATTCCCCCGGTGATTCCCGCCCCCCGGTGATTCCCGCCGAGCACGGCGAATCCCAACACATCGATTCCAAAAATTCCCGCCAACTCCTCCAGCAGCTCGCGAATCCATTCTTTGCGATGCGAGTAATCCTTGCCAGATCGGCCATCCTTTCCGCAAAGGTAGGTGCGTCGAACACATCGATTGATCAAATGAAACGCCTACACCTCGCCAGACGGTCAAGTCTCCTTTCGAGGATGGCACCTTTCCTTTCCAGCTCCACCGATGACCCTCCCAGAAAAAATCCAAAGTGTAACCATATTCACAACATGCTCGTCGCCGGGCGATTACAATCAATTCATTGCGATATCTCTGAATTCAAAGATCTCATCCCCCCGCAGTATCGCAAGTCCGCTCCGGCCGCACATTCCGGCCCAGTACGCTGATGGTGTACTATACCTCCACAGCTGATCACCAGGTAACATCTGAGTTTCAAGTTCTGCCGCAGCCTCGAGCACAACGCGTGTTGCCTGCACCGGGAGATCCAAGTCGTTGCATTGAGATCGCAATTCAACAAATGATGTCTGCACTGTCAGCCACTGCTTTATAGACGGATTTTTCATGTCTGTTCCGTGCCCTAAAAAAATTGAAATAGTCAACCTATTCCCAGGTGACAAGATCGTTGTCGTATTTTTGAAAAATAAATTTCTCCAGCGATTGAGACTCAAATGCCGAAGATAAACCAATACTACGACGGAAAACTTTCTCATGCAAGTACGCTTGTGTCTCTACAATGTGACGCGACGGCACTAGTCCGCTACGCAGACTGTTCGAGCGTTGAAGTGCGTGAGTCCCCTCGTGCACAACATCGCTTAGCGGCGTCAGTGATGATTGATTGATGTAGATGGTGCCTTGTAAATGCAGCGCTCTAGCATCCATCGAATCCAAGAAACTGGCAAGCCTTCGGTACACGAAAGAAATGTGTTTCTGTGTGCGGAATTAGATGAGGTGGGTGGCACTCGTTTTCGTTTTGCAGTTCCCCATGATCACTGCTTCGCCTGCCGTCAACTTAGGTTGGATGGCTCCGTTCGTTCCCCTCAATAGAAATAGAAACGTCTAGACCTCCCACGAACCATTCAGAAACCGCTAGCCCGAGCTCTTTTTGCCTTGCGTGAAGAGGATCGAAATCAATTATTTGAAGATCATTCCATTCGATAAGTCTCACCGGAAAATTGAGGACCAGATTAGTGTCCCAGCTTGATTCTACCCAACTGAAGATCACACGCTTCCGGACGTGTATAACAACTTGGTGCCAACCGTGTTCGCTCCCGGAGTCATCGCAGTAGGCTTTGAGTTTAAAGATCACTTCACTGTCATCATCGGACGTACCAAAGTTGACACGGAACGATAGAACGACGGCGCCATTGAAACCGTTAAACCGCCGCAAGAACTCCAGAATCTCGCTATTTAACACAAGAAAAACTTCCTATGGTGTTGTGATAGGCTCAATTCCCGGCGGTAGGTCGCCCCACCCGGGGGGCAATTGGCCCGGTCTATAAAACGTCCCATTGCCATGGTGCCCGGACTTGAAGTCACCGGGTATGGCAAGACCATGTCCATGTCCAGAGCCTTCGCCGTGCTGCTTTGTCCAATCCACTTGGCCGAAAGCCTTTCCGTCTCTATCGTAAATCGTGGTCTGTATGGCCTTGTTCGTCATTACTGGATGCACTTGCGCATATTTTGAGTTGGGAGTTGCCCCTAACTGTCGAGCCTTTTCAGTACCACTGAATGACTGCTGCGAATACTCTGTCGTTAATTGCGAATGTGTTGTAGCCTTGAGCTTTAGTTCTGCAACCGTGCTTGGGCGACTCTCAATCGATCCCCGCACTGCCGAATTCATCGCCTGGCCTTGTGCTTTTGGAATAGCATAGGCACCGCCGGCGACGAGGAATGAGTGTTGGCCAAAACCGGATTGTCCGACGAAGAACTCGACATAGTTGCCTTCTCTCAGCAGTCGATTCCAGTGATCGTATTCTGCGTGGCCGGTTGGTCTCGAGGATTCCATCTGACGAGATTCATAACTGCCGATTCCACGCATCGACGGTCCAGCCGGGCGCTGTGACTCAACAATCAGACCGGATTCAGGTTCGACGTAAACCGCCTCGTTGCTTGTGCCATAACGAAACATGCCGACATTGTCGAAGTCCATCGGTTCCGAGTACTCGCCACGGAAATTGTTCTGAAACGCCTTAGCCACAATGCTCATGTGGTTGCTATAACGTACGACACCGGTTTCCTCGTCAAGCATTTGTGATGTCGCAATCGGCGTCAAAAGTGATTCGTCAGCCAACTGATACGCCTGACTCTCGAACCAATAGTCCCAGCTATTTGGGACGTTCCACAAGTTGTTGTGGTACTTCACGACCTCTAGGGGCGCGTAATACGTCACCACATCCCCATTGTTGTTTGTGACGGCGCGTTCCACCCACTTTTCGCCCGACCATTCCTGATTCGGACGCCTAAATCGAACAATGTTTCCAACAAGCCCATCGGAACGCCCTGACGAATCGTCGTTGGAGTAGGAATTACTCTGCAGTTCTCGTTCGAAAATGATTTCGCGTTTGCCGCGAGGCATTACCCATACATGCTCATCTTCATCCATGATATGGATCGCGTGCCCCACGCCCCGGCCGTCTTGTGCGTCCGATTCCTCACCGACAAGCAGAATGTGCGTCCTTCTTCGTGATTCCTTCTCCGGAGTGGGCCTCAGAGCACGCACGGTCCCAGAGCGACCGCGCCGTCCTTCCACTGGCTCCGCCTGTGCATTTACGGCCCTGATCGCTGTCCTTGTCGTGGATGCCGCGAAGTGGAGACTGCTGGCGGTGTTCCAGAGGCCGGCGGAGATGCTGAGGGAGCGGAGGGCTTGTTGCAGAGCGGGGTCGCCAGCACTGAAGGCGGAAGCGGTGCCTGCCGCGATATTCAGGCCGACGCCGAATTTGCGAACACCCGATGCGTTCGGGTCGAACAGGGTGCTGCCCTGATTGACTCCCAGATTGGTCACGTTGAAGATGGCCGACAGCGTGCCGTCGCCGATAGTG
>JANMEV010000267.1:0-3450 GCA_031377305.1 Planctomycetota bacterium | reverse complement strand
TCATCACCCAACCAGATTGTCACCGCTGATGATATCAGCAACTTCGGATCCGGTTGGTCAAACCCGATTTTCACAGCAACTCGACATAGCAACGATCTACGAGTCCGTCGTCTACTATCAGAAAAAGAAGAGTCTTTTCGGCTCCGTCTCCCAGGGAGCACCAGTATTCGCCAACACGGCTCGCAAAGGCGAAGCCGCTGTTATCGCATGGCGACGTGACGATGGATCGACCGCTGTTTTCACTCCCAACGGAGTCAAGACTCCTGCTTCATCCACTGTGCAGGGCACGGCCGACTACGACAATCCAACAAATTTACCCGGAACCATCATTCGGCGATTCGACGGACCGGCCGCCTCGGGCTCGCCCCAAATTGCTTACGGCGACAAATACCAAGTCATATTCCCCGACGGGACCGTGTACGAATTCCAGGACTTCAACAGCGTCGCTGACCGCACGGACGGTTCCACAAAAGCACTACTCGTTGCAATGACCGATCGATTCGGCAACTGGATCAAAACTGAACGAGCAGCGTCTGATCCATCGCGGATTACCCAAATCGTTGACGGTCAGTCGCAGCGAGTTCTGGCTAAGTATTCGTACGACGTCAGCGTGGCCCGTACTCTGCCATTCGTTGCCGGTGTGAGCTACGAAACACAAAAAATTAGTTTGAACGCTATTCCATCAACAGGAAGCTTCATCCTTTCGTTTGCCGGACAATCAACGGAGCCCATTTCGGCGACTGCGACTGCTGCGACTGTTCAGGAAAAACTCGCCGCGTTGTCAACGATTGGTGGCGTGGGTAATGTTACTGTCCTTGGTTCTATTGCTGGCGGACCATATACCGTTGAGTTTAAGGGTATATTCATCGCTAAAACTGTCCCGACAATTGGAACCGTTGTTTCAAGGATCGAAGTTCCTGCAGCTTCGACCGGCAACGCACCGGTAGTCGGCCTCACGGGGACTCGGTTCTGGAACTACACGTATGATGCGAATGGAAATCTGAGTCGAGTAACTGCTTCAGAGTCAAGCGGTGGCACGGCGCAGGTTTCAACCGTTTCTCGGTACGTCTATACCTGGTACACAAAAACCAGCCCAGCTGGCTCGCAAAACCGAGGTGATCGACTGGCGGATCTGATGAAATCTGCCGCCGGGTATGCCGGAACTTCGACTGACTCCGGGGCGGAATATGCTGTGCAGTTTGAGTATTTCGGGAACGGCCGTTTAAAGGCGACGCGAGACGCCGAGGGAAACGCATCCCGGTTTGTCTACAACACCTTCGACAACGTCACTACGATCATTGATTCTATCGGTCTCACCAGTACGAGCAGGTTTTCGGATCGCGGAGAACTCCTGGAATCCATCTCCTCGGCGGGAGATCGCACGCTGAACGTCATGGCGACAAATGTTCGTCAGATCGCATCAACGACAGCAACAAGTGGCCGTTCTGAAAGCTGGGAATACGACGCGAAAGGAAATGCAACGAAGCATACTGACGCGGCTGGAATCTCCCAGATCATGACCTACCACCCGGTTTACAACCAGTTGGCGACAATCGTCGAAAGGACAGCATCGGGAGCACTTCGGCCGGTGCTGACCAACACGTTCTATGACGACAGTCTCAGTGGCCATATCAAAGGCGGTCTGGCAACGGCGACGGATGCATTGGGGAATGTGACAACTTATCTGTACACAGCTCAGGGGCTTGTGGCCGAAATCGTCACGGCAAAGGGCCATTCCACAAAGTTTGATGCTGCTGGTTTTGACGTTTTTGGAAATCCAAAGCAGATTGACCATACGGCATTGATCAACGGTGTCCGGGCAACGGTCAGTATCGACCAGACGATTCGTGACAACACTGGAAGCATCGACCTTGTCAAGTCGTACAATGACGGCAACGCGTTGCTAATCAAGACACATTATACCTACGATCAACTTGGACAAATAACCGAAGTGCTGGCGCCGGATCCATACATTGCAGGGGCCACGCTTCGGACTGAGTATCTCTACGGAAAGAACGGGCGGCTGGAACGTCGAATCAATCCCGATGGCACCATCTATCGCTACGAATACGACAAGGCTGGGCGACAAGTGCGGGAGATCAATCCCGACGGCACGTTCACTGAGGTGAAGTACAATCCAAACGGAACTGTTGCAACCAGTATTGATGCCAATGGAAACAAGACCCGATTTGTCTACGACGCGGCCAACCGACTCTCACAGACGGTCTATGCCAACGGAACTGTGACGTCGCGCATCTACAACGGCAATGGAGACCTCGTTAGCGAATTCGACGACAAGGGATTTGGACCACTTTACGAATACGACACTGCTGGTCGTCAGGTGAAATCAACGGACGCCGCGGGAAAAGTCACGACATATGGCTACGACACATTCGGCAATCAAACCGTCGTGACCACAGAACTTGGTATCGTCACCAGCACCTACAACGGTGCTCATCAGGTGATACAGACTCTGTTTAAAACAAAAGCGACACCAGCCAGCACGCCCGTGAAAGTGCGAGTTGACCACGTCTTCTATGATGCCAACGGCAATCAGGAACGGGTCGATAGCATCGACTTGCGCGAAGATGCCGTGCTGATGACGGCCACAATGATCGCGGGACTCATTGACGATAACGTCACCAAAACCGAAACGGACACGATCGACTCAACCCGGAAGCGGATTTCGACAACGGCGTTCGACTTCCGAGACAAGGCTGTCTCTACAGTGGACGCCGCTCAGAATGCGTCCTCGATGACCTACACATTGGGTACGCTGGTCAAGACTTCAACAGATGTTCGTGGAGCGAAGACGGAATATGGCTATGACAAAGCGGGCACTCTACAGGTAGAAGCCTTGCCGTTTGCCGGAACAAGCGACACGATCGGGCTCTCCCGAGTGTCACGCCGAGACAAAATGGGCCGGGTAGTAGAAGTTCGTGAAACTCCCTATTCTCGATCCGTGGACGTGAATCAGACACTCCTGCGAGATGGCAATGGCGAGCCGACCGCCACCGCATCGACGGCCGTCACTCGCGTCAGCAAAACTTCTTTTGATGCACTGGGGCGGTCTGTCGCCTCGCAAAACGCGATGGGCTTTGTCACTCGGGTAACGTACGACCCGGCGGGCAACGTGGTCGAAACGATCGATGCCAATCGACGAAGCACGCTGAATGTATTGGACAACATGAACCGTGTTGTTCGGACTGTGCTGCCACCAGTCGAAGTGGTGGCACCTTCAACCAGTCTCACGGTAACGCCTGTTGTCAGGATGCCCGTTTCCACGACAACGTATGATTCGGCTGGCAACGTCAGTGCTTCCACCGACCCGGCAGGAAACACGACGACATTTCAATACGATGGTCTGCATCGCATGACCCTAAAAACCGCTCCGCAGATCGATTCCGTGGCGTCCGGAGCCAATGGAGCAATTGTTGCGGCAAATCCGAC
>JANMEV010000233.1:0-3117 GCA_031377305.1 Planctomycetota bacterium | reverse complement strand
GCACTCATCGGCCAACTGAGTCTCGTACCGAGTATCGCTGAGGATCACGGCTGTTGTTGGATTGAGAAACAGCCATGACGAATCGCCACTGAAACCGGTGAGATACCGCACGTTCGCCAGACCGGTGACCAACAGTCCGTCGAGGCTGACTTCTTTGGATTCCCGAAGCCGCTTCAGCAACTTTCCACGTCGAACTTCGTAATTCGGCCCGTTCATCCGTCTTCTGTCCTCTACCCTTGAAAAGTTTCAGGTTCCCCACCGCTGACCCACCTTTGTGTGCCGCGCGGCGTTCACTTCTGGCTTTCGCTCGCAACACGATCCTAGAATCTCGCTTTCCGCTGTGACAGATATTCAACCATCGCCTTGTCAAACGGCATGCTGGTGTCAAGCGGCACATAGTCGGCACCGATGCTGAGACATGTCGAGCGGAAGCGTTCTCGCATCTCGGCCAACGCCTGAAGATACTCGGTACGGATCCCGGCAGCATCGACAATTTCGTGGTCGTTGCTTTCCGGCTCAAGCAGATCAACGCTTCCGGAAAACGGAAACGTGACTTCCGCCTCATCGAGGATGTGGAACAGAATCACATCGTGCCCCTGAAATCTCAACGCGCGAACTGCGTCGATGATTTCGTCAGGGTCGGCGAGCAAATCAGACATCAACATCATCAGGCTTCGGTGACGAATCATCGAACCGACTCGGCGCAGGTTTCCGGCGATATTGGTGTTGCCCGTCGGTTTGCATCGTTGAAGAACTGAAAGTATATCGCCCAGTTGAGAACGACGACTGCGAGCGGGAAGGCTGGCCTTCAGCTGATCATCAAAAGTCATCAATCCGACCGGGTCCTGTTGATGAATCATCAGGTAACTCAGCGCCGCCGCCAGGCAAATCGCGTAGTCAAACTTTGTAAGATTCTGCCGATAGGTGTAGCCCATGCTGCGAGACAGGTCCATCAACAGATAGCCGGTGATGTTGGTCTCAGCCTGATATCGCTTGATGTAGATGCGATCTGTTCGAGCGAAAACCTGCCAGTCAATGTCCTTCGGATCGTCGCCCGGTTCGTATCGCCGGTGTTCACTGAATTCGACACTGAAGCCCTGAAACGGACTCGTGTGCAGCCCCGACAACAACCCTTCGACAATAAACTTCGCGCGCAGGTCCAGGCGAGCGATGCTCTGGATGACTTCAGGTTTCAAGTACTGTTCGGCAGATGACATTCGGTACAGGCTAACTTCGTAAAGCCAATTGAGGAACCGTAACCTGCCCGTGGCTGCCGAGTTCGTGCATTTCCCGCGACGGTCAAGGTGAATCGGCCCTAACGAAAGTCTGGCGTTTCGAAGCAAACTGACTGGTCGAACGCTTCATTCACCCGGACAGGGCATTTTCCGATCAGCCGCAGCATGCTCAACCGCGGTTCATGCTTGCCGTGTACAGGAATACCGGGACACGCTGGCTGTGTCACGGCCTTTCGTTTGGGGAGCAACGACATCAGCCGAACTGCGTTGCCGTCAGATTTTCGATCGTGAGATATCGTCCAACAACTGATCGTGCCAAGCTCACGTTTCGAAGATCGCCAAAGTGCTGACTCGATTCAACATCGCCCTGGTCACTCAGGCGAACACAGCTGCGATTGCCAGTTTCCCTGCCACGAAAGACCTCGCACGCGGGCGGTGGTTTGGTCTTTGAAGTGAAACAGGCCGAACGTGCGGTGGTTCACAGGCTCCAGGGGACGTCGAAAAATCGCGGTGCCGTTGAGAATCAGTGTGAGCTCGTTACCCTGAATCTGAAGCTGCATGATGTTCCAGTCATTCGAACGCAGTGGGAGCGACGTGACCAATTGATGGTCAGGCTCTGCAACAGCATTCGTGGGATCGAGTCCTGAACGCTCATCGATTCCGTCAGTGCATTGATGAACCAACACACCTCGATCTTTGTCGAGCAGAAACGCCACACGATCCATGGCGGGTGCAACCGTCACTGATCCTGGTTCGTACAGAAAACTGTAAGTGATCGTTCCATCTTCCATCATCGGGCGAAAATACTGCAGCAGATTTTCAGACATCGTTCCGGAGATGGCCGAGCGCTGAAGCCCGATGATGGTCACCTCGTCAACCAGCCAGTCCGACGCCGATCGACTGCGAGGCGCGAAGAGTTCTGCGCCGACGAAGTACGGCTGGCACCATCCTTCGAGGTCTCGTCCAACGTCGAGCGTGACTGATTTTGGGATCGTTGGAGTTCCCTTCAGTTTCCAGCTTCGAATGCTCGCCCCGGGCTCTGAGGCCGCTCGAACGCAAAGCCACGGCGGCCCGCCGGGCGTGACGGCATCGGATATCAGTTCCTGATCATTCACGAGGACCTGCATCTGCCCATTCGATACGACCAGTCGATAGTTCCACGTGGATGTGACGTCCGGAGCAGAGGCTGGTTGAACAAGTAAGCTGGACTCTCGTCCGTAGCGGATTTGGCGAAAGGCTTCCTTCGTTGCGGCGGGCTTCAGAAAGTATCCACCGTAGCCGATCAGCAAGTGTTCGCCATCCACCGGTATGAGTTCGCACGAGAATTCAAAGTCACCCGTGAGCGGAACCGGGTAGCACAACATATCACCTTCAAAGCCGGAAACGTGCTGGATGCTGCCGTCGTTGTTCTGAGCCCACCAAGACTGAGGAATTCCGTCGCTGCGGAGGTCGGCTCGAACAACTCGGAACGGCTGCCAGCCGGATAAGCCCTCATCGGTCTTGAGCACGTTCGCATTGGCTGCCGCGGCATCGGCTGCCGCTGCTTTGGAAAGGTATTCTCCGAGGCTGATCATCGAATCCAACTGCCTGGCAATCGCTGCGTTCTCCCTCGCATTCCCTGAACTCTGATCGCTTTCGCTGGCACTCGTTCTTGCGAGCTGCTTCAGCATTGCGAGTGCATCGGATCGCAATTCCGAATGAGGAAGCGAGCTTTGGGCGACCATCAGAACGGACCATGCATTGGCTTCGGAGTATGAGCTCTGTGACGCGAGTTGCTCGCTCATCTGCTTCACCAGCGGCAGCGCATCAGCGATCCTTCCCTCCTCGATTGTCAGCAAAATGTTCAGCACGGTGAGACTGAAAAGGTCAGCCGCATCTTGCC
>JANMEV010000220.1:0-3569 GCA_031377305.1 Planctomycetota bacterium | reverse complement strand
ACCCGGTCAAAACCGAGACGATCACCACAATGATCCCGACAATTACAAGCATGACCAAGCCCCAGCATTCAATCAGACCGCGCGCAGAGACGCTTAGAATCCAAAAGTGCTTATCGGGCTCAATCGGCAGAACTTGCGTGTCATCCGCATTGCCGAGAAGTTTCGTCCGTTGTGCCTGAGTGCATAACCGACACGATCGCTACAACCAGAGTGCAACGTCCGGCCCCTGGCTCAGGGTTTCACTCAGACGGCTGTGTGTTGGATCAGTTGCGAAGCCACACGACGCAGGCAATCGCCAACACGATGCGATAGTAACCAAACGGAGTCAGTCCGAACTTTCCAAGCGCACCGACCATAAATCGAACGCTCACGATGGCTGCGACAAAAGCAGTGACAAGAGCCACCGCCGGCATCGCCATTCCATAGTCGGCGATGATTTCTCGCCCGTGTTTCAGACCTTCGTAAACCGTAGCGGCTGACAGCGTCACCAAGCCGAGCAGAAAACTGAATTCGACCGCCGCCATCATGCGGACCTTCACGAAACGACACCCGAGAATTGTCGCAAGGCTGCGGCTGAATCCCGGCCAGAATGCCAGACACTGCAGAATCCCAACGAACAATGCATCTCGCCATGTCATTTGGGAAATCTCTTTTCCCACTTCTGCATCGCCGTTCTTCGCAAACCAACCTTGCAGAAGAATAATCACGCCACCCACAAAAAGCGCGGCGGCCACAGGCATCACTCCAAACAGATGCGCCTTGATCCAGTCCTTGAACAACAGCCCCACCACAGCCGCAGGAAAAAACGCAACGATCAGGTTGACCAGAAGTCGCAAGCCTTCCGCGTCACGGCCAAGCATACCGAAAACAATCTGACGGATTCGGCCGAAGTATAAAACCAGGACAGCCAGAATCGCTCCTAGTTGAATGCAAATCGCAAGCGAGTTTGCTGCTTCTTTCTGTCGTTCGTCGGCATCCATGCCGAGCAGATGTTCAACGATCAGCAGATGCCCGGTCGAACTGACGGGAAGGTACTCGGTGGCCCCTTCGACGAAGCCCAGCACCACTGCTTGAAACAGTGACAGTGTCGGTCGAAATTCCCCAGGCACAGCGTCATTGGCCGCCTTTTCATCAGCGCGGCACAGATTGGAGCCAACTCCTGCCGCCAGCAGCACGATAATACAGATCAGTGTTCGAACCGTCATTCGATAACTTTCGCGAAGTGCCAAAAACCGGATCACTCGCGTTGGATACAGCAAACCGGGGCAACGGGTAAACAGCAACTTGGTATCTACATCATTTCTTACATTGCTGCTGCCAGAAACTGAGAAAGTCATGGCGCCATTGAGCTGCCCCGCTTGCCAGTCCGAATTGAGATTAGCGTAACAACGTGAGCCACCGCTGGCGTTCATGGTTTCTCGCTGTCCGAGCACACGCACACCATTTTCTGACAGCCGGGGCAACCCTGACCGTACTTGAGTTGGACGGCTTCGGTGAGGTTGATCCCGGCAACGTTGGCAATGGTCGCGAGCCAGGCGAGCACATCGGCAAACTCCTTCGCAATCTCTTCCTTCGGCGATTCCCGCAGCGCTGCGGCAAGCTCGCCGATCTCTTCCATCAGCCACATGAAAGTCCCTTCCACACCTCTCGCCTGATCTTTACGAGAATACATGCGGTCGATCAACTGCTGGAGTTCGTCGAGTGTCATGGGAGCATCTGACAAAACGTTTACGGGAGAAAGCGGGAGCCGCAGCATGAAATTGGGGAAAGCACAATCAGAGCCATCAGCGTCCGAGTTCGTTAACGATGCTGTCGGCGCCGTAGACAACCTGCAGGGCTTCTCGGATCGCATTCGAATGCACCGAAACGGAGCGGCTTTGCTTATCGGTGTAGATGTAGTTGCCGGACAGCGATTGAATATTGCCGTCAAAAATCAGGCCAACGAGTTCTCCAGCCTTGTTGACAACCGGACTGCCGGAATTTCCTCCGATGATGTCGGCCGTACTTACGAAATTGAACGGCGTCGACTTCGTTAGCTTCGGCTCAGCCGTTTTCCACGACTGAGGAAGCCGGTAATCAGCTTGGCCAGCGTGCTTTTTTTCGTGCTCAAAAGCTCCACCGATGTTGGTCCACGCGGGGATAGTTTCGCCATCCTGCTCGTATCCCATGACAGGACCAAACGCCAGTCGCAGCGTAAACGTCGCATCCGGATAGGTGGATGTTCCCTGAGTGGCAAACTTCGCCTCTGCGATCTTTGCATAGGCTTGCTTGTCCTGCTCATCGAGCTGATCTGTGATGGATCGAATTCGACGGACTTCCGGATTGATAATCTTCGCGAGCAGGATCATTGTATCCTGGCTCATGTGGATGGCTTCAACGCCGCCGGCAGCCACCTTCTTTCGTGCTTCGACGCTCAACAACAGAGTGCCTTTAACGAGTTCTGCCGCTCGCTCTCCGGGGCTCTTGTCAGCCAGAATCTGCTGACACAGCGAATTGTCAAAGCCTCTCTGCTCGAGTGTCTTTGCAATCGAATCGGCAAGAAGGGTCTGCTCAAGATCGGTGTAGATGGGGGCCTCTGAATACAGCTGTTGCAGAAGTGACTCTCGACCAGCTTCGGAAAACTCCGGCAGCCGTTCACCGGATGGCTTTTGATCTTCTTCCGCCATTTGAACCAATTGAATTGCTATAGAATACAACTGGCTATTCACAGCGACGCCCTTGCCCAGCAACTCCGATCGTTTCTTTGTCGTCTCGGAAATCGTCTGCCACGCCGATGCCAGCGGCTTCAGCCTGGAATCTGCGTTGATTGCAGCCAACAGCGACGTTTCAGCAGCAGCCTTTTCTGCAAGCACCTGCGGATCCTGAAGCCCACCGAGCATTCCAAGATACGCCTTTCGAGAATTCTGAACTCCAAACAGATCGTCGCGAGCTCGTCGAGCATTCTCCGTCCCGCGAAGGCCATACTGCTGCAGCAGTATTTCCTGTCGGCGAAGATTCGACAGCATGAATGGCATTGCCATATCTCGCTGATACTTCAATGCATCCATCGTAAAGATGCGGCTCGTGCGACCCGGATTCCCCGAGACGAAGGCGACATCGTTCTCTTCAGGACCATTCGCCGACCACTTAAGGAAGTGTTCAATCCTGGCCGGCTTGTCGTTTTCGTAGACTCGAAAGATGCACGCGTCCAGGCAGAAGCGAGGATATTCAAAGTTGTCCGCGTCACCGCCGAAAAAAGCGATGGCGGTTTCCGGAGCCCAGACCAAACGAACATCTGTGTACTTCTTGTACTGATAGAGATGATATCGTCCGCCACCGTAGAGTGTGGTCACGGTGCTTTTCAGGCCGGTCTTATCCAGGGCTTCTTTCTCGATCCTGGCAATCACGGCTCGGCGAGCGGCAACCGCTTGAGTGGTGCTCATCTCGGAATTGACAGCCCCCTTCACCTCGGCCGTGACATCAATAATGGTGACAAGTTGATTCAGTTCAAGATCCGGTGCTTTCAGTTCCTGATCTGGGCTCTTCGCCAGAAACCCGACTTCCATGATGTTTCGTTCAGGAGTCGAAAG
>JANMEV010000211.1:0-2597 GCA_031377305.1 Planctomycetota bacterium | reverse complement strand
CAAAGCAGCAACGATTCGAGCAAACATCATTCAAGGTGGCCCTTAAAATCTGATTTCGAACATGCGAGATGCAATGACAACGTCGTCCCTTCACCTCCGAACGTGGTGAAGTCTACTGTGAGCGGAAACATTGTGTTAGATTCGCAATGCAATAACGGAAAAAAACACAGCCGCCAACTTGCGAACAAACATTGAACAGATGGCCGATCGCCTGGTGCCGGGCGGTCACTCTGCACATGATGCTGTTTGTGTGGGTCAATCGCAACTGGTGGCCGGGCTCGTGATCGTGAAGATTTCAGACTGACTTTTGTCGATTTCAGCACCGTTAAGGCAGATGGTTTGGAATGTCATCTGGTTCCGGTGACCGACCCTGAAACTACCGTGAACCTCAGTTCGTCTCTAAACTGGTTTCGTCGCAGATACAAATTTGCTTGTACGGAACTTAACCAACTGCCATGCGATCTGAATAGCTCACATGTACCTCGTTCTCTTGATCACACCGTCGGGTCGTATTTGCTGCGAGCCTGAAACGCAAACGGAAAATGATACGTTACCCGGGCTATCGATAGATGACGCCGTCGCAGAAAGGTTGGTCAGCGCGTTCAGAGAATCGACGTCGATGGGCCTGCTGCAACTTGCAGGGGTTGGCAGCAAGATGGCGTTGCCGTTCGAGTTTGTATTCTGGAAAAACTGGTCGCAGCGATTTCTTCGGTCGGTGTCGCAACTCAACGATGAACGCTTTATTTTGCTGGAGAAAGTGACGAAGTCCAGCAAGGCGGTGACGGCTTCCGTTGTCAGCAGCTTTAGTCTCGACCCGCCGGATGACCTGGCTTTGGCCGTGCTGGTTTCGGAAGCTCCGCCGATGCGAGGCCTTGAGTTTCTCACCAGTGAGTTGCTTAAGGCTTCGTGGGATGATTTGCTGGTCGGATTCCTGGAACTCGCGCAGAAAACGGATGGCGGATGTCGCCAGTTGTTGTTGGCGTTGAATCCAGATGCTCAGTTGCTGGGGCGAGTGACCTTTCATCTGGCTGAGAACAAGCGAGATCCGGATCGCCCTTTCGCTTTTCTGGCCACTTACGCACATCGTTTGTCGGGCAAATCGCAGGTGCAGCATCTGCCGCTGGGAGAAGCGCTGCGGCAGTATGCGGCGGAGCGGGATCAGGCCAGGCTGACGGAACTTCTCGTTCCCGTTCGTGCGGCGGCAAGCGGCAGTCAGGTCGTGAGTCAGTTGCTGACATCGCGAGCCATCTTTCAGCCTCAGGCCTGGAGCGTTTCACAGGCGTATCGATTTCTAAGTGACGTGGCGATCATGGAGGATGCCGGTCTGAGCGTGCGAGTTCCTGACTGGTGGAAGTCGCGCAAAGCCACTCGGCCACAGGTTCAGGTTCGAATCGGTGATCAGCGAGCCAGCGCGGTTGGGCTGGATAATCTTCTTGATTTCTCGGCGAGCCTGGCAGTCGACGGTACGCCACTCACCGATGCCGAACGCAAACAGCTTTTGGCTGCGACCGATGGCTTGACTCTATTGCGTGGCAAGTGGGTTGAGGTCGATCAGCAAAAGCTGAAAGAGGCTTTGAATCAATGGAACGAGTTGCAGGACGAACATGCCGATGGCATTTCCTTTCTGGAAGGAATGCGACTGCTGGCCGGGACGCAATTGCAGGCGACGGAATCTGTTGACGACGACGCGTTGCAATGGTCGTCAGTCACGTCGGGTGCGTGGCTCACGGACGTACTGCAACATCTTCGAAATCCTCATGGCATTGTCGGTTTCGAACCGGGAATCGGCCTGAATGCAACTCTGCGTCCGTATCAGGCCGACGGAGTTCGCTGGCTCTGGTTTATGACGCAGTTGGGGCTGGGTGCATGTCTGGCTGATGACATGGGGCTCGGGAAAACGATTCAGGTCATCGACTTGATACTACAGCTCAAGGAAACCGCAAAGACGCCGTCCGGAACAAAGAGTCGCCGTGCAAAGGCAGATGGCGATGCGGCTCCGTTTCTGCTGATCGTTCCTGCGTCGTTGATCGGAAACTGGAAGCAGGAGTTGGACAAGTTCGCCCCGCAGTTGAAAGTCTTTCTGGCGCATCGATCAGAATGCGACGCCGAGACACTCGAAAAAGTTGCGAAGAAGCCGGCGACAGAGCTTGCCGGATTCGATGTTGTTGTGACGACGTACACGCTGATCCGTCGTTCGACATGGCCGGCAGATATGCATTGGAAGATGGTGGTGCTCGACGAAGCTCAGGCGATTAAAAATTCAGGATCGGCTCAATCGAAGTCGGTGCGGAAACTGAAAGCATCAGGACGAATCGCGTTGACCGGAACACCAGTGGAAAATCAGTTAGGAGATCTTTGGTCACTGTTCGATTTCTGTGTGCCCGGTCTACTGGGTTCCGTCAAGCAGTTTAGAGACTTCGTCAAGCAGATGACAAAGAACCAAAATTCCGGCGCTGTTTCTGCGCTCAGAAAACTGGTGCGACCTTACATCCTGCGGCGCATGAAGACAGATCCGAACATCGTCCCTGATCTGCCTGACAAAACAGAAGTTGGGGTGGAATGTGGGCTGTCGAAAAAACAGGCCGTGCTTTACGAAA
>JANMEV010000182.1:0-1644 GCA_031377305.1 Planctomycetota bacterium | reverse complement strand
AGCGTGACAGTAGGAAATACGAGCGACTCGGTGGTGATGAAAGGTATCGCAACGGTCGGGGGCGGATCGGCTCGCAGCGTTGGCGGTGAGCAAACGGCGTCGGTGGTGGCTCTTGAGTTGCTGAACGAGATCGCTCGTCCGAGGCTTCGCGACTTGAAGGTGGATTTCCGTGGTCTGAAAGTTGCGGCTGTCTATCCGGAGCGATTACCAAACATCCCGGCGGGGACTCAGCAGATTCTTGTCGGTCGCTATTTGCCGGAAGGCGCCGATCAGAAGGGTGAGATCATTGTCACCGGCAAGCGAGGAGCCGAAGACGTTCGCTTTGCGGCTCGTCTGAACCTGAAGAATGCGGAGGACGGGAACTCGTTCATTCCGCGACTGTGGGCTCGAGCTCATCTGGATCAGTTGTTGGCTCAGGGAAGCAGCCCGACGGTTCAGGACGACATTATCCGGCTGTCTGAAGAATTCCACATCATCACTCCGTACACATCGCTGCTTGTGCTGGAGACGGATGCCGATCGTGAACGGTTCGGCGTGAAGCGCCGCTACGAAATGCGGGACGGCGAGCGGTTCTTTACCGAAGGTCGCAACAACGCCAGCTTCGAACTCGTGCAACAGCAAATGCAGCGAGCGGGCAACTGGCGTCTCGGCCTGCGTCGGCAGGTGCTGAATCGCATGGCGTCGCTGGGACGGAACGAGGCCCAGTTGCGGAATCAGCTTGTGACAATGGGCCAACACATTGCAAACGGTCGCGGCGGCATGGAAAACTTGTTGTCGTTGGCTGATGGCTCTTCCAGATCGAGGGTCTCAGGATCAATGCTCGGCCGCGACGGGATGCCGTTCGGAGGAGAAGACAAGTTCATGGTGCTCGACACACTTTCGACTGGTGCACAAAACTTCTTTGGCGACAGCGAAGCGTTTTACGACAACGGAATTCTGGCTGACGATTTCGACGCGAAGAGTGATGCCGCATTCAATGGGCCGGCGAACCTCAGAGAAATAGATTTGAAGCAGTCGCTCGATGAACGGCGCATTGTCGCCGAAAGCAACAGCCCCGCGGATATGGTCAGTGACATGGCGCCCAAAGACGAAGAGTTCAGTTCGTTCGCGGGCCTTGCGAAGAAGAGCTCCTACATAAGGGCCTACTCAGGGCCAGCCGGCGGTCTTGGCGGCGGCGGCGGTTTCGGTGGCCGATCTGGTGATCGGCTGAATTTTTTCGATGATATTGGATACTTTAACCAGCGGGGAATCGTCTATCAGCCGACTCCTGATTACACGAGCTGGCTAAAGAGCCTGTTCCCGGAACTCGCACCCGCACCGAACGACGACGCTGCAAAACCGATCGTGGGCAGCGGATGGACAGCCGAAGCGATTGTCCTGTCTCAAAGTCTGTTGCGAAGTGAATCGCTGACTTCCATGGATGGCGGTATCGACCTGCTTCGCGATGTCGAGTATTTCGATCCTCGCTGGGAACGTTCTTCGCGCCGAACGATCGAGCAGATGCTGTATTCGCCAACGTCATGGGTGACGCGTGGACAGAATCCTGACGAACAAACGCTCGTCAACTTTTGTAACGCGACTGAGCGCGGTGTGTATTCGCTTGCCTTCGGTCTTGGTCGAATTCGCAAGTCCAATGCTGAGGAA
>JANMEV010000127.1:0-7375 GCA_031377305.1 Planctomycetota bacterium | reverse complement strand
CGGGTCGGCGGCCGCCATGGCGGATTTTTGTGTCCACGCGGCCCAATAGGCCTGACCGGCATTGATTCGCCCGGCAGCATACTGAGGATCTGTTTCCGGAACCTGCAGATACCACTTGGCAGCTTCCAGCGGTTCGTTCAGCGTTCGATAAACTCTGCCGAGCCGCATGCGAGCTTCCCCGCCGCGAGCCGACTGCGGATACATTTCGAGGATTTTGATGCAGACGTCGCGCAGCAGGCGAGTTTCAAAGTCCCGGCTCTTTGGCGGTGCCTGATTCCACGCGGCCACAGCCGCAGCCATTGCAATTTCGGTGGCGTTCGCGGCGGTGTCCGGATCCGT
Organism: Planctomycetota bacterium; assembly: GCA_031377305.1. GTDB lineage: Bacteria > Planctomycetota > Planctomycetia > Planctomycetales > Planctomycetaceae > SXXK01. Next base: position 7,036 of record JANMEV010000127.1, on the reverse strand, counting down.
CTTGCGATCCTGCTCAAGGCAGTACGACGCAAGAATGACAGAATCCAACGCCTTGCCCTGGCGAAGCAGAACAAAGCTTTGCAGGTAACGAGCCTGAGCCACCGCCTTGGGATCGCTCTCTTCGTCGCGAAGGTTCAGACCGATCTGGAGCAGCCGTCCAACCTCTTTGAGATGATTCTCCAACAGTGTTTTTTTGGTTGCCCGTTCCGCATTGTCCGCCGCGCGTGCGAGGTCATCGTTGAGTTGTTGAATCTGCGCCACCATGCCGCGCGCCCGCTCGAAGGCTGTGGCGAAGTCTCGCGGTTCTTTGTCTTTGTCGCCGAGGAGCAGCTTGAGCCGACGACTCATGGCTCCTGCTGCTTCACGGAACGGCCCGACCGTCTTTGCGACCGTTGTCGCATCATTGATCGCGCCACGAAGAATCAGCTCTTTGTCTTTCTCGTCCAACTCGCGGTTTTCCGAAAGTTTTTCCTGAGCAATTGCTCGCTCCCAAAGAATTCCGAGCCCGGTTTCTGTCGATCCAAGTTGTTTGTTTTCCTGAATCCACTGACTGGCCTCTGCGACCACAAGTGAATGGTCATTTCGAGGCGGCGAATTCAGACAGATCAGCCTGAAGTGCACGGCCATCGCCTTGATGCCCTGCGTGATCACTGATTTCTGTTCGGCAACTTCGTTGTATAGGCCCAGCGCTTTACCGAGGTCTTCCTGTTCCTGAAAACATTTTCCCTGCATCAGACGCGACATCTGGCCGATGGGTGTTGGGCGGAAGTCCGAGTGAATTTTCTCAAACAGCAACGCCGCTTTATCGAGGACGTCTTTTCGTGCAGGCGTGCTTTTGTCGTAAGTCTGGCCTCGTTCATACATGCAGCGAGCCAGGTTGTACCAGGCTCGCAGATATTTCGCTTCCGCTAATTGTCGCTCTTCCCACGCGTCGGTGTCTCGATCCTTGTCGATGAACTTCGGATACGCTTTCCATTTTGCCTGATAAAGGTCCGTCGCCGTCTTGTAAATACCATCGGCTTTGTCGATCAAAGCGCGGGCCTGCTGTTGAAATCCTTCTCGCTTGTTTCCAGCTTCCAGTTCGTCCGCCTTCCAGATCAACGAGCGAGCCTGTTCGAGCAATAATTCACCCAGCATCGAATTGGCGAGCGCCGCTTCCGGGTGATTCGGTAGTTCGCTGACGAACTTCTGCAACGCCTGCTCGGCAGCGCCGAGGGACTGCTCACGGTCTTCGGGAACTCGGGACGAGGCTCCTTTTTGCTTGAGCGTCATTCCCAGCTGCAGGTCGAGGACATCTTTAACATCCTGCGGCAGGTTACCTTTCAACCGGAGCGATTCGACATATTCGATGGCCGTGTCGTAGTAGCCTCGCTCGCGCAGGCCTTCAATGAATGCGACATGCGGTTCTTCCGCTACAGTCGCCGGAGCTGCCAGCATTCCGCAAAACACCAGCAGCACTGTCAAAACGAATGAGCGGGGACGGATTTTTACAGGCCTCTTCGCGCGGTCCACGATTTTTGGTGCGAGACAAACTGGATCAGCCATCTGTGTCCGACCGCGTATTTCTGAGAAGGCACTGCCGGCTGGCGACGGATCATTCTTCTGGTCGACGATTAAACGCGATGAATTCCGCATTTCACGCAAGTCCGCTTTGTATCCGTTCAAAGGATTTGCACTCACAGTGGGAGTTCGCTTACCGGATGTTAAGAACGGGCCGTCCATGCGATATCCTCAGCGAGACAGGCTCGAATGTTTAAAAAGTGATGTCGACAATGTACTCGGGTTCACCGAGCATTCAATCGAAAAGCATACGATCATTCGCGGTGGCTAGCAACGATTCCCCGGATTTCCGCGGTTGCCCTGTAGCAGAACGTCCGGGTGCGTTACAGTCAGCAGCAAAACTCAACGTCACTGCAAAGGACAATGTCGTGGGCGATAACATCACTTTGTCGGATACAGACAGAGAGCTCCCAAAATACGTCAAAAACGGATTCATGCGCTATCGAGACTTCCAGCCTCTCACTCAGGGCGGTGAAGCCATTCTTCGAACATGCGTTGACGAGAATCTTGGTCGCACGGTTGTGATGAAGACTCTTCAGCCGCAGTATCAGAATCTCGAAACGTACCAAAAGAGATTTCTGCGAGAGGCTCGCGTCACGGCTCAGATTCCTCACCCGGCCACGGTTCCGGTTTATGAGCTCAGCCGTGACTCCGAAGGCAATGCCTACTTCACGATGAAGAAACTGCGAGGCCGAGACCTGAGCGACGTTCTGGACAAGATTGTCGAAGGCGATCGCCCCACCATCGAAAAATATCCCACCGACGCGCTGATCAATGTCCTCGTCCACTGCAGCCAGTGTCTTGCCTTTGCTCACAACCAGGGAGTTGTCCACCGCGATATGAAGCCGGCCAATATCATGATTGGCGATTACGGCGAAATCATGGTGCTCGACTGGGGGCTCGCCAAAGTCTGGGACATGGACGACAACGACGACGTCGATAATCTCATTCGCAGCGGACAGCAAACCATGTCCGGCCGACTCACGGGACGCGGCGATGTGCAGGGCACGCCGTTTTACATGTCCCCGGAACAAGCTGTCGAAACGGGTGATGTGGATGAGCGGACCGACATCTACAACATGGGCATCATTCTATTCGAAGTGCTGACGGGCGAAAGTTACATGTCCGGCAAGAACTTCAAAGAGATCAAGCGCAAGCTGCTCGAAGATCAAATGCGCACACCAGCGTCAGTGACACCAAAGAAGAAGATTCCGCCAGAGCTCAATGCGATCTGTGCGAAAGCGCTGCAGAGAAATCCAGCGGATCGATACGGCAAGATGTCTGAGTTCAGCGACGATCTTCGAGCCGCTTTGCTGGGCAACCCGGTGTCCGTCTACAAAGAGCCATTCTACGGTCGCATTCTTAAGTGGCGAGATCGAAAGATATTCAGTACCGCTTCGCTGATCTGGATGTTGGCCGGCGCTTCTGTTTGTCTGATTCTGCAGATACTGATCAAGGCGATGTTGTAGTTTGAGTCGGCGATTCTCAGCCTCTCAGGACTGAAAATACGATAACTACATCTTGCCGTCAAAAATCCTGACTGTACCTTCCGCACCTTCCCCGGTTCGACGATGGATGGTTTCGAAGGCATGTTCAGGAGCGCTTGCTGTGTCCGAAGATTTTCTCTGCGCTCGTTGTGCTCGTCATACCCGCACGTGCTGCCAGGATTCTGAAATCATGGTGACTCTCGCCGACGTGCGGCGAATCACTCCTCATGCTGACGGCGCTGAGTTCACTGAGTATCGAGTTCCATCGCATCCGGTTTACTACCAGGAAACAGAAGATCCGTTTTGGCACAAGCATGTCTTCAAGCCGGATAAAACTCGCCGAGTACTAAAGCAGCGGCCGGGCGGAGATTGTTTCTTTCTGGGCTCAGAAGGATGCGTGCTGCCCAAAGACGCGAGACCTCTGGTTTGTCGACTGTACCCGTTTGATTACAACGCCGATGGGATTCTTCCAGTGACCTATCCCGGCTGTCCTCTGGAATTGCTTCAGCCAGGACAAGACCTCATCACCGAACTCGGCATGCGACTCGAAGACGCTCAACCGATTCACGCGCAGCTCTATCGCGAAATCTGCGAAACCGAGCCACTCGAAGCCTAAGGTCGGCCCTTTGGCCAAACCGGCTCACGTCATGAACGTGAAACCATCGCGGCATTACACAGTCTCAACTCCCCAAAACAGCCTCGTTTTGACGTTCTTCCCGCGATTTAGTGGCAGTCGAACGTTGGTTTCAGCGACAGTGTTCCGCAGAAAAAGAGGATTCGGGTTCTGTAGTTCTTGAAGGACTTGAAGCCACGGGCGTTGGGCTTGATGGACGTGATGCGGCTGTTCGGTGGCGAAACGATGCCGCTTGTTCGTCATCTTGTTGAAGACAGTAAGTTCTCCTCACAGGACATCGAACACCTCCGCCAGTTGCTCAATCGACTGAAAGGAGGCGGAGATGGGAAGTGAGCGTCTCGCTGAGTGCCCGTCGGCGGAGCGACAGGTCTACCTGTCTCGACCAAAAAATGAAGTGGGAGACGATTGTAACTGGCGATGAATTCAGCACTTACGTCGAATGCGGCATTCTGCCTTCGGCGGCTGCACGTTCTACATTGGTAATGTTCTGCAACGCTTTACAACAAATTCAGTTCCGGATTCTGTACCAAGTGGCTGAGGCCAACAGACGAAAACTCGCGCCGGAAAGTTCGTTTCGTCACCCGCAAATAGAAGGTGAATTATTGGGGATCCGACGTCTTTGGTCAGCGTTTTCGTCCCGACAAAAGTTCTTGAGCTCGCCGACGGATCTCGTCGGATGATTGAGATTCAGAGCACAGCAAGAGTCGTTTATTCAATGCCCCGAAATCCTGGTTTATCGATTTCAGAGATTCCGCACCGACAATAACGGCGTAGTCCGTGCCGTGTTCTGCCAAGGAGCCAATGCAGCTGTTCTGCAGCGCTGGATCTTCGTGCTCCTCCAATGCACGGCGCACGACCATTGACTGAATCCAACTGTTGTCACTGCTGCAGACATCGGTCACAAAGCTGGGCGATATCGTGTCACCGCTCAGGAGACGTAGCAGGCGATCAGTGTCACCATCATCTTTCTCATGGTGGATATTCCGGATTGAATCAGGCGCAGGAAACTGGGATTTTGCGAACAATGCCAATCCCGCATACCGAACAGATGGCTCCTCGCTGTTCGCAAGCTGCACGAGACATTCGATCACTTTCTTGTCAGACGCGGCATGCCTTTCAACCAACTTCTCTACGGCCAAAGCCCTGAGAGGCTCGGCCTTGGCGTCGAGCAACTTCAACAACAGTTCGCGTGGGCAGAAATTCTCATCACAATCATATAGCAATACAGCCAGTTGATTCTCGGCTTCTCGTTCGAAGTATTGTTGTGCGAGACTTGCCAATTTCTCAGGATCAAGGAGAACTGCTGCCAGCTCTGGATCGACGAGATCTGCTCGTTGATTGCGAGTAGGCTCATCAATGGCCCTAAACATTCTCAGTAGAATTGAACTCATCGTGGTAGAAGTCCAGCTTCCCTGCGATATCGGCAATGGATGCTCCATCGCGCGAATCGAGGAAGCTTTGAATTCGTCGTAGTCTGCGGCATTCTTCATTGAGTCGAGCACTAGCAGAGCTGATTGTCTTGAGTGGGCGTCCACGTATCGAAAGGAAGCAACTGCATCAACCAAGCCGGTTGTCTCGGCGATCTGTGAGATGATGTCCGCAGCACGTGCCGGTTCGCCGTTGGCGATGTATTGTGCTGCGAGCATCTGATAACGCCGGAGAGTGTCAAATTCTGGGGAATCTTCATACGCTTTGCGGCTTGTCAGCCTTCCCAATTTATGAGCGGTTATGTTCATGATTTTCAGGGCTGGAACGCGCATGCCTCGCGATTGTTCGAGTTCGGAGAGCCGCAGATACCTCCAACCGTTCCCTGCGCTGCGGGGAACGAGCGAACCCGCAATCCACATTGACAATCGTGTATCTCGGTGTCTCCATTGCGCTTCATCCAGATTGGTGTTCATACGACGCAACAATCTGCCGACAGCAATTGAATACTTTCCCGACCTCTCCGAAGAGCCAGCAAGGAGGGCTTGCTCCTGGTGTTCAGCATGCCAAAGTCTGATTGCCAGCATTGCCATTTGCAGATCCACATCAACGTCGCCCGGACTGCCAAGAATCGCCTTGGCTTCATCGAGTTTGCCCTGACATGCAAGTTTGAATGCTTGTTCTCCAGCTACATTCCTCTGCGCATCTACTGCGACGCTCTGACATGCCTCCGCTCTGGAAAACAGGCCCAATTCTGATCTGAGAATCAGCCAGCTCAGCGTCAGGATTACAAAACTACGCATGGCCCATTCATCTCCGGGGGAACTAAACCACTCCAGGAAGTGTATCGCATCCGGTAATTGTTCGATCGAGTCCTGGTTTGAGTACCGGCGGACTGGGCTTGAACTTTGGCGGCGTACCGGGATTATAGACGTTGACTTTCACAGTTTCGACGACCAAGTTGAATGCCACGGATACTTCGCTGGAGCTGCAGCTGCAGCCAACGGAAGATCGGGCACGTACAAAGAAGTTGACACGCTTCACATCGCCATCGATTTCATTGAGAGTGGGCGCATCGCCGATAAACTGTTGAAACCAGCCCGGGCATTGCGGTGGATCCGGCCAGGAAATGCCGGACTCGATTCCATCAGACGGCGAGAACTTTTTCCATTGTCCTGCAATCTGACCGCGATTTCCGCCAGCATCCGAACATTCATACCACTCCATTTCACATACTGGGGAGCCCGGCCCCGGAACCAATGCGTTCGTCGCGACAACCTGAAACGAAACAGGCCAACGTCCAAATCGAGCGGCATCACCTTCTGGACGCTCCTGCCCAGCTGGCCAGTACCTCTCAAGCTTCAGCGGTGTGTAATCGATGTCATCAACGCAACAGCAGCAGGGGCAATTGCCGGACGGATCTGATAGACCGCTGGGGTCGTTGATGGAGTATGGGTATTGGCTCAGAAAAATTGTACCATATGCAATATCCACACTTGCCCACCGTGCTACCGTCGGCTGATACATTCTCGCCCTGACGTAGACCTGTGCGGTGCTGTTGTCGGTGTAGTAACCGTACTTTCCAACCCATTTGAAAGGGTTGGTTGTGGTGCCTGTCGATGCGACGGAGTTTCCCCAAGCGTCGTTGAGGTACGTGTCGGTGACGTTGCTGGAGCTGTCAGTGAGGAATCTGGTTGAGCCGAGGGCGTCGGTGTGGTAGGTGCTGGTGTTTGTACCTCGTCGCTGGCTGATGACGCCGCCGTATTGCTGGGGCTCGTTCGTGTAGACGGCCTGGACAGCTCCTGCTTCATCAAGCTCGCTGATGATGCAGTCAACAACCGCATTCCACACAAAGTTCGTGATCTTCGTCATGCTACGGCTCCTGAGTCTGAACGCGTCGATTGTCTCCGTTGTACGCCATCGTCACGCG
>JANMEV010000125.1:0-10680 GCA_031377305.1 Planctomycetota bacterium | reverse complement strand
TCTGCTTCGGACAAACGTGCTCGATTGGTCCGACGAAGACTTGTGGAAGGCTTACATCCAGCTGACGGAAGCAGAGGCCGCATTTCGGATTCACAAGAGCGACCTTGCGCTGCGACCGATCTGGCACCAGAAAGAAGAGCGAGTACTCGCTCACATCTTTGTGTGCTTCGTCGCGTACGTGCTGTGGAAAACTCTGGGTCAGCTTTGCATCAGGGCCGGGCTCGGTAACGAACCCCGGCGAGTGCTTGCGGAACTATCAGAGATCCGCTCGATGGAGGTGGTCCCGCCAACCCGCTCTGGTCCCGAAATCCGGACTCGCTGCATTTCAAAACCCACCGATCACCAGCAAATCCTCCTCGAAAAACTCCGACTCAAACTGCCCGCCAAAATAATCCAACGCAAAATATAGTGGAAACTTTTGGGCTGAAACCTCAGAAAATGCAGTGTTTCTGAAACGAGTTGGGGAAGTTGGGCTAAGCCCATCCGGGCAATGTGACCGAATCAACGAACGGTCCGCACATAGTCGTTTTCGGGCGGGGTCTTCAGAATTCGGCTTATTGAAACTTCTTCGAGTCCAAACAGATGGCAGCATGTGGATTCGAAACGCCCCCCGGTTGCCGTATCGTTCAGAGTCTCGGCTAAACGTGGAGAATTTCCCCAAAAGGCTACAGCCGACGAATTGTCAGCGGGCATATGATCTCCAGATATGCGGTTCAATGCTGATTTTGGGGGTTATTGGAATGTCGGACGGGTCCATCATAAGTCTACTGCCATGGAAACGACAGGCGGCTCAGCAAACACCGCTGGCGGGCGAGCCTCCGACGGATTGGTCGTTGCTGGCTCAATTCGTAGCCGGCGATGAGTCCGCGTTTGCGAGCTTGATGGAACGCCATCAAAGTCTGGTCATGTCTGTCTGCCAAAGAATTCTTCGTGAAGCGGCCGATGCCGAAGATGCCTTTCAGGCAACGTTTCTGGTCCTGGCTCGCAAAGCCAGGACGCTGAGCTGGCAAGACTCGATAGTCGGCTGGCTTCACCAGACCGCTCGACGAACAGCGATGAAACTGCGTTCGATGAAAGCGCGGCGGCAGAGGATTGAGCAACAAGCGGCTCTTGAACGAAGTGAGGACTCGCACTCCGAAAAGAATTCTGAAGCGGCCGTCACAGTTCATGAACTGGCGGAGATTCTTGATGAAGAACTCGATCGTCTTCCGGCTCTATTCCGCGAAGTCATTCTGTTGACACAGGTCGAAGGTCTGAGTCGCGACGAGACCGCTCAGCGACTTGGAATCTCAGAAGCCGCCGTCAAGGATCGACTCGAACGAGGTCGCGGACAACTTCGCAGTCGGTTGGTGCGTCGAGGCATCACCGTGTCAGGAACCATGCTGGCCGCGTGGCTGCTTCCAGGGACCGCCCAGGCGGCTTCAACAACGCTGGTTACAACGACCGTCAGTGTCGCAAGCGTCTTTGCTTCAGGCGTTACAACATCCGGAGCGGCCCCGGCCGCCATCACACTTGCTCAGGGAGTTCTGAAAATGATGGGACTGGAAAAACTGAAATTCGTCGTCGCCTGCGTGTTGTCGCTGATCACCGCTGGAGGAGTTGCCTATGGCATGTTGCACGATAATCCGCAGCGGTTTCAAAAAGGACTGGTCGGGCAGATTGTGGATGTGCAGATCAGCGGTCAGTCTGCCTCGGTGACGATTCAGCTCGAAGAATTCGATACGCTGTTGAACCTTGATGTAAGCCAGGACGTCAAAGTCTGGAAGGCTTACGAATCGTCAGGCCTCGCCAGCGTGAAGCCAGGGCAATTTGCATCGGTGCGTTTGGCGTCTGATCACCGAACTGTGAATGAGATTCACGTCAGTGGTGCTCAGCACGAAGTCGCGATCCGAGGTCTCTCCGACTCCGGGGCGATGATGGCGGATTTGACGGATGACGATGATGAAACAACGACTCAGACACGTCCTTATCAGTTGGCCCCCGATGCCATTTTGCGGATTGGCGGCCTTCCAGCGACGCGTGAAGATTTTTCGTCCGGCATGGAAGTGCCTTTGGAGTTGGCCGACGACGGGGAAACCATTCACGCCATCGAAGCGGAGGCCAATCCTCAGACGATTATCATGGGCTCAATTGTTGGGATCGACCCTAAGGCCGGCACTGTCATTGTCGAAACCGAAGACGACAATGACACGTTGATCAAAGTTCCGTTGAAGATAGACGGCAACGCCGTGATTGAAGTCGACGGTAAACGAAGCGAAGTGGTCTCCGTGCTGCTCGGCAGCGAAGTGATTCTCCGCACGACCGCTGATCGCAGTTCCGTGCGAGCGATGCGGGTGACGAGTCCGGAGAAGGATGATGACGCGGAGTAACGCACTCACGCGGCAGGACTGGTCGGACTAGAAATATTCTGGAGTAATTTGATGTTCCAAAATCAATGCATACCACCTCGATCACAAAGCTTTCGCTGCTCCGTTGCCAGTCTGCTGCTGGTGCTTTTGACGCCGATTGCACGGGCGGATGAGGTCTTCGTTGCTGGGGCGAATTTCAGCAACAACACGAATGTCGCCTACCCGAATTGTGCGGCGGTCGTTGACGTCACAAAGTCACCGTATTACGCAAAAGGCGACGGGACGACAGACGACACCGATGTTTTGCAGCGAGCTTTGTCGGATGTCATGGGGCAACACAAGATGCTCTACTTTCCGAATGGAACTTATCTGGTTTCCAGAACACTGAACTGGTCTAAGAAAAATGCGGAAGGCAAAGAAGCCTGGGGAATGAATTTTCTTCAGGGACAGAGTGCCACCAAAACGATCATTCGCCTGAGAGATTCGACCTTCACTGATCCGGAAAAGCCTGGCAGCATCATGTGGTGTGGTGGCTTTGGGTCTGCGGATTGGTTTCACAACTACGTTCAGGACATGACCTTCGACATCGGAGACGATAATCCGAGTGCGATTGGGTTGCAGTTCTACTCGAACAACTTCGGAGCAGTCCGCAGTTGTCGGATCGTCGCCGGAAGCAACAGCGGTTTGATTGGGCTCGACCTTGGTCATCGAGAAATGAACGGCCCACTGCTTGTGCAAAACTGCGAGATCGTTGGTTTTCAAAAAGGCATCGCAACATCACGAGCGGTGAACAGCCAGACCTTCGAGAATATTACTATGCGCGATCAATCGCAGTTCGGCTTTGACAACGAAGGCCAGGCGATCAGTGTACGAAATCTTCTGAGCTTAAACCGCGTGCCGGCGATTCGCACCTATGGAACATTCTGCCTGCTTGATGCGACACTGAAGGGGCTCGACGGAGCCAATCAAGTTCCAGCTATCATCAACTACAACGGTGGAAGGCTCTTCGTTCGTGACGTCACCAGTAGCGGGTACGGTCGCGCGATTGGAGACGTGGAAACTCCTGACTGGTACGCGGCCGTGCGGCTTTCGAACGACGACAAGCAAGGCACTCACGGGCCGAACGTCGGTGAGTATTGTTCACACAGTTCGACTCAACTATTTCGCTCAGCGCCCGGATCGCTTCGACTTCCAGTGAAAGAAACGCCTGTCTCGGAAAAGGATGCTCCCAGTTTATGGGCTGTGGTTGACCGCTTCGGCGCGGATCCTACTGGCAATCAGGATTCATCGGCGGCTATTCAACGTGCGATCGACTCCGGTGCGACGACCGTTTTCCTGCCGGGATTTTATAACCTGACGCAACCCATCCGGCTCCGAGGCAAAGTCAGCCAGCTGATCGGGACTGGAGCATGGCTCGACTACTCTTCGAACTCAAAGCCCGACATCATCATCGAAGACGGTGAATCCCCCAATGTCACGATCGAGCATATTGCTCACATCAGTGGCGGAATCCGGATTGACACAAAACGGCCCGTCGTCCTGCGCAGCATTGGGGTGCGATCAGTCGATTGCCGCACGAACGGAGATGTCTTCTTTGAAGATGTTACGACTGATGATCTCCGTTTCAATCCAGGTCAAAACGTGTGGGCCAGGCAGTTGAATGTTGAAAACGAAGGAACACATCTCTCGAACAACGGCGGAAACCTGTGGATTCTGGGCTACAAGACAGAACGAGGCGGTACTCTTCTGAACACCATGAACAACGGCCGCAGTGAAGTTCTCGGCGGCTTCAGTTACACGACCAAGGCAGGAAAACTTGCACCGATGTTTGTGACGGACAACTCGTCTGTCTTTACGTTCTTTAATGAAGTCTGCTACACCGGCGATCCGTTCGAAACGCTGATTCGCGAGACTCGCGGCACCGAAACCAAAACCGTGAAACGGGGCGAGGGCATGACGGCACCGTATTCTTCAGGGAAACGGAAAGCACCTTGATCGCGCCGTCCGCTCACCCAACATCGGCGGACCCGACAAACGGATCTTCGTCGACTGCGTCGGTCACGACCGATGTGGCAAACCGGCGTTCGCATCATTACTCCGGTCCGACACTACGTCGTGATGAAATACTTGTGCATTTCGCGTTGCATACACCGCTGGGAGTAATTCAGCGGCAGCGACGTCAATCTGCAGTCGCGAATGGTCTTCTGCAGTATGGGCATTCACCATCGTGGCCTTTGACGAGTGCGAGCAGCGCTGAGGGCTGCGGAATGGACATGATGGCTCGAAAGGCGAGTGGATCACGATGTGCGTAATGACGGTACGTGATTTCGCCGACGGCATGTCCCAGTATTTCGATGGAAGACTCAGGGATGTGCTCGTCGTAGTAGGTGGCACACGTCTTACGAAGATCCTTTAAGTGCCAAGGGACCTGCTGTCCGGTCTCGATGTCCAGTTTCGGGCGGATGCCAGCGAGCTGACAGAGTGTCACAAAAGTTGCATTGGGCCGACAACCTCCTCCACGAAACACGGGATCATAGGGTTCCGGCGACGGCGGCATGATGTTGCGAATGTGTTCGTGGACAACGCGGTTCATAGGGCGGTAGAAAGTCTTGCCAGTCTTGACCCTTCGAAAATAGAGCCAACCCCATCGGCATGATTCCTTCTGACGTCCGTCGGGAGCATGCTGGCCCCACGAAATGTGTCGCCAGAGAATTGGTTCATGAATCGGCGTCGACTTCCAGATTGTTCCAGTGTCCAGGCCGTAGTTGAAGAACAGAGCTAAAGCGCTTCGCCAGTATCGTCCGATCGGAAGAGCGTCAAACCAGCCTCTAGGACGCTTCAGTTGATAGGTCGCAAAGTAGAGTGCGTTGATCTCTGCCTCGGTCAGGTAGTGGCGGCCGGCTACGTCACGCTGTTCCCGTGGCGGAGGAAAGCGGGGCAAAGTTTCCAGCAGATCCTGCTTCCACGCCCAGGATAGAACTGCTCGAAGGTTTTCCCGAGCTTTGTTTGACGTGCGGCCGGGATTCGTTCCCTCTTCTACGATTGCTTTCTCGTGAACCCAGTCGAGGAATTCTCTGATATCCTCCGAGAAAGCTGCTCAATGGGAATGGCATGGTTCCATGTTACCCATTTCTTTACCGTGGCAGCATACTCATTGCGGGTCCCGCGTGAGAGATTCCGGGCTCGTGCATAAGACTCAACGGCGCTCTGCAGTGTTGTCGCCATTGGACCAACTCCAATGTTGCCAGGCCGCCCCCTTGCTATTCCCAATCGCTGGCAACATGTGACTGCCTGCTGCTCAACATCCTGTCGAATAAGACGGATGGACCTTACGCTCTTTCCATTCTTGTTGCGGCAGGGAACTATTTTCGAGGAAAGAGTTAAAGGAAAAGCTCGCTGTAGCGTCGTTGGTGGCGACCGTTGTATGTGCGGTCGTGACCGCCGGAGAGGTGATCATTGCCCAATTCCTGAGTCGAGTGAGAGCAGCGAAGCAGGATCGCGGTACTCGAACGTGCAGTTGCCTTAAGGCGGTGTCGTTTGAAGATCGCTCCGGTCGCCGAAGTTTGCGATGCAAGAGTAAGATCGTTTCGACACCTCTGGTGCGTGATACTCAGTTTGGTTCTGACTTACTCGGAAGGCCATACAACAACTCACACTTACGAAAACGGAGTCACCACGTCGAGACAAAAAGCAAGTCGCGGACGGCGGCGACTTTTCCCTGCTCCTTGTTTAATTTTGCTTCCTGATCTTCGCTGTCCAACCATCCACAGTGAACTCGCCATGGACACCACATTCGAACTTCAGTGGTTTCTCCAATCCAATCGTTTGGCCTGTCTTGTTATTCGTCAGTTGCCCGGCATCTGACACATTGGTAAGCGTGTTGTTGACAATCGTTGCCGAGTAGCTCTCCGGGGAACGAAGCAGGGGGCGGGTGACCCCAATGCACTCAATCAGGTTGTCCGCAATCGTAATCGTTGCGAAGTCACTCCCGCCGTTGAATCCGAATAGTCCTTCCTCTCGCGGGGTGGCTGTCGTCCGCGCGATAATGTGGTTGCTGCGAATCTCCAGGTTGTCAAACACCTCGTTGATCCAGATGACTCCGCGCCCCGGGTTGCTGACGAGATTGTGGTGAAAGCTGGCCGGTCCTTTTGCGGCGACATCGCCGAACGCTGATACCAGATTGCCGTGATCCTGCGTCGAGTCGAAGTCGAACAGGTTATGGTCAATCTCGACACCGTTGCGGACGAACTCAATGGAGTAACTGTCTTTCATCCAATTGTGGTGAATGTGAAACGTGCGGCCGCTCTTGGGGACGACTCCACCAGCGTACTTTGGGATGGAAATCGTGCCGAAACAGACGTTGTGATCGATCTCGTTGTCCTCGTCGTTTTCAAAAGGGAACTCCATCGAGAAGTTTGTTTCAATCGTGTTATGGTGAACGCGGCACCGCGTTCCCTGCCGTACCTTGATGCCGTAGAACTCGTCGGCAGGACCAGTCTGCGTGCGAACGAAACGATTGTCGAAAATCTCGCAATCGCCCATCCAGATGGCGAAGATCCCTCCGCCGGTGATGCCACCCTTCACGCCGGGTGCTCCATTGTCCCATCGTCCGCCGGCGTCGATGAATTCGCAGTCGTGGATTTTGGCACGTTCCATCCCAAACGATCGAATACCGCTCCACAGCGTGTCTTTAATCCGCACATGCCGCACTTGCAGATTCTTATGAAACCAGGCGAAGATCGCTCCATGCAATTGTGGGCCGAGCAGGGTCATGTCGGAGATGGTGACATCGGCCGTGTCTCGCTGGATTCGGATCAGGTAAGCGTCTGTATCCAATCCCTCCAATTTCATCTCTGGGTCGGGCAAGGATTTGGTCGACGGCCTCCATCTTGGCGTGTGAGTAATGATCGTCGCGTCGATGCCAGCACCTTTCAGCATCATTCCGGCTTTCAGTTCGAGCGGAGTTTCCAGTTCATAAGTGCCAGCCGCAAGCTTGATTGTCGTCCCCTCGGCTCCATCTCGAACAGCAGAGACCAGTCCGGCCGTACTATCAACGGTGATATCAGCTCGCACAGAAATCAACGACGCTGCGATAACAACCACGAGCGCGGCCAGTCGGGAGCATAGCGTCATTCGATCTCATCCTCTGGTAGAGTCAGTTCGCTCTTGTATCGGTTGTTCCTTGCCTCATGGCTCATCAAAAAAGGAGTCAGGAACCAACCATGCGCGGCATCCTGCGGTCATTTGGCTATCGGTTTTTGTCCCTTCTTCTGAGTCCATGCTACGGCAGGTACGACCAATAGACAACCTTGCCATCTCGACACTGGACAAAGAGAATCGCGCCGTCCTGAGAGACGACAATCGCCGAACTCACTGGAACTTTACTCTCAAAGCGATCGGCAGACCGATCTCGTGTGCCCAAACCGTCCGCCTGCTCCTTCTGAATAACGGTGCCCTCCAAGTCAAGTGCACGAATGACTTCGGTGAACGGCTTTTCATCAAGGACCTAACCGCCAACGCTTTTAATGGCGAATCGACTCGTCAGAATCAGGGCACTATCGACAAACATCAGTTCGGCCAGCAGATGCGCAATCTCAAAGAAGGACTCATCGATTTCTGAAGGAATCGGGTCATCAATGTTGTGAAACTTCGCCTACGTTACGCTCGTCAAACCGTGTCGGACCGGAGCAGTGAATCGAACGTCTGCTTCTCGAGTCTCCTTTTCATGCATCTATCGTCGGCTGCAATACTGCAGGTGATTTGATGGTCTGTCGCTTTTGGCATTCTGAACCATCACTCCGAAATCAGAAGTGAACCTCATGAATCGTGAATCCTTTCACCGTCGATTATTCCTGCCTGCGGCCGCAGGCAGTTCGTTCTTGGCAGGAATCTGTTCGCCACTTCTGACGCAGGACGGCGAAAAGGTATCTGAAACCAAGGGACAGGACGGAAAGTCGGCAGGTCCGCTGGAAGCGACCTTTGAGCGGGACTATGACGCTCCGACATTCAAGCCTTTGTGGAAGAAGGAGCAGCTGAATCGTCAGATGCTTCAGGACTTTGTCATCTTCGCTCATTCGGAATTGGAGATGACAAGGAAGCTTCTGGACCGCGAACCCGGACTGCTGAACGGTGCCGTCGACTGGGGCAACGGCGATTTTGAAACGGCACTTGGTGGTGCATCGCATATGGGCCGCCGCGATATCGAGACACTTCTGCTCGAGCCGGTGCTCGAATTGATATTTTCTGTGCGGCTATGCTCGGGCAGCTGGAAGTGATCAAATCGTTTCTGAATCTGCAGCCGACGCTGATCGACGCAAAGGGTCCTCATGGATTCAGTCTGCACTTCCACGCTCAGGTCGGTGGTGATGCTGGCAAAGAAGTGCTCGACTATCTCCAGTCCATCAAACAAATCGAACTGAAGCCTGTGCCGTTCCTGAAGAAGTAGGAGAACTCGAACGAGTGACGACAATTGCGTGAGGAGCTGCTGTACTCCTTTCAGCTGCCCAGGAACCAGCGAGTCTCCACCGCCCCGTCGACCCCATAGTCACATACTTCCTCAGCATTGACAATGACGACGTCCTGGTGGGTGACCCATTGAATTCAGTGAGGTTATACTGCTCACAACTCAAACCCGACTTTGTTTCTGTCGGACCCGTTACGCAATTGGACAGGCTAGAATTTTGTATCAGGAAGTTGGCATGAATCGGTCAAGTCTTGTGCTTTGCCTTATCTGTCTGGTCTTTCCGTCGGTCAGTGTTGCGACCGATTGGCCGCAGTTCCGTGGGCCAAATGCCAGCGGTGTGACCAATGACGCGAACGCACCAACCAATTGGAGCGAGAATGAAAACTTGCTGTGGCAAACGGACATTCCGGGCGCTGGCTGGTCCAGCCCGATCGTGATTGGCGACAAACTTTTTGTGACGACGGCGGTGACCGACGGACCACAAAACCCGACGAGCGATTATCGCTGGGAGGTCCTGTGTCTGGACTCGAAAACTGGAAAAGTGCTGTGGACAAAAACGGCTCTTGAAGGCAAGCCTCGTCTGGAAACTCATCGGGACAACACCTATGCATCTGAAACGCCGGTCAGTGATGGGAAGCATGTTGTCGCCTACTTTGGCATGATGGGAATGTTCTGCTACGACCTCGACGGAACACTGATCTGGAAAAAAGATCTGGGTCTTCATCCGATGGCTCAGGATTGGGGAACATCCAGTTCGCCAACCATCCTTGATGGTATAGTCTTCGTTCAGGTCGACAACGAAGAGGCTTCCTTTGCCGTCGCGATCGATATCAGCACCGGCGATGAAGTCTGGCGACAAGCTCGCGACGAGCGGTCAAACTGGGGATCGGCGATCATCTGGAAAAACAGTCATCGCAGGGAACTCGTCACCGGCGGCGCGAAGGTGAGATCATATGATCCCAACACAGGCAACTTGCTGTGGCAGGTCGACATTGGCAACGGTGGACTCAACGCGACCCCAACAGCCAGCGGCGATTTGCTGGTCGTGGGACGCAGCGGTCGTGGCGGCACCAGTTTTTATGCGATCAAAAGTGGTACCGACGAACAATTGTCGTCGGCTCGCAGTGGTGATTCAGCGTCTCTGGTTGCATGGAACACGGGCGAATTTGGCCCGAATCGAGCATCGCCATTGATCGTTGACGAAATGATCTATCTGCTCGACGGACGAGGCGGCAAGGCGACGATCGTGGATTCAGCGACGGGAGTCCTGGTGACACAGGGCCGTATTCCGGAAGCGGGGGAATTCTGGGCTTCGCCATGGTCGAATCAAGGCAAGATCTACTGCCTCGACGCCAGCGGGCAGACGTTCGTTCTGCCGTCTGGTCGAACGCTCGATGTGGTCGCGAAGAACATTCTAGCCTCTGTTGATAATGTTCGCTTTTGGTCAACGCCCGCTTTGGCTGACGGAACGCTTTTCATCCGATCGAGCAAAACTCTCTACGCGATCGGCACTAAGTAATCGTGATCGATTTTGCCGATCTACCAGAGTGAATGGGTCGTCGTTTCGACATCGCAACCCGACAATAGTTCAAACGATCACAACTGAAGTTGTTGGGTACTTCAGTGTGTCGGACCGACGTAAATATTCGCCGAAGGCGTGGGGTAAATGGGGCAGCGTGAAGGGAAGTGCGTAGCACTTTGGGTGTGAGGGTTGGGGAGACGTTGTCTGGAATTTGGCAGATTGTTGGCGTTTGAGTTCAGGACGAATTGGCGACCGTGTTGACGGACATCGCAGCCTGCAATTCGGACAGGCGAGTTGGTGACAGGTTCCACGGGAGGAATTCGGCCACGTCGTCCGGTGCTTTGCTG
>JANMEV010000085.1:0-2473 GCA_031377305.1 Planctomycetota bacterium | reverse complement strand
CTGATGGGAGTTCCGGGCAGCGAATCATCGGCAACCGCAGAACAACCTCAACGCGAACCGTCAGACACGAAATTCGATTTGCTCGACACCAGCACGAACTGATCAATGCTGTCCGCACCAGCATTCGCAACAGCACAGTGATCATGCCGCCGCCGATTGTGCGGTTGGTGGAATCCGTTCCGAGTTGGCTTTACCCGTTTGTCGAAGTGATTGACGGCCAGATCGTGCGGGAGCTGATCATCGAACGGGATATCTCCGTCGAAGACTGGACTCAGGTGGACGTGCGGGATGAACCGATCATCGATATCGATCCGGGGATTGTCATTGGCCCGTATGTCCTCAGTGGCTGGGGATCCATGGAGATCCGGAAGGAACAAGAACGACGGCAGGTCGCTCAGCAACAAGCGACAGAAGCAGTTGACGCTCGTCTTGCTCCTTTACTTGCCGTGGCAGCAACAGGACTCAGCGTCATCGCTCTCTGGTTCCAGTATCTCGCTTCCGCGGGCCACGGGAATTGGTTGTTTGTGGTGCTGACCACAGTGACGGCAGTTGGCGCGGCCTGGCAGGCATTTCTGAGTCATGCCACTCACCATCGCTTTGCCGCCCCCGGTCATTACGCACTTTGCATGGCTTTCTGTACGGCCACGGGTCTGATGAGCGCAGAATGGCTTGTCGCTCGACTTTTCTATTCGATGTCCTGGGTGACCCCGCTCGTTCTGTGGGCCACCTCGTTTGTTGGTTGCAAAATTGGCCGACTGTTTCGATAGCGTGTGGCTTTTGGAAAACGGCCGTGGTTTTTCACAGGGTTTCTGCCATGAGTTCAGGCTTTCCTTCCACGTTGAGTCCACGATTTCCCATGACGCCGGGACTAAGAATCGGGATCCTTGCCTGGGGCGTGTTAGTGATCGGCGCATTTGTCCTGTATTCGATCAACAACTCAAAGACCGATGCCCTTCACAGTGACATGAAGAAGACGTGGGACAATCTTTATGCCATTCGCAGTGATTTCGATTCGAGCAAACCTGAAATTCTGTCAATGCTGAATCAGCTTCGCGCCGAATCCAGCCTGCTCACCGAGCGAATCAATGAATTAGAGTCTGCATTGGGTGAAGCCAGCACTAAAAAAGTGGAGCGTGACCTGACGAAGTCCGAACTGGCGGTGCAAAGAGCCAACGCTGCGAAACACGAGTCCATGGCGAACGCTGTCGTTAGTGACCTGGGTAAGGTCAAGAGCCTGCAGGTGGAATGGACTGCTCTTGAATCCGCTCTTCTGCATGAATCGGCAGGTTCTCGCATTGCCGGCAGTGCTAAGCATCTGGAGCAGTTCGTAGAGATCATGCAACAAGTCAGGCCAACGGCGGATCAGATCGCGGAATGGGAAAGTCAACTGAATCCACTCATGGAGCCATTCGCTCAGTCTAACTCGGAATCGACCCCGGTCGTCATCACAGAAGAACATGCACAACTTCTGAGTGACCTGGGTAAGGAACTGAAGACACAGGCGACAGAGTTCCAGCGTCAGAAGTTGTTGGTTGAATCGATCCAGCGAGAAACATCCGCTCTTGAACCGATTGACCTGAAGCTCGCTGATGCCATTGAGCAGCACGACGTTGAACGAGAGCGTGCAGAAACAGATCGCCTGGCTCAGGTCAGGGAGACAGCACGTGCAGAAGCGGAGAAGGCTGCAGATGATCGCATTGCGAAGGCCGAACAAGAATTGACTAACGAGCGAGTCAAACAAAAGGAGCAAGAAATCGCGGGAGAGAAAGAGCGTGTGGCAGCTCAGGGGCGTTTGAACGACTTGAAGCAAAAGGCAAGGGCGGCTGATTTAGCGGAGAAAGCAACTCTGGAGGCAGACGGGCTGCGGTGGGCTCAGCTGGAGCGTGAAATGCAGCGTGATATGAACGAGATCAAAGGCCTTCTGATGGCCTACACCTCACCCGGTTTTACGTATCGACCTGACGACACCAAGGGCCCGGTTTCATATTCACTGATCAGGAGTTCCGGTGGGCTGGAGCCCACCCGCAAAGGACTTGGCAGCCTGTTCTTCATTGCCACTGGAAATAGTGATCGAGACCGAGGCGGGCTGCCCGCAGGCGTGGGCGGACACATCTCGAGCGAGACTTCCACCGCACCCATTGAACGGGCGCAGGAACTGCTGATCAAGTATGGGGAACTAATGGTTCGGAAGGGGATGCTGGCCCCGTGACGACCGGCTCTGCGGCACGGACTTTTGACCATAGCTGTCAGCGCAAAACTACTCGGCAAAAGTGGCACACAAACTGGCTTACAGACCTACCCATATGATCGCCAGTATGTCAGCAAGCAACATTGTTTGGTCTCAACAGGTTAAGTGCGTTTTGGGCAACAAGTGTCAGATATCCGTATGCGGTGATTCTTTGCCTGACAGTTCCACTGTTTCGGATGTTCAACAGGAAGCGATCAATCAACCATGCCAGAGCCCGCCGAACAT
>JANMEV010000075.1:0-2213 GCA_031377305.1 Planctomycetota bacterium | reverse complement strand
CAGCGCCAAGAGCTTTCATGACTCGAATTGGGAACGTGACCTGGCTAAGTGAGTAGCCTTCGTAATAATGGAAGCGTCCTTCCATCGCGAGCACTGAAACGCCTTCCAAAGTGCCGCAAACCAGCTTGCCCGCGTGCGACGGAGCCGTTGATCTTGGGAAGTGCGGAATTGACGAATAGGGAATCTCGATGTCTGCCTTGATCTGGGTTGCCAGTCCGCCCAGTCCGGTTCCAAGGATCAGCCCCGCTTGTGGCTTACCGCTCCAGCGACTCTTCAGCCATTCTGTGGCTTCCTGAACCTGTTGCCATAAACCGTCCATACCGATGTTCCCTCGGAGAATAAGTGCTGCCTGTGAATGCAGGCGTCGTGAGCAACAAAAAAGGCACTTCGAAAACGAAGTGCCCGGAAGGGTATTCTCAATTCAATCGCGATTCAACTCGGAAAGCCGCAGCGAAGTCGCTGACACCAAATCGCAGTTACTGATCACTCTTCGTCGTCATCATCTTCTTCATCGTCGTCATCGAAGTCGTCATCGTCGTCGTCTTCGAAGTCATCGTCCTCGAAGTCGTCGTCATCTTCGAATTCTTCTTCGGCATCATCTTCGAAGTCTTCGTCATCGTCGTCGTCATCTTCAACGGCTTCGTCACCAAAGCCCTCATCGCCGAAGTCGTCGTCGTCGTCGCCTCGCAGAGAAGGACTCAACGTTGTGTCAAAAAGTTCGATCCCGGCGAAGACCGAAAAAGCGTCTTTCTCTGCAACTTCGCCTGCTTCCAGAGTCAAAACCATGACCAGTAACCTCGTATAAGTCCTGTGGCTTATTTGAATGAAGGGTTTCAACGACCCAATTCACGCGTTTGATACTCAGACAGTGAATCTCTTGTCAACCCCGTGCGTTCCACTGAGTTCAACAAATCTCCCAGCTTTCCATCAGCTGGAAATGATCTGTCCTCTTTTCGGTCTAAACGCCATCGTACTGAAGTTGTTAACAAAATTGGGGGCCCGCTTTTCCGCGTGGTTTCCGTAAATTCGTCATAGACGGTTCGGGAGATCTGCTCCGGTGTCACGTTCAGTTCCAAATGAAATCATTCTGAATGATGACAAATTCTGGATTGTCAGCCGCAATGAGCTCTTTGGCCCGTTCGACTATCAGTGGAGTAACGATCTCTACGGTATTGAGTTTACGTACCAAGGCGAGAAGTTTGGCGAAGTCTGCAGTGATGAGGAATTCTTCGCAGACCTAAAACCATTTGGCCTTCCCATCAGTGTCGCTCGCGTGGCAGCGCTGACATCGGGCGCGATCGCCGTCGGAATTCGTTCAGGAACTTCACTGGACGAACGAGTATCTCACTTGATTACACTGCTGTCTCGATTTGAGCTGGACCGGTTCAGCATTCGTGAAAGCACTCCGAGACAGAAGTGAGTTGGTCTATTGCAGCATCCTTCGACGCTGGGCGGAGATCTCCCAGAGCTCTTCCACTAATATCGAGTCGCCCGCTTCCAGGGCCTCACGAAACTTCTTCAAAAGTGCTTCCGCAGTTCGAATCGCATCGATGCAGTGCTTTGAGTTCCCTTGAAGAATTGATGCCCACAAGCTGGCTGAGCCCGCTGCAATTCGAGTGGTGTCGCGATAGCCGGTGCCCGTGAAGGGCAGCATCTCGACGCCGACGCAGCCAGAAGCAACGGCAGCCAGGACGTGAGGCAAATGACTGGTGAGAGCCAGCACTCGATCGTGTTCTTCCGGGGACATCAGATGCACGATCGATCCAATAGATTCCCAGAATGCCACCACACGATCAACGTTGTCTGATCTTTCTTTTGGAGGCGAGCCGGGCATTGTTGTCACAACACACTTGCGTCCTTCAAACAGGTTCGAATCCGCGTGTTCAAACCCACTGTGTTCGCTGCCAGCGATCGGATGTGAACCGACGAACGGAAGCGCCGAAACATCGCCAAGATCCGAGTAGACCGATGCTTTGACGCTGCCGGCATCTGTGACCAGCTCACATCCACAGTCGAGCAACTGACGCACGGCTGCCGCAATTTGATCCACGGGAAGGCATACAATCCCCAGGCTTTTTTCGGGGATGGCTGACGAACAGATTGAGTCCGACCATGACGTCAGCAACTTCTTGTCTGTGGCAAAACTCAGACGCTCGCGATTTCGGCCAATGCCGACGACGTTGCAGTTCGGATACCTGTGGCGCACCGCTGCG
>JANMEV010000580.1:0-13365 GCA_031377305.1 Planctomycetota bacterium | reverse complement strand
GCTGGCTGCATGGCGCCGATGACATCTCGCAATCGGCCACGAGCGGTGTGCAGTCGTCGCTTGATCGTTCCGATCGGGCTGTCGAACTGCTCGCTCATTTCCTTCAGCGAAGAACCTTCAAAGTAGAAGGCCCACAAGGTTTCCCGGTCCATCCGGCCAAGCTGGTTCAAACCTTCGCGAACCTGTGCGATGTTTTCCTGTCGAATCATAGCAGCGAACGGATTGTCTTCCGTATCCTGAGCAGAATCGAAGGATTCAGGTTCAACGCAGGTTTCGTTAGGCCGCCGAACAGCTCGGTTGATAGAAAGTCGAACGGCGATCTGGCACAACCAGCCTCCGAATCGCTCGGCTTCCTGCAACTGAGGCAGCTTACGGAAGGCTCGCAGGAAAACTTCCTGCACAACTTCGTCTGCTTCTGCCGTGTTTCGCAGGCGCTGCATCACGATCCCGAAGATCCGCGATTCGAACAACACAACAAGGTCGCCGAAAGCATCCCGATCGCCAGACTGGGCTCGCAAAACCAAAGGGGTCAAAGAATCAGAGATCAAGTCAGAAGTATTCATATCGGTCAGACTCCAGTCTGAAATTCACGCAGCATCCGGAGTGTTCGCCAGTGGCAGGAACGGATGAGTCGTGAGGGGGTTTTCGCAGGAACAGCCGTGAGTGCGAGGAAACAAACGCTGAGCAAACAGCGAAGACCTCGGAAACTCACACGAAGGGAATGAGCAACACAACGCGTGCGACTCACTTCGAGCGGTTCGAGCGGAAGAAGTTCTGATTTCGTCCTAAGACGGGGAGCTTTTCATTGCACAGAAAGCTTTGAGGTCGAGTGTTCGCGGGAAACATCCCTTGAACCTTGCCTCAAACGAGGCCGTGCATTGAAAAAACTCTTCAGCTTCTACCGCTGGTACCGGTCAGACAACCTGAGCCTTGATTCAAGGCCCGCGTCAAATTCGAGAGTAATCTCGAACTGAGGCGACTTAGCGAACTTTGGCAGCGTTTGGAGAGTCCTCCACAACACTGCTTCGTATCGCTTTCCGGTTGCCCGCTCAGATAACGCCAGCGCATCGAGCGCGTTATGCGTTCCTGTTTCGGTTCCACTGCAAATACTGCGGGGGAGGCAGAACCGACGACAAGTCCGGCAATCACATGGGCCGCGACGGCCTGTGTAGATGCAACCAGAGCATGAATCGTTGTGTTCAGCAGCATTGTTCTGCCTCCAAATTTGTCCCGCGCCCGTGACTGGGTCTGTCGGTCCATGTGTTACGCCGCACGGTGGCGGCGAGAATTGATGTCGACAACTCCATTGTTGCCGACAGAACGGCTATTCCAATTCGACGATTGCTTCTTTCTGAAATCGTCCGTCGAACCATCCGGAACAGCCAGAGAAACCATGGAGAACCCAGCATCATGGTTCCGCTGTCTTCAGATTCTCGCGAACCCAAAGAAACAATGCGAACCGCCTGCGGAGACTCTCCGATGCCCCCTAGACATAGCATCGCCAAAAAAGGTTCGCAGAGACTATCCGAAAAAGGGGAAATTTTTCCAGATTGTCGCCTTCTGCTAAGCCCCGAACGGAGTTTCCCGAGCTTTCTTCACCGCGAACTCGTGGTTTGCCGGGCCGGTTTCTTCTAACGACAGCTGCTGATTTAGTCATATACCTGAGCCGCAAGGCGATAGCCGCGGGTGTTTTCCATGATTTTTTTGGACATTCACCGGCAGCAACCGCTTTGCGGCTCACTAGATCAACTGCCCGTTGTGGCGGCAGCCTCCGGAAACGCTTTTGGGCTGATTTTTGGGGCCTCACTGATCAAATCATGGGGCCAGACCCGCTGAGTCGACGCATTTCGAAGCAGCAACTCCGTGAGAATTCGAGCATCTGTGGCGAACCCAACGGCGGAAACCCTGTCCATTCGAGTGATTTCCGATCTGGTTACTTGGCATCCCGGTTTTCCGCGGATACCATTCGCCTCTGCAGCGCTCCTATAGCTCAGTTGGTAGAGCAACTGACTCTTAATCCGTAGGTCGTAGGTTCGAGTCCTACTGGGAGCACTTTGCAAGTTGTTTCACAGCAGCACGTTACACCTCCGATAAAAGTCGGAGGTGTTTTCGTTTCTGGTAAAGGCACCACACGTCACAAACCGTTTTCTCTGGTTTTGGTCTGTTTGGCGGTCTTGTGTTAATTTCCAAGCCGACGGTTTTCGTTGCGTCTGCCTCTGTGGACCATGATGGCTCGGCACCGAATGGTGTGCCTCGCGTGGCGCTGCGGCGGAAGGAGGTCGTCTTGGCCTCAGTCTACTGGGAGCGACCATTGGGGGCCGGTTCCCACCGATTGACCTGCTGGTACTGCTCAGGAGTCCCTATGCTGATCTCCTTCACGTTGTCCGTATTGATCGTTCTTGCTGCTGTCGATGCATCGGCTTCCGAGACTGTTCAATTGCCCGTTGTTCAAGACAACTCGATCGTCATGGTGGATGGCGAGTGGGATCAGAATGCTGGCCGACAGGGACGAATACGAATCAAAGGCAATCAGCACATCGTGGCGATGGCCTTTGATGTGACCGCCATCAAGCAAAAACGGGTCCGGAAGGCCACTCTGGTTTGTTCGCAGGGAGAAGAAGCAATCTCGGGGGTCTCGATCTCCACGATCGCGACTTCGTGGGATGAAAATCGTTCGAACGGTCTGACCGCAGGCGTTGACGGTATTTATGACTGGGGCTATCCGGGCGCGAGATTCCCGGCGGTGATCGGCGGAAACGGGTTCACTCAGGTTCATCAGGCGAACTCGGAGATCAAAAACGGACAGTATCAATGGGATGTACCTCCAGACATGGTTCACGCGCTAAGCATTGGAGTTACACATGGGCTGGCGATTCACGGTCACGACTCTGACTATGGGCGCAACCCGACGGTTTTTGCACGTGAGCAATCTGGGCGGAAGCCTTTCCTGATCGTAGAACTGGACGACCAGGCCGATGAAGATCCGGAACCGCCGGCGGACTTGCAAGTGACAACCGCCAATGGCACAGAGGCCAGGCTGCTGTTGACTTCTCCTCAACGTGGATTTGCGTACGAGATTTTTGTCGATGGCAAGCCATTGGGGCGACATAACATACCGCTGGTCACGAATCACGGGCAACAATTGATTCCACTTCGAGATTTGCCAGCGTCGATGCGAGATGACGAGTCCTGTGAGATTCGGGTCGTCACATTGAACCGCACGGGACAACGGTCTCAACCCGCGGTCCTTCGCAGCCGGATCCGGAAGTCGGAGATGATCGAGAAACCGGACGTCACGATACGGCGAAAGCACTCGTCACCAATCGCCGATTTGAGTGTGATCCCGGTTACGGACAAGTATGACGCTGTCGGCAAAGCAGTTGGTGAACTGCCCGAAGACTATCGGCTTCAAAACGCTATTTTTGATGGGCAGTGCGTTCGTCTGACCGCTGCGGCAGGCGAAGTCGTTAGCTTTCAATTGCTGCTGCGAGGGACCGCAAGCGTATCCGTGAAAGTGGAACTTGAGGCCCCCGAAACACGCGTCGACTTGCAGCAGGCGATCTACGTGCCGGCAAATGGTCGGCTGATTCCCGATCCGCTGTTACCAATGCCTGAACAGTTCCGATTGTCGCCCAACACAGATCAGGCTGTCATTGCGGACGTCTTCATCCCCTTTGAATCGACTCCCGGTGTGCTCAACGGAAGCATCGCGATTTCGGACGGCCGAGTGGTTCCCGTGGAAATCGAAGTTTTGCCTTTCGCCTTGCCGCGACAGGCGACGTTTTTCTGTGAAATGAATGGCTACGGGCTGCCGGATCACGTCGACGACTATTACGCGCTGCAGCAGATCGCGTATGATCATCGAGTCCACGCGAATACACTTCACTATTCGCACAACACTGCGGCAGCCGGTGCCAGAAAGAGCAATCTCGACATGCGGCTGCGATCCGGGCGCAGGATGGACAACCTGCGTTATAACGACATTCAGCCGGACGCAACACAGGGTTATTGGGATGACTTTGTCGAAGCCTTCGGCCCGTACCTCGACGGGTCGGTTTTCAAAGACGGCCATCGTGGTCCGATTCCGGCACCTGGCTTCTATCTCACGTTCCATGAAAGCTGGCCGCTAAACTGTCGCCCGCACTTCAACGGCCATCCAGATGCGTATCGTGCATTTTCTGAGCACCCTGCTTACGCTCGAACGTACGTGAACATCCTGAAGGATTTTGGTCGCGTGGCAGAATCGGAGGGATGGACAAAAACGGGGTTTCAGGTGTACCTCAACAACAAGGGATCGCTCAACGAGCTGACGAAGGCTCCCTGGATTCTGGACGAGCCCTCAGGCTACTGGGATTACAGAGCGCTGCAATTCTATGGGGAACTGACAGACCAGGGTCGGGAACAGTCGGCTGCCGTGCAGATCGACTATCGCGTTGATATTTCCAGACCGGAATACTGTCGAGGTCAGCTTGCAAAGCGCAATGATCTCTGGATCGTGTCAGCCTGGGCCTTTCAGCATTATCGTCGACTGGTAACGGATCGTATGGAGCGTGATGGACTGAAGGCATGGGTTTATGGCACATCGAACCATGTGCATGAACCAAACCGCAACATTCAGGCCTGGGCTCTGGATTCGTGGCAGGACGGAGCGACGGGCATCGTCCCCTGGCAGACTGTGAACAAGTCTGGAAGTGCGTTGAAGGAAGCCGACCAACTGGGGCTCTTCATCTTCGACAAGGATCCGTCGGGGAATACCGTTATCCGTCATTCGATGCGATTGAAAGCCTATCGCGACGCTCAGCAGTTGATTGAGTATCTCAACGCTCTCCGGCAACAACGGGGCTGGTCGCGGGATCAAATGCGGCGATTCATCAGCCAGTACGTGGAACTTGACGCGCAAGTCAACAAGGTCAACGAAGCCGATGCTGGCACAACGGCCTACGGTCGACTCTCGGCCGCTGGTCTTGAGACGCTCAGGCTGGCCACCGCGAAGCTGCTGGTATCCACGAAAACGGACTGAAACTGCTGGCCATTGTGATCCTCGAATCGGCAGGACCATCAACGCATGAGTGCCCTCTGGGAATAGCTGTATTAGAGCTCTGAAGTAAACAAAGAGGATTGCACACGACGTCAGGTCCGGTCTCCTTTGATGTTGGGTCTGCCTTGGCGTCTCGGAGGATTTCCAGGCCAATGGTTGTCGTGACTTTCGTGGGTCAGGGCTCGGCCCCGAATGGAGTGCCTCGGTTGACACTGCGGCGAAAGACGGACAGCTTATCTCCCATCTGCTTAGAGTTCACAGCTGCAGCCGGACTGCGACGAATAGGCCATGCGGGCAACAGTAGTTTTCGGCCGCTGTTGCCATGTGACAGCGACAGAGACTGCATCATCGCCAGCCTTCCGCTCGCTTTCCAAGCCTGACTCGCAATGAATTGCGTTTCACGTAGCGCCAGACCGACAGTAAGTGGCCATCGTCCTGAATAAGTGACCAGTGGCATCGTCCCTGATACAAATGACCCGAGCCCTTCGACTTGCGATACGGATGCCATCGCTGTGCAGTCAGTGTCAGCCATCTCATGAAGCGAGACCGCTCATCATCTTCCTGACACCACACGACGAAGTGCAGGATTCGCTGTCGCTGCCGGGCAATGATCCGAACGCTGGCAACATTGGCATGATGAGCAGGCTGTAGACCGGAAACAGCAGCATTCCATTGGCGGGCCCGAGTGCGATCGAGATCAGATGATCCAGAGGGATCAGCAGGACTGCCGACAGGCATGCGACGATTCGGGTTCGCGCGGGAATGGATCGAAGGAGCAGCGTTGTCACCAAGGCGAACATTGCCGGGACGGAAAGCAGGTAGCTGAATTCTGGCAGGAAGATCGAGACAACCATGCATGTGGCTGCGTGTGCCAGCCAGAAGGCGTCCCAAAGGCACTGCTGATTGATTCTCCGCAGCATTCCATAGGCCAGCATGCAGCAAGCGGCCAGGCAGATGAACCACATGCCAAGCGACAACCAGTGACCATGCGCGACGAAGGGGCGAGACAACAGGCTGGTTCCAATAATTGAGCGGCTCACGAGCCAACCCAACGCACAGGCCATTGGCAAAATCATCGCCATGGTCAACCAGACTCGAACCACGGGCCAGACATGACGCCTGCGAACCAACGGTCGACCGTAAACCTGCACCGCAGCAAACAAGAGCGCGAAGCGGATTGGGAAATTCCACGAGATCGGCATATGAATCACATAGCCGCCCAGCACGTCAAAAAAGAGGGCATCCTGAGAGTGATCGTTGAAGTCGTCGTCCGTTGTTGCGATCGCCTGTGCAACGGTCAGGGCGGCTTCGCCCAGATGTTGAACACTGCGTGCGTCCAGGTTTTCGAGAGTGTCTTCGGGCCTGTGATAGTTCCGCGCTCCATCGATCAGAGCGAAGTTGAAGCCCTGCCAACCGGCGCTACGAAACTCTGTGAAGTCTGTGCCGTTTGGCAGAGCTTTGTAAACAGTCGTGAAGAGCGAACCGGTCAGCCGCGGCCGAGGTAGCTTGTTGACGAGCCTGCGGATGGCTTCATGATTGCCTGCGTGAGTTTCGAACATGCACACAGGCCCCGCATTTCCGCGAGCGTCGAAGTTCAAAACAATCGGATGCTGTTGAGACAACGGATGCGATTTCACCAGTTCGCGAGCTCCGACCAGGCCTGCTTCTTCTGCGTCGGTCAATACCAGCCAAACGGGCCGTCTCAGTGTCGACGTATCCTTCGTGAGCAGTCGTCCAGCTTCAATCACTGCGGCGACACAGCCACCCGCATCGCCAGCTCCGGGACCAAAAACGCAGGAGTCAAAATGTGATGCCAGGACAAGCGGCTTCGCGGTCAACGTCTGCTGGTCCGGACGAAAGGCAACGATGTTTCCGTGAATGAATTCGTCCGTGGCCACGGACGATGGCGGCTCAACCTGCCAGCCATGCTCTTCAAGAAGTTCGACAATCCTTAATCGGACATCTGCATTTTCCGGGGAACCAGCAGGATGGGGAGCATCCGGAAAGACTCGGCGATGAATCTCAATCGCACGCCCGGCGGAGAAGCCAACATTTCTGAGGTCGCCGTTGGGATTTGATTCCAAAATGGAAACAGGCGCTGGTCCCTGGAACAGGAAGCAGACGCAAACTTCCAAGCCTGCACAGAAAAGAAAGATAATGGCAATCGTGAGAGAGTTGGCTCGATTCATGCCAGAACGATAATGCATTGAGATCCTCGTTGCCAAACTCGGTAGCCGAATCAACAGCAGGAAATCGGCTATCGCTTCAGACTCAAATCAACTGGGTAATCGCGTTTTTGTCGCTCGCAATATGATCTGAATTTGCAACGATGGATGGAGACACGACAACCGCGACGATGGAGACTACTGATGGAAACCTGTCAACTGAGAAGAAATCCGATCAAAGAGATTTCGAGGTATGTCCTCGCGATCTTCATGCTTATTGCTGGGACAGCGCACATGGTGAATCCGACATTCTTCCTGAAGATCATGCCTCCGTACCTGCCGCTTCATAGAGAGCTGGTGCTTGTTAGCGGCCTGTTTGAATTTGGTCTCGGCGTCTTCGTGCTGGTTCCTCGAACTTCGCGAATGGCGGCCTGGGGAATTGTCGCTTTGCTGATTGCCGTATTCCCGGCGAACGTCTACCTCTTCCAGCATCAGGACATTCTCCCGGCGTTGCCGATCGTTCATCTCCTGAGGCTTCCATTGCAGGCAGTCTTCATTCTGTGGGCGTACAGTCATACAAAACCGGCAAAGAAGCATCCGTGAATCTGAAAGCAAGCATCCATGAAGTCCTGGCTGGCTATTGGTCTGTCTCCACTCGACTTTGGGATTGCCGATAAGACGGTATTCGGAGGGGCAAGAATGAAAACCAATGCCAAACGGGTAGTTTGCTGCCCGCAGAATGATCGGCTAACGTAGGCTGACCTGAGGAGGCTCAATGAGCCGGTCGGTGGCGGCTCCGGAATTGTGCGGCATTCTTCCAGGTCTGGGTTGCTGGTTCAGGCTTGCGATGGCGAGTGTCACCCGTTGGCGTCCCAGTTGCGGCAAGGAGTTTTCAAAATGATCCGCGCGATGTGTGTTCTGCTGATTCTTTTCACAGCAACCGTTCCGCCCTGCTCCGCTGAAACGGTTGAGCAGTGTCAGCAGTTGCTGGCCACCGGAAAGTACGAAGACGGTCTCAAGGTGGCCACGGTGGCGATTGAAAATCGCAGCTACGGCGAAGAATGGCCGATTCTGAAGACTCGCGCGGAGCTGGCGCTGGGGAAATACCCGGAGACGCTGAAGACGATCTCCGAGGGCCTTGAACGATACTCGTGGAGCGTCCGACTTCGCCAACTTCAACACGAATGCGCACTCGCCAATGGCGAACGAGCCCTGGCCGCCGACGCGCTGACCGAAGTCGAGAAGCTCGTGAGTTCAGCATCCTGGCGATACACCGATGCGGACGATCTTGTCGCGCTAGGGCAGGTGGCATTGGCTTTGAGAGCCGACGCGAAGGATGTTCAGGAAGGCTTCTTTGAACGAGCGCGAAAGAACTACGCCACTCGTCCCGACGGATTTCTTGCGGCCGGGCGCTTGGCGATCGATAAGGGCGATGTTGCCTTCGCGGCTGAACTTCTGACGCCGGCAGCGAAAAATTTTCCGGACAATGCAGACATCCTGTTCCTGCTGTCTGAGGCTCTGCGATCCGCCGATCGTGAACAAGCGGCGGAACTGCTTCAAAAGACGCTTGAGATCAATCCCACCTTTGCCCCGACCCTGCTGCGTGTCACTGAACAGCAGATCGATTCTGAAGACTACTCCGACGCGGAAGAAACTATACAACAGTTGCTCGCCACAAACGCAGACCTTCCAGAAGCCCACGCTTTGCAGTCGGTGATTCATCATCTTCGCAACGATTTGGAGAAGGCCGCTGAAAGTCGAACGGCCGCATTGAAGTTCTCCGCTGCGAATCCGCAGGTGGATTTTCTTATCGGCCGCAAGCTGTCGCAGAAATATCGCTTCA
Source organism: Planctomycetota bacterium (assembly GCA_031377305.1). Classification (GTDB taxonomy): domain Bacteria; phylum Planctomycetota; class Planctomycetia; order Planctomycetales; family Planctomycetaceae; genus SXXK01. The sequence continues at coordinate 4,319 of JANMEV010000580.1, read as the reverse complement.
TGGAAGGCTCGGAGTTCCAGCGAAAGGCACTGTTGTCTGATCCGGAATTCAACCCGGCAATGATTCAACTGGCTCAGGATCTGCTTCGACTTGGGCGAGAAACCGAAGGCTGGCAGATGGCCGAGCAGGCTCATGCGAAGGACGGTTACGACACAAATTTGTTCAACCTGCTGCAGTTGAAGGACAGTCTTGATCAGTTTACGACGGTGTCCAGTGAGCACTTTCAGATTCGCATGGAGAAGCACGAAGCCGCGGTCTACGGTCCGCGAGTTGTCGCCCTGCTCGAACGAGCCTGGGCGGACCTTATTCCTCGCTACGAGTTTTCGCCGGAGCTGCCCGTGATTGTCGAGATCTATCCTCGCGCGGAAGACTTCGCGGTGAGAACCTTTGGAGTGCCAGATGTCGCCGGGTTTCTGGGAGTCTGCTTCGGCAAAGTTGTGACGGCCAACAGCCCGGCGAATCGTCGCGATCATCCGCTGAACTGGGAATCGATTCTGTGGCATGAATTCTGTCACGTGGTCACGCTGCAGAAAACGGGCAACAAGATTCCTCGCTGGCTAAGCGAAGGGATTTCGGTCTACGAAGAACGACGCACCGATCCTCGCTGGGGCCAGAACATGAGCATCGAACATCGCGATCGAGTGCTCAGCGGCAAGATCACGCCCGTCGCGGAACTCAGCAGCGCGTTTTTGACGGCCAAAGGTGGTGAAGACCTGAACTTCGCGTACTTCGAATCGTCGATGGTGGTGGAGCACATCGTCGCCGTTCACGGGCTGCCAGCTTTAAACGCCGTGCTTCAGGATCTCAACACGGGCGTTCAAATCAACGACGCTCTGGATCGTCATGCGGGCGGGCTTGAATCACTGGAGGAGTCGTTTCGAAAATCTCTAACCGAACAGGCTGCTGCGTTTGCTGCGGGAGTGGAATTCGATTCGGAAGCTCTGAAAGAGGCAAAGCTGTCGAGCGTGGAATCCGTTGGCATTTTCATCGAAGAGCATCCGAAAAACTTCCCCGCGATGCTGCTGCAGGCGTCGTTGCTGGTGAAGGAATCGAAACTCGTCGAAGCCGAAGCCGCTCTGAAGAAACTGGTCGAGCTGGTTCCAGACGACAACAGCACCAATGGCCCGCGTCGATTGCTGGCGAATGTCTATAAGCAGATTGGGAACGCCGAAAAGGAAGCCACGACGCTGACCGAACATCTTCAGCGAACGGCCGATGACCTGGAAGCCACCGTGCGCTTGCAGGAACTCCGCGAACTTGCAAAACAGCCCGAGCAGGTCGAAGAACTCGGCCGCGCGGTCGTGGCGATCGATCCGTTTCAGACGGTCGCCGTCACGCGAGCACTCAACGCAGCGGAGACGCTGGGACACTCGGAAGCCGCGATCGGCCATTTGTCGAGCCTGCTGCAGCTTCAACCCGACGACGCACCTCGCCTGCACTTTCGCATCGCCAAGCTGCAAAAGACGTCGGCTCCCGCCGAATCTCTCCGCCACGTTTTACTGTCCCTCGAACAAGCCCCAAGATTCCGCGACGCGCATCGGCTGCTGCTGGAGCTGACGGAAGTTGAAGGCTCTGCGACGCCTGACGCGGCGAATTGACTTTGGAGCGTCGCCTTGCAGTGAATCTATGTGCCTCGCGACCTACGTCAACCGGCCAATTTCGCCGGAGCCAACGACCGAAGCAGTCTTGTACAAAAGCAATGTTCTCGGGCAACATACGGCGACGTGCTAGCAGGCTGTTGATTGAGTGAGCCGCAAAGCGCTAGCTGCGGGTAAATGTCAGAAGAGCAAGTGGAAAACACCTGCGGCTAGCGCTTCTCGGCTCAGTTTTGTGACTAATTCAACAGCCTGTTAGAGACGCGTCGGCAGGAAAAGTTCCCGTTGAGCCTGAGGCGCTAGCCGACTCGATAAGACATCGGCTAGCGCCTCAGGCTCAAGGTCATTGCGTTCGGGAAAGGAGTCTTTGTGCGGTTCACGGTCGATTCCAACAGACGCAGACGATTGCGACTCAGCCAGCGGTTGTTCGCCGCCATTGGTCTAATGGCCTGCGCTTCGCTGTGTTCTGCGCAGGACGACACGAGCGAATCGGCGGTCGTCAGGCTGGATTCTATTGAGGCCACTCGGCCTGCAGATGAATCGCCAGCCGAGACGAGCGAACAGCATCCCGAAGACGATCTCTTCATTCCCACCGATCCGCAGAGCTTGTTTGCAGGCAGAATTGTTTACGTGAACCCTCAGGTGCAGTCGCTTGAGGACGACTCCGTCGACGAGAGCCATGAAGAATTTCACGAGCCACTCCCGGAACTCCCGATCGTACCGGAATCTTCCATCACGGCGCCTCCATCGGCATCTTCCGGTTGTGCAGATGAAGAAGTTCATGAGTTCAAATGGAAAGATAAGGACGACAAGCGAGTCAGCTTTGAGAAGCTGATGCGGGATCCATACACCACCTATCGCACGTATCAATCGAGCCTTTCATGGCTGCCGGCTCATGGGCAACATTTTGGATGGCTGGACTGGCAGTCGGATCCGTATCTCAATCGCGACACCAGGCATGGTCTGACCGGAGCGATAAACGTTCACTGGCTCTCCGGACCCAGTTCAACACCGCTTCCACCGCGGCTGTATGACTTTGTGCTGGGGTATCAGACTCGCAAACGTCTTACGGAACAATTCAGCTATGATCTGTTTACCAGCGTTGGAGCGTACAGCGACTTTGAGGGCACCGCTCGGAAGGGCATTCGATTTCCTAGTCACGCTGTCGGCATGTTCCACGTTAATCATTCGACCGATGTTGTTTTCGGGATCGACTACCTGGGGCGAGATGACGTCCAGGTCCTGCCAGTCGGTGGTGTCTCGCTACGGGATATCCTGATTCCCGGACTGAGAATGGACCTGATCTTTCCTCGGCCACGGATCGATTACCTGCTGACCGAATCACACCGGCTTTATCTCGCGGGTAATCTGAACGGAGGCACGTGGCAAGTCGAATTCCCGGATGAGGCCAACTACGTCGTGACCTACCGCGACCTTCGGCTTATGTTCGGCGTTGAAAGTGCTGACAAGGACGGAAGCCTTTCTGCCTTGGAATTCGGTTACGTGTTTGGCCGCAGGCTGCAAGTCCGTGACGTCCCCGGCGACACGCACTTTGATGACGCATTTGTCATTCAGTGGGTCTCGCGGCATTAGCAATTGATCGCTGATCGACGTTGCTTCTTCGCTCACCAACGCGGCTGCCTGACAGGTTCCGCACGACCGGACCGATTCCGTCAGAGCGCCGTCGATTTCAACTCCACAATGTTGGCAGATGAAGCCGCGCTCGATCAACATAGAGATTCTCATGACAAGGTCGACCATCGCGTTCGTCCACATCGGAAGGAAGATGCTCCTTCGTTTTGTAGACCTGCTCGCGGAGGCGGCCATGAGAAATCAGCTCCATTTCTGCAGTTGAAAAGCCAGAAGTGCTGCCACAGTTGCCAGAGTCGATTGCCTTAACAGGACGTCCTTCTGGCGGCTCGTTTCGCCTCGAAGCAACTCAAGCTGAGACGGAGGCATATTCGTTGCGGCGGCCAGCAGTCGGATTACGGCGGCATTGGCTTTGCCTTTGTCCGGCGGTTCCGTGACGGCCAGCTTCAGTCGATCCGCATGCATGCCGATCAACTGCTCACGCCTCCCCTTTGGCTGCACGTGGACTCGGACGACAACGCCGTCCGAGGTCTGCACGAGAGCAGGATTCAGGTCAGAAACGTTGATTGGTACGTTGGACATTCTTGTCCGACAACGAGTCGACGGGCATGAATGCCCATCCTACTTTGGATGAGCGATTTTCATCTACGCCGCTTTTCGCAACTGGCTCATGATGCGTTCGAAGTCGTCGTTGTTGCCGAAGTGAATCACGATCTGGCCTGAATCATTTTTCTTCTGGCGAATATCGATCTTGGCGCCCAGCATGTTTCGCAGGCTGTCCTGCAGCGAAAGCACATGGTTCGACACGGCTGGCTTCTCGGACGACGATGAGGATGAGCCGGACTCGGTCGGCAGCGACAGCGTACCAGCTTTCAGCATCTCGCGAACGATCTCTTCCGTTCGGCGAACCGACAACTGTTCCTGCTCGATCTGTCGAGCCAGCTCGCACTGTTGAGCTTCTGACAGTGGCAGAATTGCCTTGGCATGTCCGCCGCTGATGCGATCTTTTCGCAGCAACTGCTGCACGGGCTCTGGAAGTTCCAGAAGTCGCATCATATTGCTGACGTTCGCGCGGCTCATGCTGAGCTGCCGAGCCAACTCTTCAATGGTGCCGCCGAAGCGATCCAGATAGTC
>JANMEV010000035.1:0-3304 GCA_031377305.1 Planctomycetota bacterium | reverse complement strand
CTCGGCAATCTGCGCAACTTTCGCTGGCGTGCTGAAGTTTGACTCATAATCGCTTTGTGCTGATATGGGCGATGTTGGCATGTCGAAAAGACCGTAACGGATTGCATTTTGGAGTTGGTTACGATGGCCAGAGCCCTGCTTGGAATGATGCTGATCGCCTCCCAAATCCTCACAGGATCTTGGGGCGGGTCAACGTTGTGTCTACATAGTGATGGGACTGTCTGTTGCATCCATGAAGTGACCAATCCGTGCAATTGCTGCGACCACGACCATGGGGATGACGAAGTCCCGTGCTCCGATGAGCATGGCGTCCACTTTCATCCTATCTGTCAAATCGCGGGCAATGATGAGCCAGAGCATCATGACGAGTCGCTCCCGCACGATGCGGTTCCAGAGGCATTGCCACTCACCGCGACTCCTCCGTGCGGCTGTCGACATTTGCCACTTTTTGCGGAAACGGCGCCGACATCGCAAAGGTCGTTGAGTCGGACAGTCACGAGTCCGAAGCAAAGCCGCGCCGCGATCCCACAGGTTCTCTCCTATCATTTTACGCCCAGCAACGACGCCGTTGCGGAATGCAGACGGCGGCATCCGCCATGTTGCCAGACGCTCGGTTTGACCCTTGCAGCGTCGACCGTCATCCGCTGTTGAGTCGCCCTCTGCCCGCTTGATGGCCGTGAAACGTGCAGCCGTTTCGTTGCACTGCGACTCCGCGCGACGTTTCGCTGGCAGGATCCTTCGTGGTCCGTTCGCTTGAGCATCAACGATTTTTCGTCACCGGTCGCACGACAGGCATTGCTTTTTTGGTCTGAACTCTCTTTTCTGAGTTCAGAGTGACCGACGGTTGGACATGCTATGAATTTCGTCGTAATGCTCCTGCTTTTTGTAGTCACCGCGGTCGCGGAAATCGTTGGCTGCTACCTGCCATACCTGTGGCTGAAGAACGGCAAGTCTGTTTGGCTACTACTGCCTGCTGCCGCAAGTTTGTCTTTGTTTGCATGGCTGTTGTCCCTGCATCCAACGGCCACTGGCAGAGTCTATGCAGCGTACGGCGGAGTCTACATCACTGTTGCCATTTGCTGGCTTTGGATCGTCGATGGCGTGCGTCCCAGTCGATGGGACATTGTGGGAGTCATTGTTTGTCTGGCGGGAATGTCAATCATTATGTTGGCACCTCGAACATGAAGTGAGCGGCGTGAGGCCATCCGAATTCAATTTACCGCGAACGATCGCATCAACATGTCCGAGACATGTTTTCATCTGGAAGGAATCAAAATGAAATCGTCGACAATGTTTGCCCTGTTTGGTGTCGTCGGAGGATGGATCACCATCGCAGAACCGCTTCATGCTCAGGCGAAGGTCCGGCCGACACAAGCGGTCGCTCAGTCTAAGGCAGTCAGCCGACTTGAACAGTCCCTGAAAGCGGCTGAAAACGACGGAAAATTTACGTTCATTGTGTTTTCGAAAGAAGATAACGCCGCAGCGAAGGATATGCTGAAGGTTGTCGAATCGGGAGTTGCCGAACGACAGGAACAAGCGGTCGCCGTTCAGGCTCGTGCCAATGATCCGGCGGAACAGGCTCTCATTCAGCAGTTTGGAATCAGTCGAGCCCCAATGCCGCTCACGGTTGTCGTTGCTCCAAACGGAGCTGTCACGGGAGTCTTTCCAAAGACGCTGTCTGCCGAACACATCGACGCGGCCATTGTTACTCCAACGATGATGCAGTGCATGAAATCATTGCAGAATAAGCAACTGGTCTTTGTTTTGGTGTCAGCAGACGAACAGGCTGAAGTTCCAGCAGGGGTCAAATCACTTCAAGCCGATCCGCAGTTCAAGGATCGCATCACGTTCACTTCATTGCGAGTCGACGATGCGGCTGAGACTCGATTTGTGAAACAGATGAAAATTGATCGTCTGCGAGTCAAAGGGCCGTACGCCGTATTGATTGCACCGCCTGGCGTGCTTGTTGGACATTTCGATTCGTCGGTAACCAGCGCTCAGATCGCTGCTGCGATTCACAAGTCCGGCCAGTGTTGTGACGACCCGAACTGTAAACACGCAAAGCCAGCGACTCAGCAAGCTGCGAAGCCAAACTCAACAAGGAAGAACTGATCATGAATCTCAGATCTCTTGTATGGAATGAATTGCGTGAGCGGCCGTGGACGATCGTATCCAGCAGCACGGCGATCCTGCTGGGCGTCGCCGCTTTGGTGGCGATTCGACACGTGACGATTCACTCAGAGCAGGAAGTTTCGCGCCAGCTTTCCAGTCTGGGCGCCAACATCCTGATCCTGCCACGAGACGCTTCTCTTCAAGACTACTATGCGGCCGACAAGAGTGACCAAACATTGCCGGAAGAACACGTATTGGAAGTTTTGATGGCCGGGCTTCCAGGCGTCGAAAAGGTGACACCAAAACTCAGCATGCCTGCAAATCTTGGTGGACTTGAAGTCACGCTGACTGGAATTCTGCCTCAAAGCGAATTTACTTCGCAGGCAGCATGGCAAACGGCCGCGTTGTTTGCTCCCCAAAAGCATGAAGGCTGCAAAAAAGCGAGCCACGGTGCCTCTGACGCTGACGGAACCCCTGAGTCGCTGAATACCACGCGGGCCATTGAGAACCTTGGCAAGGATCAGATCATCCTCGGCGCCGACGTGGCTGAGCGTTCGGCATTCTCGGACGGCGACACGGTGGAACTGCTTGGAGGAACGTTCACTGTTCTGGGCACGTTGACTCGAACCGGCACCGTTGATGATTCACGAGTTTTCGCGCATCTTCACACAATTCAGGAACTCGCCAAAGCCGGCGAAGTGGTTAGTGCGATTGAAGTCATTGGATGCTGCGAAGATGCGGCTGGCGAACTTGTTCCGGCACTGGGCAAGCTGCTTCCCAACGCTCGAGTGGTCACGGTTTCGCAGGTTGTGCAGACTCAGGTGGGTGTGAATCGACTGATGTCCGGAACGTCCTGGTTCGTTCTGGGAATTCTCGTCGTCGTTGGTGGAGCCAGTCTCGCCAGCGCGATCGCGGCCAATGTGCGTGAACGTCGTCGGGAAATCGGCACGCTGATGGCCATCGGAGCGACGCCGCGTTTCGTCAGCCGATTGTTTCTGTCGAAAGCAGTGCTCTTCGGCAGTCTCGGCGGTTTGACGGGCTACGTGTTTGGCACAGTCGTCGCGACAACCATCGGATCTCAATTTGCGGGCGTCGCCGTTTCGCCGCTGCCCGCGCTGGCGTTCATCGCGATTGGCGGAGCGACATTCGTCAGTACCGCCGCATCTTGGTGGCCAGCGCGCTCGGCCGCGAA
>JANMEV010000693.1:0-33574 GCA_031377305.1 Planctomycetota bacterium | reverse complement strand
GCATCGGCGGCGGTCTCAAGCTGAGCATGTTCCGGAAGCTGCAAATCTGACGCTTTGATCGCATCGCCGATCTTAAGGCCACCGATACGCACGACGATCGCCTTTGGAACACGGTAATCCGGACAGTTAATCGAAACAGTCTTCATCAACGGACGAAGTGCACCGCCATCCTTCAAACCAACCGGATCACCACGCAACTCAAGCTTTACATCCACGGTCGCTCGACCTGCGGGGTCGACTCGGCGAAGATCCACATGCTGCACGGCCGTACTGAAAACATCCCACTGGAGTTCCTGGACAACCGCCTTGTTGACCGTTCCTTCAAGCTCCACGTCGACAACTGATGATCGAGTAGCGACCAGCTTTCCAATTGCATCGCCGCAAAGCGAGACAGATTCGCCCGGTTGCCCCAAGCCATAAATGTTAGCTGGAACTCGCCCTGCACCTCTTAGTCGTTTTGCGTCGACTGTGCCAAGCTTAGACCGGCGTTCCGCCTTCAACAGAAGATCTTCCGACATCTGCGACCACCCTGAATCAAAAACCAAATAAATTCTATAAAACACGCCGCGATCACTGAAATACGGCAATTTCTGCCGGTCCTGTAATGCGGACGAGATTTCAATGCCTGAATTTCGACCGAAACGGAGTCACTTCAAAAGCCTTTTTTGAGCCCCGCCAACAATGCCCCAAGTTCTGAGGCCATCGACTGGACAGTCCATCACCTGACTGATCCAACATAAGCGACATCCACTGCGCGCGAAGAATTCGGCTCAGTTTTTCGGAAGCGTGGGAGCATATCGCCCAAGAAACTAACGTTCAACCGCAGAAGCAACAGTTCATTCAGATTCGCTGACCCGGAAATGACCTTCGAGGCCATCCTACTGAGTTTTCTCATGAAAAGGCAGGCAAAGTCTATGTTTCGACGGCGGTGAGTTCACGCCGTACTTCTTTGCTAACGCACTTACTTTAGTCGCGTGGCTCGACCTCGTGGCTCTATGTGCTCGTTCAGACGCGTCTCCCGTTGAGTGATTCAACGGCGAAATCGATTTTCGATGCAATTCAGTGGATCAGCGCGGGAATAGACGCTACGCCCATCTCGTTGGTGATGCGCGTGTGATCACATTTCGAGCTCTTTATCGAATTCGCAGAAGCCAACCTGCAGAATCTGTTGCGCTTGCCCCGTTTCTGTCTGCGATCGGGGGGGGTTGGTTTTGCATGGTGCAAGGCGGATTGGCAGTGAGTTTCGGGTTCGAATTGAAAGAAATGTGGTCGATCACATGATTAGGTAGGAAGATTTTTGAGACAATCGGGCCGAGACTTTCGTTCTGACCGCAATTGAGGAGTCTATCGAGTGAGGCGATTACCGGCCCCGACGCTGTATTTGACGGCCGTTGTTCTGGCTTCGGTCACGTGCCAGGCTTTTGAACTCGCCAAACCGAACGTCGTCTTCATCCTTGCTGACGATCTTGGGTATCGCGAGTTAGGCTGTTTTGGGCAGGAAAAAATCCGGACACCCAATCTGGATCGGCTCGCCGAACAGGGCATGCGACTGACGCAGCACTACTCGGGAAATGCGGTCTGCGCCCCATCGAGGTGCGTGTTGATGACTGGTCGACACCCGGGTCATGCAGCGATTCGGGATAACAGTGAGATGCAACCGGAAGGCCAGAAACCGCTCCCTGAAAACGAAGTAACACTCGCAGAATTGCTAAAGTCCATAGGTTATGCGACCGGAGCCTTTGGAAAATGGGGGCTTGGCGGTCCCGGGTCAGAGGGCGATCCAATTAAACAGGGATTTGATCGATTCTTTGGCTATAACTGTCAACGACATGCTCACAGCTACTATCCCAGCTATCTGTGGAGCAACGACACAAAGGTGCCCTTGAAGAACGCCCCAGCCATCCCCGGCCATGGAAAGCTGGCACCGGGAACCGATCCCCAGGATCCCCAAAGTTACGCGCCTTTCAAGGGGCAGGAGTACGCGCCGGACCGAATTCGCGAAGAAGCGGTTCAGTTTCTGCGCGACAATCGAACGCGACCGTTCTTTTTGTACTACCCGGTCGTGCTGCCTCATCTTGCTTTGCATGTGCCCGATTCGTCGCTGACGCCCTATCTGCAGATGGGCTGGAATGACCCGCCGTTCACTGCGGCGAAAGGCGGATATACGCCTCACTTTACACCACGAGCGGCGTACGCAGCAATGATCAGTCAGCTGGATAGTGATGTTGGAGTACTGCTGCAGACACTGACGGAACTGCGGCTCGACCAAAATACGATAGTGATTTTCAGCTCGGACAATGGCACGACGCACGTGGATCGGGAGGTCGATGTGAGCTTCTTCAAAAGTGTCGGCGAGCTCCGCGGTTTGAAGGGGTCGCTCTATGAAGGCGGGGTTCGAGTTCCCACAATTGTTCGCTGGCCGGGCCATGTCAAGGCTGGGTCCAGCAGCGACTATGTCAGCGGGTTTGAAGACTGGATGCCAACGATTCTTGAAGCCATTAGTTTAGAGCAGTCAACTCTGGAATCGACGGACGGGGTGAGCCTTGTTTCCATTCTGGAGGGGGGAGCCCAACCCGATCGACCGTTTCTTTACAGAGAGTTTCCGGGGTACGGCGGGCAGCAGTCGATTCGCGTGGGTGAATGGAAAGCCGTGCGGCAACATCTGAATCAGGGGAAGACTGCGATTGAACTATTTCAAATCTCCAGCGACATCAGCGAGGAAAAAAACTTGGCCGATCAATATCCCGACATCGTCACGAAACTCTCCGAGATGATGACGAATGTCAGGCGGCGATCGGAACTCTTTCCACTGAAACCGTTCGATGTGAAAGTCACGACACCGGCAGATTGACGATGGACAACAGTCGGCGTGGAGTCGCCGCGTCTTGTTCCCGGATTGCTCACTAACGGAGAAACCGACCACTTAGCGAAGGCTAATTCACCAAAAAAAATCCAGCCAAACGCCCTGTTTTGGACGATCCGAACAACATGAATTCTCAATGTGACAGACCGGCCAATTTTTTTGTGTAAAACGGCCTAGGGGAGTGTTTTTCTGCAGTCATACGCTAGAGTGGCGGTCTGAAAAACCATTGCTTTTGCCATTGCGGGCAGCATTGGTGAATTAATCTTGAAAAATTCGCGGAGAAACTTATGAAGAATTTTGGCTACTTGTCATTGTTCGTTGCATTGTGCCTGGTTCAGGTTGGTTGCGGAGAAACAGAAACTCCAGCACCTGCTGCTTCGACTCCAAATCCATCCACAATGATGCCTGGCGCCGGCGCCCCATCATCACATGGCGCGGCCCCAGCAGCACCCGCAGAAGGTGCTGCACCGGCTGAAGGTGCTGCCCCAGCTGAAGCCGCTGCCCCAACAGAAGCCGCTGCCCCAGCTGAAGGTGCTGCGCCAGCCGAAGCCCCAAAATAATCTGAGTCTGCTTGACTGTTAGGTCAACCGAAGAGCCTTTGCTGTTGCAAAGGCTCTTTTTTTTTCGAATGCCGCCACCGCTTTTCCTGTAAGCGATCGAAGACTAAAGAACGGCGAGTTCTGCCGTAGCACGGATGATGACAGGGAATATGGCCACTGGCTGAGTCTTCCCGGATCCGCTTGGAACTGCCTCTCGTTGCCGTCCGCTTAAAACCCGCTACATCCGGAACAATCGCTACAGTTTCTCAAATTACCTGACCGATACTTCCGGCAAGACCGTCCTGATGCGCAGAGTCTGTCGGTATTACCGCGCAGAAATTGCTCATTACGGATGGGAGAACATCAGCGAAGGCAGTCACATACTGCAGCTTCTCCAAGGATGGATCAATGCGGATTCGGCACTCACTCAAGGCGTTCGTGCCCTTCATTTTAATGTTGGCGACCGGGCGAACCGTACAGGCTCAATACGGCCCGCCTGGTCCAACTCAGGGAATGCCTCCAGCAGGCACTCCTGAGGGCTTTCTGTCGTATCCGACCGAATCGCCGTACCAATCGCTGTTTCAGCAGAACTACAATTCGAACGGAATGTGGTTTCAGGACTCAAACAATGGATTTGGGCCCTATTCCCATCCGCGTAAGTACTTCATGAACGTCGATTACACTCGAACGAAGACTCGCAATATGCGAGGCGTGTTTGGCAGTTCGTCGGCTCAGACGTACCACCAGCAGAATGACCCGGAAAGCGATGGGATCATTACTAATCTTGAGTCGTACAATTACTTCAATGCGGCAACCGCCGACATGATTCCGACGCTGGGAACGAGCGGTATGCGAATCAGCGGAGGATTCTGGAACGCCGATGGTTCCGGCTTGCTGATTGATGGATCCTGGGGAGCTTTTGGAAGCAGCGAATTCAACGCTCGGGACAATGCACTCTCAGGTCGCCTCAGCACAGAAACCATTCTTGGACTGCAGGCTACTGGAGGGCGATATCAGCCTCACACTTTCAATTTGAATGGCTTGACTGATTATGGCGTGACGACAAATCAGATTCTTGGTTCCGGCGTGCCTTTCGATGAAGCCAATGCCACACAGTATGGAGCACTGGGGACGACGTCACAGGTTCTAAATCGTTCGTTGCTGAACCTCTTCGGCATTCCGATTGGGGACGGGCGAACTGTCGCTGATTCGGATGCTGAAGGCGGAAACGGATTGGGAGTCACGATTCCCTACGATATCCAATTCCTGATGGTGCATAGTGTCACAACTATGGGAACGTCGATGGATGGAGCGTTTTCGCCGGTTTATGAACGGGGTAGCCTGAAGGTCAATCCAGTCGTCGGTGGTCGATACCAATGGGTCAAAGAGGAGTTTGCATTCCGCGGGATCGATAGCGGGTTATCGTACGGTGTCGCCAACGGCGATAATGACACGCCGTCAAATGCGAAAGTCTTTCCTCCAGGCGATGGTGTGGATGGCAATAACAATTTCATTACAGACGACCCGCTGGAAGCAGGAACGCTGGTCTTCAATCAAATCAATCCATCGGATCCTATAATGGTTCGAGCCAGTCAGGACGTTACGGTCACAAGCAATCTGGCAGGTCCGGAATTTGGCTTTCACTACACCGTGGGAGATTCCAAGGGTGTGACGCTGATTGGGTCTTCCAAGCTGGCGGCCATGTTCAACAATGAAAAGATCCGGCTCAGAGGAGACAACCTTTTCAATCACATGAATCCGGACAACACGGTGATTCCGACGCAGCTTGACGATGGGTTTGATACGAATAACCTCAACGGTCCATCGCAGAACGCTTATTCGGACAGTGCGTCTTCTGTGCACCTGTCACCTTTGTTCGAGCAGACACTGACAGCCGAGTTCCCGATCTTCAGTCATGTTCCCGTGCTGCGTAATGTGCAGCTCCTGGAAGACGCAAAGCTTCGCCTCGGATACACCTTCCTGTTCATCGGTGAGGTTGCGGATCCAAACCAGTCGATTGACTACTCAGCCGTAAACCCACGGCTTGGACTGTCGCCGACCGTCCGCGCAGAAAGAGATACGTTCTTTCAGAACTCGTTCAACGTGGGTCTGAACTGGAACTACTAAAAAGCGTCAAGCTTGCTTTGCTTGAGATGCTATTCCGAAGCCCGGCGCCTTTGTGGTGCCGGGCTTTTTTCGTTTCTCGCAGGCATTGCGATCAAAAGTTGAGGTTCCCGGGTCATGCGATGCAGATAGAAGAAAAAACTGATGCCGAAGGAATGACCGCTACCGCCGATCCGTTCTTGTGAACAGTGCCCCCGGGATTCCAGAAACCGAGGATTGTGTTAGGGATTTCAGGCAAGCCGCCACGCCTTCTGTTCGAGACTGAGCCGTCGCATCCTGCCATTCACTTCCATAGGGGCTTGTTCAATGATCCACCAGTCTCAAAGTCGTACAGGTCGCACTCGCCTTGGTGGTTCGAATATTCTGCGGCAGCTGACGGAAAAACCAACAGCCCACCTGAGTCAGGGAGACAAGCGTCTGCCCGTCACCATTATGGGAGCGACTGGATTTGACGTGCAGGTCACAACACTCACAAAACTGGCCGTCGGGCAGCGAGTGACGATCATCTTTACTTCGAAGTCGCCATCGTTCGAAGTGGCGATTCCCGGTCACGTGCATTGTGTTTCCGCCACGGGTAAGTCGTTGGAAGCCGGCATTGTGCTGCAGGAATCGCTTCCGCGGGAATTCGAGGTGCGAGTTCCTGGCTGTCAGCGAAACAGTATTCGCTATGCCTGCCGACTTGCTGGCGCGTTGCAGTGGAATACAGGCTCAATGTCATCGACGTCCGCACTTGCAATGAACTACTCGCGAGATGGCATCTGTCTGCAGGTCGCTTGTGCGCCTCCAATTGAAACGGCGATCGTTTTCGTTTGGAAGAACGGCCGACAGGAATCTCAGGTCGAGGGAATCGTGCGCTGGGTGATTGGTCAGGAAGGCGGATTTCTGGCGGGTTGTCAGTTGACGAAGGATCTGGGCTACAAGCTTGGTGGTCTGTAGTTTTCCCAGGCAGATCACACATGGTAGCCTCCTTGCCAGGTGAGGCTTGTGCCGTCTGTTTCATACGCAGATTTCGGTATTCAGCCATTGCCAGAAAGTGGCCTGGCCTTCGACTTCAGAGCTGCGATGAAGTTCTAACCTGCTGCCACGTGATTTTCCCGTCATCCGGTTCGCCGCAGTGTGACTCTGGCGATTGCCATCACCACGCTTCTCTGTAGTCTTCTGGTCGTCATCCCGGTTTCGATGCTGCGAGGAGCCGACGAGGTCGTGCAGGAAACATCGGCGAGCCTGCCGATTGAAGAGACGAAGCCTGAAGAAGCTTCGGACAAGGCACCCCAGCCGATCATGAACGACCTTGCCAGCGGTCACAAGTACGAACCAGCCGCGATTTTGCCTCCGATTCCTCGAACCGCTCCCACGAACAATCGTGATTCCACACGACCGTTGCTTGAACGGCTCAGTGATGATCCTGAACAACGAGCGATGGAGCTGGAATACTTGACCTCGCGCAGATTTGGCGATGATCGAGATGAACTCAGGCACGACTTTCTGGAGGATCCGGCCGATGAAACAAATCTCCGAAAACCGTTTGCTGATTGCCAGCGAGAGTGGGATGCGTGGTGGTTACGCCGGAACTCCAAATGGTTAACGATGTGATCGGCAAATCACGCAATGGTGAAAGGTCAACGATCTTGTCACATCCCCCGAGATTCACTGACGCAAGGGATTTCAACTGTGCGAGTGGAGTGAGGTCACTTAAATCGCGATTACTCTGCGACGACGCAATGAGTCCCCTGAGGGAGTTCAACGCGGCTATCGGGTTCAGATCTTTCACATGCAGCGAATCGAAAGCGATCCCCACAACCTGGCCATCGGCAATCGTCGGCGTCACAGCACCGTCCCATTCCGGATTGCGGCATTTCATCTCGGCTGTAAACTCGGTGACCTGTTCTTCGGGTGAGAGTTTCGAGACGCGATCAAGCCAACCCGGAGCCAGCGACGTGCTTTCATTTGGACCGTTTGATGAGGGCGAGCCGACCGTGTGTTTCAATGTCTCTCGCACCGCCTCAATCGCCAGTGATACTCGAAATCCGATCAACGTACCCGAGTATGCTGCGGTCTCTGGGCAGCGAGATGTCGACCGACTGCTCGTAATGGACGAGTTCCAACAGCCACCTCGCGTCACATGCGAAGCTCCGGCGATCGAGGGCTTGATGGGGTCGACTGCGAGTTGTCCGTGTAGCTGGCCGTAAAACGTTGGATCCCATGCATCCTGCACCCATTCCCAAACATTGCCATGAACATCGTAAAGACCGAATGGGTTTTCTTTCAGCTCACCCACCGCATGTGTGCGCTCGCTTGAGTTTTCATAGAGCCAGGCGGCCTGCAGTCTGTCCTGATCGTTCTCACCGATCCAATACTCAGTTGTTGTACCGGCACGGCAGGAGAACTCCCATTCTGCATCCGTAAGTAGACGGTAGGCCTTGCCGTCGGCTAGCCCGTGCACTTGCCCAAGCTTCACGCAGAATCGGGTGGCCTCGTCCCAGCTCACTTTTTCCACAGGGAAGCTGCTCGTATCCAAATCGGCAATTACATCTTTGCTGGCCCCCATCGGCCCAAAACGAGAAGGATTCCTTCCCATGACCTGTTCAAATTGGCCTTGAGTCACTTCATGCACGCCAATGTAGGTAGCTTTCGTCAAAACGACCTTGTGCTGGGGCCCTTCGCTGTTGATGGTTTCCTGCCATAGTTTGTCATCGCCTGCTGACCCAAGAGCCTGTGCGATTTCCTCCGGTGAGCTTCCCATCATGAACTCGCCAGGTGGGATGAGCACAAACTTCATGCCGAGAGAGTTCGTGTAGTCGACCGGGACATTGAGATACTTCGCCCACGCTTCCTGATGCTGCTTCGCCTGTGCGGCATTGAACGGCGCGATGGCTGGGGCCGGTGCGTCGGAGGGCCAGCCGTGCCAGCCGGGTGAAGGGTTTGAAATCTGAGATTTGGAATTTGAAATTTCTGAAGGCGGCGAGTTTTGATTGAAGGTCAAGTCTGCTGATTTCGAATTGACCCACTTCGCCCCGACGATCTTGCCATCATGGCCGTTGCCGCTGGCGTCCTTGAGAACTTCGCCGTTGCCTTCATCGAAGTTGTACAATGCCAAAGTCGATTCATCGCTGGTCACGCTTGTGATCGGAGCGAAGTTGTCGTCGTACCGGGCGACGCGGGAGATGCGGACCTGATCAATGCGGCCCTGGAAGAATCGTCGCTCGCTGCCATCGCAGGCGATCCGCAGGTTTTTCATCTTCCACATCAGGCCCTCGTGAGCCTCTGCAAATCGCTTGGCCTGCCAAATTCCGTTCACGTAGTAATGCATGTAGCGTCCGTCGAAGACCAGAACTCGATGCTGTCGAACGCCGGCGGTGAGCGGTGCTGAAGTGTTGGCAAAGGGGGGTTTACCCTGAATTGCAGCGCCGCTCAGCCGTTTGCCTGGATCGGCCGGATGATCATCATAGAGCGACATCCATTCCGGCTTGTCGCCACCGCTTCCCAGTTGCACAATCGTTCCGTTATCGCTGTCTGCGGCCGACGTGACGAAGGCTTCAATGGTGAACTGCGGATATGACCAGTCAACAGCTTCAATGCTGACGAAATCGTCTTTCCCATCGAACTCAAGTCCACTGGCAACACTGGTCGCGGGTAAGACCGGGATTGCCTGCCAGATCCACGAATTCATGTACGAACTCAGTTGCTTCCCAAACAAAATGGGCAGCAGCACCATCACGCCGAGTAGTATGCCGTAGAGGGTCGAAGAGCGTTGCAAAGTAGCCGTCTCGCTCCGCCGAGACGAGCCTTGCACGGTGGCACTTGATTGAGCGATTGCAGGTTGTGCCGCGGATTGATCGAGCGATGGGCGGTTGATTAACGACGTGGCCGCTGATGAAGGCTCATCTCGCGGAGCGAGATGGCTACTTTGGGGCAGAGGAACGCAGGTAACGAGACCGTTGTGCTGCAATTCCGATCGACATTTCCCCAGCAACTCCGCGACTTCTTTGGCCGACTGAAATCGGTCTTCCGGCTTCTTCGCCAAGAGCTTGTTGATGATCACAACCAGCCAGTCGGGAAGTTCTGGCACGATTTCCTGAAGGGCTCGCGGAGTGTCCTCGGCGACACGACGCAGCACGGCCACCGTGTTGGGAGCGCGAAACGGAGGTCGTCCACACGCCATTTGATACAGCACGCTGCCAAGGCTGAAAAGATCGGTGCGATGATCCAGCGTTTGCCCCATCGCCTGCTCGGGAGCCATGTACATTGGCGTTCCGGAGATCATGCCCGATCGAGTCAGGCTGGCGTCGTCGGAGGCTCGTGCCAGTCCGAAGTCGGTGATTTTAACTTTCTGCTCGACCTCGCCTTCGATCAGGATATTCCCCGGCTTGATGTCACGATGAATGAGGCTCAGGGCATGAGCCGCTGCAAGTCCACTGGCGATCTGCTGGCCAAGGTACAGAACTTCCGGCACCTCGAGCGGGCCGTTGCCGTCCAGCTTTTGTTGAAGAGTTTGCCCATCGATAAACTCCATCACCAGATACGGCAGCGGCTGTTCTTCAACGCTGTGAACGGCGACGATGTTGTCGTGTCGGATCGCTGCGGCAGAACGGGCTTCTCGCAGAAATCGCTTGCGAGGCGGCGAGGTTGCGGCCATCTGAGGATTCATCACCTTGATCGCCACATGCCGATGCAGCTTCTCGTCGAACGCCTTGAAGACGACTCCGAATCCGCCCTGGCCCAGCACCTTCAGAATCTCATAGTGCCCGAGCGTGCCGATGGAACCGGGCTTGGTGGATGGCTGCAGAAAACTCAGATCAACTCGGTGTTCTTCCTCGTCGTCCTGACCCGCAGCGTCGTCCGCAGCATTGTCAGTCGACGGTGTCAGAGCCTTAATAATCTCGGTGGGCGATGGCACGTCGCTCAACGGCGGATTCACGATCGTCTGATCAACGCCAGTGTCCGGCGGAATTTCAGCCGAACGGACCACCGGAATTTCCAAAAACGAACCCGCATCTCCGTGCGACTTCAGCAGCGCGGCAATTCGAGCTAATAGCTCAGCGTTTCCTTCACACGCCTTTTCAATGAAGGTTTGCCGTGCCTTCGGATCAGAAATTTCCACGGCGACATCAAAGATCACTCGTTCGTTGATTGGCATGGGATGCTCGGTGCAAAGTCACAGATATGGCCGTTGGCCGGCGTCATTGGAACTGGACAGAGGGTCTATCAAACAGTGCGACGCCGGACGCAAATTTACGCCAAAGATTTTGCAAAGAAAACTCAGTCCCGTCGGCGGAGGGAAGGTTGTACAGTAGACTGATCTGTCCCAGATCAGCAGGAGTGCACTTTGCCAGACGATGCCGGATTGAGCAATCCTGGCAGCGTGACCCAAACACATGGCGCCGTTACAACGGGGGATAAGTCGGGCGACGGAGCTCCGCCGACGGGATGGAACTCACTCCGACATTTCCCGATGAAGCCATGCTTTGGCAAAGTCCCAAATGCGATCGGCGGTTCGCGGAGAGATATCAAGAGCCTCTGCGATCTCGATCAGCGGCAGTCCGGCGAAGTATCGCATCTGCACCAGCTCGGCAGCGGTGGCGTCCTGTGCACGCAACTTCGTTAGCGCGTTATCCAGGGCAATGAGATCTTCGCGAGGCTCGGAGGCCTCAATCTCGAAAAGATCGATGTCTTCGCGAGCAACGTCGCCGCCGTGTTTGATCCGGTCTTTCCGACGAGCCTTCTCAACAAGGATCCGTCGCATAGCCTCTGCCGCGGCCGCAAAGAAGTGAGCGCGGCTATTCCACTTTTGAGCATTCTCCGAATCGACGAGTCGAAGGAACGCTTCATGAACGAGAGCGGTGGCCTGCAATGTATGCCCTGGCCGCTCTCCCGACATCTTTGAAGCGGCCAATTTACGCAGCTCAGAGTAAACGATCGGCAGCAACTGTTCGGCCGCGTGCGCATCACCAATGTCGATGGCTGTCAACAGTTGAGTGACTTGGGACATGAATTGGCAACGTGAGAAGTTCGAGCATTCGAAGGCAGAAGTATTTCCGAGCCCCGCTACGTTACTCGAAGCACGACTCTAGCGGCCAGCGAAAAGCCCAAAGAGGCCGCCTTTTTTCTTAGGGGGCTCCTCTTGCTTCTTGCTTTGGACATCGTCTGCACTCAATTGACGTACCATGTCGTTGATGCTTCGTGTTAGTCGCGCCTTTGGAGCGAACTGACACAATGGAACGCCGTTGTTTCGTGCGCCGACCATGGTGGCGTAGTCGTTTGGCAGTTGCCAGAAGACGGCTCGGCCGATAGTTTCGAGAGCTTTGTTCAGACTGATATCGCTGTCTTCCAGGCCCATGCGGTTCACGATAATTTCGACCTTCTCTTTGACGCCTGGAACCTGCTCGACAAACTGCATAATTCGAACCACGTTTCGCAGGCACGACAGGTCAAGCTGCGTGACCAGAAGTACTTTGTCTGAAACCTCCATGACGGACAAGTCGAGTCGGCCAAACCCTTTGCTGACGTCAATGATCAGATGCGAAAAGGTAGCCTTCAGGAGGGCCAGAATTCGCCGCAGATCGTCTGGTTTGATCTGTTCGCCGGTTTCAAGTTCGACGGGCCGTGGAAGCAGATAGACTCCGCAATCATGCCGTGTCAGCGATCGTTTTAGCAGGCCGTAGTCGAGTCGCGAGATGTTGTCGGCGACGTCCCGAATCGTGTACTCAGGAATAATATCCAGCCAAACGTCGGCGTCGCCGAGCGTCAAATCGAGGTCAATAATAACGGGCGAATTACCAGGATCCTGAGCAAGCGATGCCGCCGCGTTCACGACAAGTGCTGTGCTGCCGACGCCGCCACCGACCCCTGCTATCGTGATGATTTTTCCAACTCGACCGCCGCCGTCGCCGGGACCTCCCATCGATATTCGGATGCGATCCAGGGCTGCGATAAAGTCGTCCAGCACCAGCGGCATATTCAGAAACTCACGCGCGCCGTTGCGCATGGATTGCAGAATCAGGCTGCCTTCCTGTGAGTTGCTGACAACCAGGACCGCACAATTGGGCACAGCGCGGGAAACTTCTCCGATAAGTTGAACACCTCGCGCGTGATTCGAGTCAACGTTGATCAGGGCGATATCGGGCTGAGTCTGCTGAACGACATCCATGAAGAATTCGTAGCGAGAGCACTCTGCTTCCAGCCAAACGGTGTCCACGCCAAGCAACATCGACTTGAGCGAGTTGCGCGATCGCTCATCCGGATCAACGGTGGCAAGTCGCAATACGCTTTTCATGTGACGTCTCGATTAAGTAACAATGAGCCTGAAATCTGTTGATTGGATTGCCTTGTACGGCAACGTCATCAAGTCTCGCTGAACTTCAATGTGATGTGTCTAACGCATAGTCGGTGAAATCAGACCTGAACTCTCTGATCGACTAGCACCCTTCTTTCCCGGCGTGGACTTGGTATTCCGCGGGATCGAATGCGACGAGCTTGCAGGTGTTGCTTTCGTGGGCTTCGTGCTTCCGGCTGTGATTTTCGGACCGTCTGAGGAATCCTTTTGGCTGGAGCTTAGGGGAGCACAGTCGTCCGACATTGAGCCTGATGGGAAACAATGACGGCAGTTTGGATCCTGGCAATGTCCGCCCGGCAGGCAGTTTTGACATTGGTCGCAATCATTGCCGAACTTTGGCACTTCAAGAATGTTATGCAAGAACAATTCTCGATCGACTGGCGTATCCGTTGATTGACCAGGACCAACTGCAGGAAGTTGACCCTGCGGAATCGGTGCCACATGTTCAGGTGTCACCAGGATAATCAGTTCGGTCTCCGATTCTTCATACGTCTTGCGATTGAATGCCGCTCCAATGTAAGGCAGTTCACCGAAAAATGGGAGCTTTTGAGCCGACGCCTGATCTCGCTGTGAAACCAGTCCCGCGATCACGAGAGCTTCACCAAAATTCATCTCAACCTGAGTATTGGCACTGTTCGTTTTGAACGCGGTCGTTGTCGTGCCAGCGACTGTTACAGCGCGGGAAAAGTCCTGATCTCGCACAATGATTTCGACTTCCATTTTGATGCGACCGTTGCCAAGAATGTAGGGCACCGCGTTCATCTGAATACCGAATTCCTTAAACGATATGCCAGTCGCCCCAAGTCCCGCCGAGATAGGCACTGGAGTCTCTCCACCGCTTAGAAAGTTGGCCGGCCGACCATTGTGCGTCAGCAGCGAAGGAGTCGAATGGGTTTTTACCAGTCCCTCTTCTCGCATAGCGGAAATGAATCCCTGAAACACGCTGTTTGGTCGCGTGAAGCCGTATGTCAGGCTGCTGTTCTGAAAACCACTTAGAGTCGCAGTGGTTCCAGCGCCCGTTGACGTCAGGGATGTAATCGGAGTGATGGGCCCAGGTGTGCTCATCAGGAAGCCATCCGGACGAATCAGACTGAAGTTCATCCCAAGACGCCGAAGCTTTGATCGCTGTACTTCCAGAACGGTACAGTTGATAAGTACCTGCTGAACTCCGCCGGTCTTCATGTGATTGAGGATGTCGGGATAGAACTGCTCCGCAATTGCCTGAATTTCGCTCACGTTCTCCGGAGCGGATACCCAGCCATCCAAACGTACGGCAGTTTCGCTGATTTCCTCGACATTGATTGTGTCGTTTGGATACAGCCGACGGATGAAGGATTCGAGATGTCGAACATCCCCGCGAACGAGCACTTCGATGCTAAAAGTCTGACCGTCTTCGTCAACGATAGTGACTGTTGTCACGCCAGCTTTAAGAGCATAGATTCGAAATCGGTTGGGATTTCCCTCTACCGTTTGAATAGTGATCACTTCTTCGTCGAAGTCCATCACCTTCTTGATTTTCCGACCGTGCTCAACGATCGTCGAAAATTTTTCGAACAGGGAGACGTCGTTGAAGCCTTCTCGGACCTGGTAGACAGGCGACGTGCCTTCAGATTGGCAAATCCCGATTGAGGAATCAGCGAGAAGTACACCGAACGCAAGCCATGAAATGGCCATGCAACGAATTGAAAGCATCCCTGCACCCCTTAAACGATGAAGAGCGACGTTTCACTTTCAAAGCGAAACGTCGCATCCCCAACTCATAACGCGCTCCGCGCGATCGCAACATGATCCTTGTGGCTGAAACCTTTCAGAGTCCACATGCTCCGGGAGACTTCCCGACGCAGATCATTTTGTCTTCCACATGCCCCAGACGTTCCAGTCGCCCGAAATGCCTGACTTATTTTCCGCCACGGCCGGAATTTCAAACTCTTCCAGTCGCAGGTCTTCACCTTCGTAAATTTCCATTGTCCAGACGTTGTTCTTCTCAACCGTCTCTACTTTTGCCACCGGCCCCGAGCCACCCGGATCCTTCGTTGGCTTCTTTTCCAGTTCCCGTGACAGCATGTCGTCAACTGTTGGTGTTTCTTCTTCACTCTCAGCCAGGTCGGCCGTCTGTTCCTCGCCCTCGCCGTGTTCACTCTCGTCGTAGGCCTCGTTACGGACATCCATAGCCGAAGGACCGCCAAGGTTCGACCCCATGAACGATCTGGTTAGAAACTCTTCAGAGATTCCCGACCCGCCCTTCGAAGACAATTCCCCTCGGGCTCGCATCATGGTTGATAGCGTCCCAATCCTTGTAGCGAGCGTCACGGCTTTGCCCTGCTCGGGTTCGACGAGCAGAGTGATGTTCTTAGCCATAGCGTCACCCGATTTATCAATTCCGTAGACTCTGTTGTCTACGGCAAACACTTCAACAAATTCCAGTACTGTGATTGTCGCCTGCCGAGCCGCCCCGGAACTCACATCAGTAAAGGTCAGAAGCAGATCGATTCGGTTTCCCGGAAGCAGCATTCCGCTGTGAGACGTTGTTGCATCAACCGGAATTGTGACAATTCCCATCCCCGGAGGAATGAGAACTTCCGAACCGCGTTGACCCTTTTCCCCAAGCTTGCTTGAAAGAATCCAGTCACCGGGCATGACAGGAACCTTCAACGAGCGATCTGAGATTTCTTCTCGCGTCAACACCGCTCCTGCCGGAACGGATGTCGCTGCAATCTCAACAAACTTTGTGTTCACTTCATCCAGAAGGACGCCTGGCTGAATTTCAACTTCAGCACTCAGGACCTGTACAGTCTCAACGACTTCTGCTGGTGGCTTGTTGATAAGCTGCTTGACGCCAAGCATGGCAACAAGCCCACAGCCCACAGCAATGACAAGTAGAATGACCGGTTGATTTTTCATAATGGAGCACGTCCTTCGTCTGGTCTTTCGATCTCCCTCCGACCTGCATCAGCAATTCGAAGCTTCAGAAGCTTGCGAAGTGCAGAAAGTGCAGGTCTAAGGAGCTGCGATTGACCAAACAATAGCCCATCAGCATCATCATCGGCAGACAGCAAAACTCTGCTTCACCTAATGCTGATGGGATTGCCAAACTCTGCGATCTCCCGAACTTCTCCAGTCGCCTGAAAGCTCGGTTCCGTCTTCGAAACACTCGAAAGACGTTGGCAGATGATCATCGTCTGCCAGTGAAAATTATTTAACTCGTTGCCGATTCATTTTCCGGCAGAATCTGCTTAGATCATGCCGGTATACAGGAAGTAGCCAATTGTGCCGATGCAGATTGGAATACCGTATGGCAACAACATCATGCGAGGCTTGCGTTCAGCAGCAATCTTTGAAAGTTCATATGGGTTCTTGATGACCATCCACTCGCTCAGAATCAGCAGAAAGTTCTCGTAGTGATGAGTCATTTTCTGTTTTGACAGAACCATGATGACGGCCATCACAGCTCCCACAACGGCGGACACGCCAAACGAGATAAGTGTGATTTCCCAGCCTAACCATGCTCCGATTCCAGCCATCAACTTCACATCGCCCGCGCCCATTCCACCAACAGCGTACAGTGGCAGAAGTGTCAGCAGACCGACGCACATGCCAAGAAGTCCGGCACCAAGGCCGCCGAGTCCGCCAACGCATGTTGAATAGACCAGGCCTGAGAGAATCATCGGGAACGTGATCCAGTTGGGAACCTTGAGTTCCCGACCATCAATCCATGCCGCCAGAATCAGGATTGCCGAGACGGCTTTTACGTGCCAGTTTTCCATTAGAAATTGAGACAGTTCCATTTGCGGAGCTCCAAAACTTAAAGTCGGTTATGAGTTGTTGCAGAGTGAGGAGGATCACCCTGTTGGCGAGACCCAGAGGAAAAGTCTACGCGCGTCCTGCAGAAGCAAAGAAGTTGAAGATCAGGAAGGAGACGACCATTGTGAGTATCGCGGTTCCCTGAATAAGGTCCTCAGGGCTCAGTTCAATCCAAAATGGGATCATCTTAAGTCTCCCTCATCGATCAGGTGATTGCGCTGCCTCAGGCGAGGCACACGGTCAAACGCGAAACATTCGCGTCGATAGTTTATGTCAGGGCAGTTCTTACTTTGTTGAACTTCCCATTCGCGTTGCTTCCGACCGCAGAAACCGCGGCAAGGCAAACAACAACGATTAGGGCGAGCATTACTGCGTACTCAACGGCCGTTGGACCGTCTTCGGAGACGACGAATTTCTTAATGCTCTTTTCGAATGTGGAATACACAGATCTTTTCCAGTCGGTAATTTGTTTTTGGACGGTCGTCTCTTTCTCGCGTTACACGAGTGGCGCAGAACAAAGCAACCTTAGGTCATACGCGAATAGCGTCAAGAAGGAGTTAGCGGATTTTTGCGAGTTATGATGCCTGGTGTCTGGATGCAACAGATTGTTCCGTCAGGTTTAGTCTACGAAAAAGGACGCGAGGTTTTGCCTCGCGTCCTCTTTGACGATCACTGCCAGAAAAGCAGGCCTATGACATCCGAGGGACTTCGAAAAGTCACAACCGATGATTTTCGAATTATGTCAGTGACTGAGCTACTTTGTTGAACTTGGCATTGGCGTTGCTGCCGACTGCTGAAACAGCAGCAAGACAAACGACAACGATCAGAGCAAGCATAACTGCGTATTCAACTGCAGTTGGGCCGTCTTCAGAAACCAGGAACTTCTTAATGCTGTTTGCGAACTTTGACATGATAAAAATCCTCACGTTGGGCCCATTCCGGGCAAGTGACGTCACGGCGGAGTGTCATCCGCCAACAGAAGAACCCTGCCTCGCAGAGTTAACACTTGAATTGAGTGCGGCTTACAACCGCCGTTCGATTTGTCGCGGTGCGTTTCACACTTGCAACACCTAGAACTTAGGTCAGGAAACCCCGCCGTCAAAAACTTTTCTTTAGTTTTTTGGATAGCTCATAAATGCAGACGAAGACATTCGTGTGAGAGTACTCGTAAGGAGAATAAAGCATCAAAGACTGTGTTCAGGTGATACGAAATAGCCATTACGGCCGCCAAACGTTTCTTGGGGTTGGCAGACTGTGACATGAGTGATGAGCGACGCTGTAATACTGAGCACAAAGTGACAAGGGATCTTCGCGCAGAATCATCTGGCGGGATTCACTTGAATAGCCAGCGGGCCCTGTCAGGCAGTCTGCGGGTCAATGTTTCACGCGGAGCAATGCGGAGCGTGTTTGCGACCGTGAGTAAGATTCTGTTCGTCGCCAGAGGGCTCTGATGAGCAGAGATGTAATTCAGAGGACTCAGCGAAGAGCGAGTTGGAAAGCCGATGTTCTGCGTTGATGTTCGATGCCGTTGAAGTCGGGCCCAACTTAGTCAGCGTAAGTCTGTTGACTCCCTTCGGCAATTTGGCTTCTCGTACTAAGCTCATTCCGCCAGTCGGCAACGAACTGGCACATGCGTTCGCGATCCAGTTCGTCGGGCTTGCTGTTCTGAAGGGCTAACGTCATGACTCGCAGAGCTTTCTCCGTCTGGCCCTGGTCGTGTAGTGCAAGAGCCATTTGGATTCGAAAAATGGGCATGTCCGGGTATTCTGACAGAGCGTGTGTCCAGAGGGATTCAGCGTTCCTCCAGACCGGCAGATGCAGTGATGTTTCCGTCATGCAAGCCACGATCATGCAGGCTGATAGTCCAAACTTTATGCCTGCGCTGATGAACTCCAGAATTGGTTCAGTAATGTGCGCTGAGAATTGCAGAGTTCTTCGTATTGTCCCCGCGAACATAGCGAAGACGACGATGCTGGGTAAATAGAGGTAGCGATCGTTCATCAACGTGGTGATGCGAAAGAAATTGAGCATAGGGAACAACAGCAAAAGAAAGCTGAATGCACCA
The DNA here is from genome assembly GCA_031377305.1 of Planctomycetota bacterium. Lineage (GTDB taxonomy): Bacteria > Planctomycetota > Planctomycetia > Planctomycetales > Planctomycetaceae > SXXK01. Next base: position 14,849 of record JANMEV010000693.1, on the reverse strand, counting down.
AGAATCCACAGTGGCTGAGACCGACGAATTCGGAACAAACCAAAAGCCACAACAGCCCAGCCGAGGCTGCCCACGAGAACCTGTTTCCAGATTCCCGACGTTGGTGGATCGTACATCACGCACAGGTTAATGGGGCAGATAAGCATTCCGATGTACTGCCATAGAATCGTGACGTCAATGGCTACTATCTGCAGCAAGCCCAGGCTCATATGTTGCCGGACTCCGCCCAGCACCGAGTTCTGCGCGCCCATCGTCAGCATGAGAAGTAAAAGTGACATCAGTCCGGGAATCAGATGACGTGGCATCACCGTAGCGAACGCCTGACGTCGAATGAGCATGTCGTAAAGGAGAACGATGGGCGGCAACACGACTGCATGCGCTTTCGAAAATAGTGCCAGAGCCAGCAGTCCGAGATACCAGGCGTCATCTCGAGGCATTGGATTCGGCTTCATACGAACCAACAGCGCCGAAAGCATGAAGAGCGAACACAAAAGTCCCTTCCTTGATGAAATCCACACCACGCTTTCAATCTGGACAGGATGGAGCAGAAACAGTGCCGCGGTTAGCCAACCAACAAAGGTACTACCCGAGATTTGGCGAAGAAGGAGGAAGACCAGGACGCCGTTGATCAGATGCAGCAAAACGTTTGTGGCGTGATAGCCGGCCGGATTCATTCCCCACAAAGTGTGTTCGACGAGGAAGGAGAATATTGTCACCGGAGCGTAGTTGCGAGTGACGACCTCCGTGGCGACGTCCTTGAGATTGGCCGGCGACCAGCTTTTGATCAGATCGTTTTCGTGGATATAGGCGTAGTCGTCCCAGTTCACGAAATCAAAGCTGATCGACGGAGCAAACGCGATCAGGCCCAGTAGAGTCAGTACTCCGCATTGCAACAATGTTTGATAGCGTCGCAGCATGTCAGTCATGAGGAGGAGACCTGGTATGATTGCCCATCCCGGATTCGGCCAAACGCGCAGTGAGGCACCGGGTGCGTGAGGACGCTTCGGCAACTCTGCCACACTGGGAAAGACAGACGTTCTATTTCTGCGACACGGCGGACATTCTCTTATCTTCGGATTCTTCGGAATGCTTACGACCAGAAGAATCGTTGTCTTCTGATCAGGCTTCCTGTTTGGTCCGATCGGAACCGTAATCGCGGGATGAAACGTTGGGTGAGGGCCTCTGCCCAATTTCTTCCGACAATGCAGATTTTTCTGACCTGTTGCATTCCGGAAGCTAGGTTCACTTACCCGCATTTCTGCCAAAAGGCGAATTGCAAGTTTATCGCATGTCATTCCGAGGTTCTTCGCATGCACACGTTTCGAGCTCCTGCCAACAGATCGATGCTCTTCGCGGTGACCGTCTTCACCAGTGCGTTTCTGTTGTTTCAGGTTCAGCCATTGCTGGCAAAGTTCATTCTGCCGTGGTTCGGCGGCACACCAGCTGTCTGGACAATGTGCATGCTTGTGTTTCAGCTTCTGCTGTTCGGCGGATACGCGTACGCTCATTTATTGTCGTGTCTCAAGAGCGTATCACAACAGGCCAGCATCCATGCCGGTCTTTTGGCCATTGCTGCTTTATCATTGCCGATCATTCCCGATGCTGGCTGGAAGCCCGTTGGCGACGAAACACCAGGCCTTCGAATTACGCTCCTTCTTCTAGCCACAGTGGGCATGCCATACTTTTTGCTATCCGCGACCGGACCTCTGCTGCAGCAGTGGTTCAGTAAAGCCTGCACCGGCGTTTCACCCTATCGGCTCTACGCGCTTTCGAATGTTGGCTCACTTCTCGCGCTGGTTTCGTATCCGTTTGTTTTCGAACCATTGTTGTCGTCAACAGCTCAGGCTGGCCTGTGGTCGGTACTGTTTCTGATCTTCGCCCTGTCGTGTCTTCTTTGTGGATGGACGACGGCGATGCAGATTTCTGAGGTTGTCGAGGAAACCGTTTTGTCGAGCACTGCTGCCCATGCCCCGTCCAGCTCTTATGCTCGCTGGTTTATTCTCGCCATGTTGCCTTCTGTCATGCTGCTGGCAACGACTAATGAAGTCTGCATGGATATCGCCGTAGTGCCGTTCCTGTGGATCATTCCGTTGACTCTGTACCTGCTGAGTTTCATTCTGACTTTTGAGTCGGATCGATTCTACAATCGTCGATTCATGACCATCGCCACATCGATTAGTCTGGTATCGACAATCATCATGATGTCCAGAGGCGCATTCTTTGGGGTTGTTTTGCAGATCACTCTGTTCTTCGTCAATCTGTTTCTGGTGTGCATGCTTTGCCACGGAGAGCTCGTTCGACTGCGACCAAGCCCGAAGTATCTGACGGCGTTTTACCTGACGATCTCCGCCGGAGGCGCTGCGGGCGGATTGTTTGTGGGGTTGATTGCTCCTGTCATTTTCCGCGGCTACTGTGAACTTCCTCTGGGGATTTTTTCGTGTCTGCTGATCTGCGCTGGAACTTATCTGCGAGACGACCTGGCTTTCCAGAAAGCCGTTCCAGCAAGCACCTCGCTGAAGTTCGGCTGTGGGCTGTCGACGATGCTGCTGGTTTACTTCATGGTGTTTAATCAGCACTCACCGTCGATTAAGGCTGTCGCCAGAAACTTTTACGGCGTGCTGCGAGTTGAAGATGACATTGCTGACGGAACCAATCGTCCTGCTCGCGACATGATCCATGGGCGAGTTGTTCATGGACGGCAGTTTCAGGATGCTGCAGGCCGACGAGAACCTTCGACGTACTATTCGCATTCGTCAGGAGTCGGTCGTCTGTTGAGTCAGCCGGCGGTCAGTGGTCGCCGAGTTGGCGTTGTTGGGCTCGGGGCCGGGACGCTGGCGGTCTACGGTCGTTCTGGTGATCACATGTCGTTTTACGAAATCAACCCGGACGTGATCAGCATGGCTCGCGAACATTTTACGTTCCTGTCCGATTGTGAAGGGACGGAAGAAGTCATTCCTGGCGACGCGCGGCTGGTGCTTGAACGTGAATCGGATCGGCACTTCGATGTCCTGGTACTGGATGCGTTTTCCGGTGATGCGATTCCTGTGCACCTGCTGACATCCGAAGCCATGCGGATTTACACTCGACATTTGCAGGCCGATGGAGTTTTGGCAGTGCATATTTCGAACACGTACTTCGATCTTGAGCCGGTCGTGCGGGCACTTGGCGATGAGTTTGGGCTCACCGCACGAGTACAGACCTGCGATCATGGCTCCGACGGCGGAGTGGCATTGGATTCGGTCTGGATGTTGCTTTGTCGCGAACCGAGCATTCTCTCAGCCGTTCTTGGTCCTGATACGTCGATTCGAGCCTCTCGCACTGTGCTTTGGACGGACGATCGCAACAATCTGCTGAACGTTCTTCGATAGCACAGACGGCGATCCAGAAATCAAAGGTCAAAAATCATGAAACAGGCGGCCAGCGTTTTCGTTGGTCGCCTGTTTCTGTTTGCTTGCATGTGAATTGCGATGCACGTTTCTGCCATGACTTCGTGGGTATTCCTGATCCCACTTGATGGAATCCCGAAAACGCAGTAGCGTCCGTGAACACTCGTCGAAATCCGATACGGCGATTCACTGCGATTCGGGGGAAGCCAGGCGAAAGTTCCTGTCCCAGTATTGCTGGAGTCGAGTCAGTCGTCATGCTCATGGCCGACGTCGCGCGGATTGACGGGCCTCACCGGAGAGTTTCCATGAATCGATTTTCGGTCGCTCTACTTTGTCTCATCGCTACTGTTGCCGGGTTTGTGAGTGCGCAGTCGCTGGTGGCCGTTGATAATAAACAAAGCGCCGCAGACCGAGTACGACAGGATTTTGAGCTGATGAAACTGCTCGCCGACGCTTACGAGCAGATCGACACAAACTACGTACGCGAGATCGATCGCAGGGAACTGGTTAATGCGGCGATTCGAGGCATGGCCAGCCATCTGGATCAGTACTCAACGTACGTTCCTCCGCAGGACCTTACAAAGTTCGAACAATACCTTGAGCAGGAGTTTGTCGGCATCGGCATCCATGTTCAGGTCGTGAATGGCAGGCTGGAAATCATCAGTCCCCTGCCCGGCTCTCCTGCATTTCTGGCGGGCCTCAAAACCGGCGACGTCGTGATGGAAATCGACGGAAAAACAACGGCAGGACTTGCGCCGGTCGAGGTTGGTAAGCTGCTCGTGGGTCCGTCCGGTCGTGCCGTTGTGTTGGGAATTCGGCGGCAAAACACGGAAACCACTGAGCAAGTGAGTGTGGTTCGTGAAACCATTCAGTTGCCCACCGTCATTGCGCTGAATCGGAACGAAGATCAGAAGTGGAACTTCATGCTGGATGACGCAAAGAAGGTTGGATATGTCCGGATCACACATTTTAGTCGCAATACGGCCGCCGAACTTCATGCCGCGTTAGACTCGCTGATCGAACACGGAATGGAATCTCTGGTCCTGGATGTGCGATCCAATCCTGGCGGACTGATGGAATCATCCGTCGAGATCGCCGACATGTTCCTCGATTCCGGTACAATCGTCAGCATGAAGGGGCGAACGATCAAGGAACGTATCTGGAAGGCGAAACCTGGCGACACTGTGACTGATGTGCCGATCGTAGTTCTGGTGAACCGACAAAGTGCGTCTGCCAGCGAAGTGCTGAGCGCCTGTCTGCAGGACAATCACCGAGCGACCGTTGTCGGCGAGCGATCCTGGGGCAAGGGCAGCGTCCAGAATGTCATTCCCCTGGAGTCCGGTCGCAGTGTTTTGAAGCTGACGACTGCCAGCTATTTTCGACCGAGCGGGGTCAACATCCATCGCTTTCCGGATTCAAAGAAGGAAGATGACTGGGGTGTCAAACCGTCGGAAGGCCACCTTGTCGAACTTTCCAAAGACCAATGGCAGGAATGGATCAAGGCTCGAGAAGCCACAGAAGTGATTCACGGAACGAAGCCAGATCCAACTGCCGTTCCGTTTGAAGACTTACAACTGAATCATGCCGTCACGTTTCTTGAATCGCCACATGGCGGCGCCTCTGAAGAGCCGGCTGGTGGTATCAGTAAAGCGGATCTGCCGGAAGACAATGACACTCCAAATCCGTGACCATCACTAGTCGCCACGCAGACAGAGATCTTCCGTCGATGCGATTTTGCTCTCGACCGAAGGACTCGGTCGTACTCGAAGTCTAATCATGCCGCTAACCGATCATCCTGCTGGCAATTATCGTTTTCTGCCGGGTATCGCTCCGTACTCGTGCGGGGTCGTCTCTATTCCTGGGTCCGAAATTGTCCAGGTGACTTTTCAGCAGCCGATCGCTTATCGAAAGGGCTTTGAAACGATCGCTGATTTTCTTTCAGCCCAGGGCCGGCCGAAAGCGTCGCTTTGTGCGGTAAGTTTACGATCGCCTCGACCGTTCACGTTTCAGGGATTTGCAGATTTCAACGCCGAGTACGCGGCTATCCTGAAAGACTGGGGAGTGTTCGTCGACGGTGTGAATCCCGTGGCTCGGACAAACGTTGCTCCTGTGATTCACTTTCCTGTCGAGCCTGCGGTCTACGGATTCTCGTTCACTCGGCTGTGTGGCAAAGATCAGGCCGCCACATTTGTCGTTGCCGGCGCCGGTGAGTTGCCGGAAGGGATTTTGGCTCGCGACGGAATCGTTGCCCTGGGAGACATTTCACCCGCCGGACTGGCGATCAAGGCTCGTTTTGTGATGGAGTTGATGGAGACTCGTCTGCATGGACTTGGAGCAGCCTGGCCCGCGGTCAACCGAATCAACGTCTACACGGCGCATTCGGTGACGCCTTTGCTTCCTGAAATTCTGCTGGCACGCTGCGGCGCCGCCAGTATTCACGGCATCAACTGGCACTACACTCGACCGCCGATCGAAGAGATCGAGTACGAAATGGACATTCGCGGAACGCGCAAAGAGCTGACACTCTGATGGGGTGGCTGTTTTCGTCGGAACGTACCGACGCGGACGAGAACTGCCCGAAGACTACCGAGTCCTTGTCTGATACGAACGAGACTTTCCATGCGGTCCGACCTGCAGCGCGAACGAGCTTCCATCGGCGGAGATCGTCGCCTTTACCCACTCGCCTTTGCAGTCCGCCGTGGATGCTGAATTCGCAATGAATTCAGCCGGTGCCTGTTTTGCGGGGTCAAGATCCACATTCTGATGAAGCTGGTACCAGTCCTTCAGAGATTTCACTTCGCGAAGCGTCTTCATTGTCTGTTCCGCTCCGCCCTTTTTGGGCCCGTTGCACATGACGGCCACGGTTGGGTCGATTGCCAGGACCATCGCCGGATTATTGCTCACAGGCAGTCCGTGATGAGTGACCATGAACAGGTCGACTGTTCCAACGGGATTGCGAGGCGTTACCAGTTTCGCTTCGGTGTTCCACGTGAGATCGCCACAAGTCAGAAATCGAAAGTCGCCAAAGCCAAACAGCAGACTCAAACTCGCTGAGTTATCTGACGGATCATCATCCTGCGCTGAATGGCGATCGGCAAATGGATTCACTTCGCCTTCGCCCATGACAACGTCGCGTCCGGACGTCATGACTCGTACGGTCAAAGGCGTCTTTCCGGACTTGAGTGGCAAAGTGTCGCCAACATGCAGAGCCTTTGAGACGTTCTGAGACGCGGCGCGGTAGGCGGCGATTCTGTTTGGATACTCAGGGTCTTCGGCCAGTTCATCGGGAATTCCTCGATCCCAAAATGTACCGATGCCAAATTTCGCCGCGAGAGCCGCATGGTTTCCGAAGTGATCCAGATGCCAGTGAGAGACGACGGCATGATCAATCTTCTTCAGTCCGGCGACGTCTTTGGCAACATGAACAATTCGGTCAAGATCGCGGCCGTGATTGTCGGGATAACCGGAATCGATCAAAACGGACTCGCCCAGCGGAGTTACAATTAAAGTCGCTGCGCCGCCTTCCACGTCAATGAAATAGATTGCCAGTGGGCCATCGTCAGCAGCCAACGGACTGGTGAGAAAACACAATGCAACCAATGTTGTCAGCAGATAGTTTTTCATAACGCAGGGTGACCCTCATGTAGTAGCGGTTGCAGAACGACGTGGCCGAGCAGGAAAACTTCGAAAACCCGACATTCGCCATCGGGAATCGTTCAGTATTCCATCGGCTCGCCGCGCGAAATACAACTGATCAGCTCGGCGAGTTCTTACTGTCTACTTTGGAACGTCCGGTACGGCAGCGGCGGGAGGAACTTCCGGAACGCTGGGAACGGAAGACGGCGGCCCATGCGTCTCTGAATCAGGCGGATGCCTGGTCATCCACTCTTTGCCTTGTTGAGACGCAACGAACTCTGCGTACTCAGGCACTGTCTTTAGATCAAAGAACTTTATTCCAAATTTGTCAGCCACTTCATCCAGCGATTTTGCTGTGGCGGCGTGATCCTTCAGTTTAAGCAGCATACCAATTTCGACCCAATAGGCATCGATTCGATCTGGCGACGCAGCCTTTGACTCAGCCGCTGCTTTCTGAGCTTCGTCCATGCGGTTGAGTGCAATCAGGCTGTCGACTTTTAACAGACTGAGATACGGATCCTGGATCGATGCGATCAGTCGATCAATCGCCTTGACGGCGTCTTCATGTTTTCCCTGAATCGAATGCATATCTCGCGCTCGTAAATCGCGACTTGGCTCATCCGGGAATTTGGTGTCCAGTTCCCGAATGACATTCAGGTAGGCTTCATCGCTGACCTGTTGAGCGATGGAAAGCTTCACCATCAAACTGGCCTTGTCACTCTGCAGTGTCGCTGGCAGCGTCGTGTAGTGACGCATCGCCTGCTCGAACTTTTGCGAACTCATCAGTTCGTTGATTCGTTCGAACGTTGAAATGTTCGCAATGTATTCTGCCTCGGTACCTTTCAGGGATTCTCTGATGGTCGTGTTCTCTGCCACGAATGCTGGCAGGACCAGACGTCGAAGTGATTGAGTGACCGGCTCACCACTTAGAAACACTTCGATTTCTGCAATGCGCGGTTGACCATTTGCATCCTGCGACACGATCAGTTCGTGATAGTTCAGGCCGCCGCTGTTTGGAAGTGTCAGACGAAACAGGGGATGAAACTCATTCCCCTTTTGCTGGATTCGAACAAAGTGATAGTCTCCGCCTGTCTGCACCGCGTTCATGATTTCGCTGGACACGCTGCTCATACCGTCACGACTTCGCATGCTTTCCGCGAAGCCATTACGAGACTCCTCGCTAATGTTCAGGCCCTGTAGAATTCGACTTATGATCTGCTCTTCGTCGATCAACGCACTGAAAGCCGCTGCATCCTGATGAGCGATGGCCGCTTCAATACTCTTAATGAGAGCTTCTGTCTGCGATTGCGACGCGGAGACAAATGTCACTGTTGGAGCAGCTTCTCCAGGGACGACATTGCCACCCTTGGTGACCTCGGCAATGTCGGCCGCGATCTCAGCGACGGGTGTTGAGGATTCGCTCTTGCCACCACATCCGACGAAAGAAAAACTCGCCAGCACGACCGTTGCGACAAACACTGAGCCTGAGTTGCGATGAAACATGAAAAAGGATCCCGGTCCATGGACGGCGAAGCGGCATCGATGAGTTCGAAAGAATGCGGGCAGATGAGCGTGAATTGTTAACACGTTACTCAGCCAAATCGAGAGAAAAAACCAGGGCCTTCAAGGCATAATGCAAACATCGCTCACGCCCCTGCCATCTTACGATCGCTTTTTGAAGCAACGACAGGATGTTAAGGACTTTTGAGTCACTATCAGAATCTCCACAAGAACGGGCCGACTGAATCAGGCCTGTAACGATTCATCGGCCGTTGGTCGCAAGTCGCTACACTTTTGCCTTCACTCCATCCGCATCGATGGAACCCAGCGTCATCTTCACCTGCTGCTCGACCATTACTCGGTACTTGCCGCCGAGCGTCATCAGTTCCGAATGCGTTCCGGTCTGAAGGATTCGACCGTTCTCCACGACGACGATAAGATCTGCTCCCGCGATCGTGCTCAGCCTGTGCGCGATCACGAAGCTTGTGCGGCCTCTCATCAATCGTCCGAGGCTTTGCTGGATCAGCTGTTCACTTTCGGTGTCAAGATTGCTGGTTGCTTCGTCGAGAATGAGCACTCGCGGATCCGCCAGAACCGCTCGCGCGATGGCCAGTCTTTGACGCTGGCCGCCGCTAAGACGAACGCCGCGTTCGCCGATCAGAGTATTCATGCCGTTGGGAAGACGATCGATGAACTCAAGCGCATTCGCGACGTTTGCTGCGGCACGAATCTCTTCAGCTGTTGCCTTGCGGCTGGAATAGGCGATGTTCTGGCCGATCGTGCCGTCGAACAAAAACACATCCTGTTCGACAACCCCAAGGAGGGCGCGGAATGATTCGACGTCGTAGTCTCGCAGGTCGCGGCCGTCCAGAGTGACTCGTCCCGTCGTCGGGTCGTAGAACCTCGCGACAAGGTTGCACAGCGTCGTCTTTCCCGCTCCGCTGGGTCCAACCAGGGCAACGATTTGTCCGGCCTTCACCTTCAACTGCACATCAGCCAATGCTGCGGTCTGAGTTCCTGGGTAAAGAAACGTGACGTCTTCGAAAGCCATGTTACCGGCGATTTGATTTCGGTCAGCTCGTACGCTCGAAGGAGTCGATTCCATCTCGCGAGGTTCCTGCAGCAGATCAAGAATTCGATCAAGCCCGCTGAGGCTATTCTGAAACTGAGTCGCGCTGGACGCCAGTGCCGCAAGAGGCTCCAGCAGCATCAGAAGATAGACCAGAAACATCATTAGGCTGCCGACGGTCATGTGTCCGTTGACGACCTGCCAGCCGCCGTAAAACAGCAATCCCGCACTTGCGATGGGAATCAGAGCTTCCCAGACCATTTCGACAACTCGCATCCACCACCAGGCGTAGAGTTCCTGGCGAGCCATCATGTTGTTTTCTTCTGAGAACCGAGCGGCCTCACGCTTCTGTCGGCTGAAGGCTCGCACGATTCGCATGCCAGCGAATGTTTCTGCTGCTCCCGCGTCGATGAATTCACGTTGCTTTCGAATCGCACGGTACTGCGGGCGAATACTGTTGATCCACGCGCGATGCGTGATGAAGACTGTTGGAAGCAACACCAGAGCACCCAGCAGCAGAGTCCAGTCGACCCATGCAAGGATGGCAAAACTTCCGACAAGCTGGATGATGGCTCGCCAGGGATTGTAGAGCATCCCGAAAACGAGTTCGCCAACGCTGCCGCCGTCTTCTCGCAACACAGAGGCGACACCACCCGATCGCAGTTCCTGGATTCGGTGCAGCGGGAGTCTTACCGCGTGATCGAACACTTTGCGACGAACGGCCAACTGGATGTTCTTTGAGATTTTCGTCGCGTACCAGCGGCCCCAGATGTGAAGGACGATCTTGATCAGGGAGATTGAAACGACAACTCCCACAGCCGCCGACAGCAATCGCATCGGACTTGAGAGTGAAGGGAACGATTGGCTGATCCACGGTGGCAGCGGCACTCGGTTGAGCACATAGTCCACAATGAATTTGGTTCCCGCTGGCGGCACCAATCCAAGAATCGTCGACAGTGTGACAGATAACAGAGTCGAAATGATCGGCCAGCGATACGGATGCAGCAGGCGGAAGAATTCAATCACCAGTTGCCATGACGAGCGAACTCGATCTTTTGCAGCCCGAGCGTCGCCGGTGGAATGAAGGCTGCCCTTCGGAAGCAGTTTTTCTTTGACCTTGTTTCGATACTGCTCAAAGCGTTGACGGCTGCTGCTCGCTTTCGGCGGGCTGCTTGTCAGTGGGTCTTGTGGTGCTGCTGTCTGCGGATTTGGTTTCGATGAGGTCATGACGGATTGTAAGCCAGGGGCGGATTCGGTCGAGCGTTGTCTTGCCGATTCCGGGAACTCGGGCAACCTCGTCAATTGACTTGAACGGACCGTTCAGCTTTTGATGGGCCACAATTCGATGCGCGAGCGAAGGACCAATTCCGTCCAGTTGCAGCCAGTCTACCCACGTGGCCGAGTTGATTTCCACGCGAAACTGCTCGCGAAAAGTGTCGCCTCGCTCCAGCAACAGTGGATCCGGCCGTCGCGTGGCGAGATAAATCCATTCCAGTGCGAGAATCGTCAACATGAAGACGATCCCAATTCGAAGCAACCGGCGATGTTGCGGCTGAAATGAAGGCAGCTGAGCAATGATGTCGGCGTCTGAATCAGCGACCGACTCGACGGAATTCTGCCGAGCTCCCGAAACGCTTTCAACGGCGACGCCAGCCAGATCACGTTCATGGTCTGGGGATGGATTCTTTGCGGCAATTTTCTGGCTATCTTGCTCGTCCACAAACTTATTCCGGCGCACCAATCTCCGCCCTCGTGCTAGTTCTCCACGCCACCCTGAGAGTGACTTGTGGGGAACGATCCGTCAAGCGAAATGCCGCCAGTTTGTAGAACGTTGCGGGCGTTTACCGTGATGGCATTCCTGCCCAATGAACACGGTTATCCAATCGAAGCGATTTAAGTGTCTTTAATCGCGCGAAGGTTGCCGCTTCGGAACGCTGCGGCCATGGCTTTTGGAACTTCGGATTCTGACAAGACCACCTCAGCCTGGTTTTCCTGTGTCAGGGCTCGCATTTCCTGTTCCTGCGCAACCGCTGCCGCACGGCGTTCTTCCGCGTGGGCCCGTGCGATTCGCATGTCGGCTTCGGCTTGATCGGCCTGAAGTCGAGCACCCACATTGTCACCCACATCAATGTCAGCAATGTCGATGGAAACGATTTCGTAGGCAGTTTGGGAGTCGAGTCCTCGTGCCAGCACGGCCTTGGAAATCAGCATTGGATTGGCGAGAACGTCCTTGTGGCTTTCGCAGGATCCGATCGCCGAAACGATTCCTTCGCCAACTCGCGCGATAATGGTCTCTTCGGTCGCACCGCCAATCAACTGAGTGATGTTTGTGCGAACAGTTACTCGAGCCTTTGCCTTCAACTGGATACCGTTCTTGGCAATTCCATCAAGAGTCGGCCGACCGGTGCGTGATGTGTCAGGACAGTCAATGACCTTGGTCTTCACGCTCGTCTGGACAGCTTCAAGAACATTTCGTCCCGCGAGGTCGATCGCTGCCGCGGTGTTCCAGTCGAGTGCAATCTGCGCGCGATGCGCGGCAATCAGAGCTCGGACGACAAGCGGCACATTTCCACCGGCAAGGTAATGCGATTCCATCGCGTTTGTTGTGATGTTCGCAACGCCCGCCTGAACCGACATGATTCGGCAGTTAACGATCGTCTGCGGGTCAACTTTCTTCAATTTCATGACAACCATCTGCAGCGGACCGATCATCGCTCCAGACATGAACGCTCGAAACCAAAGCGAAAAGACAGACGCAAAGATCCCGGCGAACACCAGCACCATGATGCCAAACATCACCGCAACGCAGATCAGAAGCACAGTAGTGAATTGCAGACCCTCTGCGTCCTGGCCGAGCAGTAGAATGGATTGCATTTGAGGCATACGTGGGCTCCTGTGAAATCATTACAGTTTATCAGGCGACAGTGTAGATCATCGCCAGTAGACTTCGCAATTGACCAGAGGGCCGGGTTTGGACTGATGTCGCTGGCTGCACCCGAATCCCGGCATCTATTCCATTCCATGACGCGTTGAGGCCGGTTAGAGTCCGTGCCAGGCGAAGATTGCAATTCCAGCCAATCGGAAGTGCTGCGGCTGAAAACGCATCGTCACAGCAAGCGATCAGCAACGAATAGTGAAACCGAAATGACGGTTAAGACTGGAGAGACCTTGTGAGTATTGATGCAAAACTGACTCAGCTGGGAATTACTTTGCCTCCGACGCCACCGCCGGGCGGAGTTTATACGCCGGTGGTGATCGTCGACAAAATGGCGTACGTTTCCGGTCAGGTTCCGTTCGGCTCGGATGGTAAGATGATCATCGGCCGTGTTGGATCGGATCTGACGGAAGAGCAGGGAGCCGCAGCGGCTCGTGATGTGGCTCTCACGATGTTGGCGACAATTAAGGCGTCACTGGGAAGTCTTGACCGAGTCAAACGCATCGTGAAGGTGCTTGGCATGGTGAATTCCACGCCCGACTTTCAGCGACATCCAGCCGTGATGAATGGCTTTAGCAACACCATGGTGGAAATCTTTGGCGACGCTGGCAAGGCCGCTCGCAGCGCCGTTGGTATGGGATCGCTGCCGTACAATGTGCCCGTCGAAGTTGAGGCAATTCTTGAACTGCACGATTGATTCATGCAATCAGCAACGCGAATCTCGACGTTCAGTTTTCGGTCACGAATGACTGAACGATGTTGAGGGAGCTGCGATCAGGTCGCCAGCAGTTCTCGAATCGGGCGAGCTTCTTCAGGAAGAATTCGTACGGGCCGTTCGGCCTGATCTCGGACGTAGTTCGTGCTGTCGATTCCCAGATTGTGATAGACGGTTGCCAGCACATCGCGGTAGTGAATTGGACGATCCTCCGCATAGGCTGCTGTCTTGTCGGTCGAGCCGATCACCTGACCAACCTGCATCCCGCCGCCAGCAAAAAGAGCCGACTGAACCGGAGCCCAGTGATCGCGTCCGGCATTGGCGTTGATCTTGGGCGTTCGTCCGAATTCTCCCCACACGACAACTGAGACATCCTGATCCAGACCACGAGCATACAGATCCTCAACCAACGCGGAGATTCCAGTGTCAAAGGTCGGCAGATGTTGTTTCAAGTGCCCAAAATTGTTCCCATGTGTGTCCCAGAAACCGTAGGCCACCGTGACAACTCGGACGCCCGCTTCCACAAGTCGACGGGCGACTAACAGTTGATCGTTCCAGGTAGGCGCACCGTCGCCGAGGTGTTTCGAGGAGCCTCGACCGTAACGCTCCAGCACTTTGGGATCTTCGTTGTCGACGTTCATGGCGTCGACAAGTCGTGACGACGTCAGAACGTCAAACGCGCGGCGATAACTTTCGTCCATGTTGTCCAGGCTGCGAGCGTCCACGTGGCGACGAAACGAGTCCAGTTGGCCCAGCAGCGATTGTCGCTGAGCAAATTGCGGATTCTCAACATAGCGTAGTCGCATGCTGGCCAGGTCTTCGCCGTCTGCTCGAACCTGATTGTACGCACTACCCAGGTATCCGGCGCCGGTGCTGTTGTACGGACGGTGCTGCATCGTTGGGAACAGATCGACGAACGGCGGCGTCACTGGATTCGTGGCACCTTGAACTCGAGCGACGACCGATCCGAAGTTTGGAATACCGTCCCGTTGCACTTCGGCCATCGTGTAACCGGTCAGATTCTGAAAGCTCGAATGCTCATCTCGCTGTCCAACGATGGAACGAACGATCGAGCAACGATCGGCGACCATCGAAAGTCGAGGGAGCAACTCGCAGAATTCGATACCCGGGACTGTGGTCGCAATGGGCTTGAACTCGCCGCGCACTTCAGCCGGAGCATTTGGCTTGAGATCAAAAGTGTCCTGATGCGGCATCCCGCCAGAAAGATAGACCATGATCACAGACTTATGGCGATGCGTCCCACTGGCGGCTTCCGACGCGAAGAGATCGGCCAGGGACAATCCGCCAACGGCCAGACCTCCGACCTGCATAAATGTTCGGCGAGAAACACCATCACAAAAACGACGAGACGGCCCGAAGACGTTCCACATGGGAGTGATCTCGATTGGAAGAAATAGCGGCAGGAGTTGAGGCGGGAGGTCGGGAACCAGCGAATGTATGTTAATCGCTTTGCGAATCGAATGTCAGCAACGAATCTCCACGACTGCCGAATCTGCAGTAAGAAAATCTCCGACCGCAACGGTTCAAACGTCAGGGGTTGGCCACCGGGGACGAGGGGAGATTGCACTTTCTGTCCGTCGAAAAACA
>JANMEV010000684.1:0-14194 GCA_031377305.1 Planctomycetota bacterium | reverse complement strand
ATAGTCGCGGCTCATGATGCTCCGCATAAGCTTACGTTCCGGCAGCTTAGGAAACTCAGCGTATCCGTTCGCCTGCATGCCTGAGATTCCATCCCGCACCCACAAACCACGGTAATCCAACTTGCCGCTTGACGAATGTTGTCTCAACTCAAAACTGAAGGCGACACTCCAACTCCGACGCGCGATTACCCTGACCTGCAGTAATGCCCCGAAAATGGTTCAGCGCAAAACAAAGTCCGATTCCGGTTTTGGAAAACCGAAATCGGACTGTTGCTGAGTTCGCTGATGAAATCAGCGTTCCAAATCGGAACAGAGATGTCGATCGCTGGCGACATGTCGCAACGATCCCGCGTCTCGTGCACGTGATTACCGGCAGTGCGAGCGGTGGCGTCGTCCACCACGATGATGACGAGTCACACTGCAGCACTGCTGAGTGTGCACCGATTCTCCGCAACACGCTGATGTATAGCCAGAGACGCTTCCGTGTCCATTTACCCCGACATACCCCTGATTCTGATACATGTCGCCAGTGTACCCATTTGAAGGTGACACTCCGTAACTTGGTCGATTGGCGGAGTAAGAAATCTGGCCGAAGCTACCGGATTGGGTATTTGACCGTGGGTTTCCGTAGGTTAAAGATCCGTTTGCCTGCTGACCTGACATGCGAAAGCGTTGTGTAAAGCGTTGCCCGTTTCGCTCGTAGGTAATCGGAACGTCAGTGTTCCCATTTAGCTGAACGAGATCTCGATTGAATTGACTGACGTCGGTGTATGCCTGACCGTTGAAGTCAACGATTCGGTCGCCTGCCTGCAGCCCCAGTCGCGATGCAGCGCTGTTTGGCTGCAGATTCTGGATGATGATGCGGTCACTTGTGCCAGAATCGAATGTCGCGCCAAATGGATTGGTGTTCGCTGTCACATCTGAGTTCTGTGAAACGTTCGCACGATTTTGCAGAGCATTCACTCCGGCGTTGGTGTTGGACTGAACATCAGAATTGATGTTCTGGCCATTCACTCGAGCCGCTGCGTCGACACTCCCGTTAATGCCATCGACCTGTGCTCCAGCGACGGGATTGGTGATTCCCTTGGCGTTCACGTTTGCAGACGTTGCTGCATCGACCGCCGGTGTTGCTGCATTCGCCGCAGCGTTCGTATCGGGCCTCACAATCGCACCATCCGTGAGATCAGTACCCGCAACCTGACCAACCGCTACGCCTGAGAGCGAGCATCCGATCACGGCCAAAGAGAAAGCCTTCTCGACAGTTTTCCTAAAGAACATTTTTCGTCTCCTCACAATGTTTCTACTTACTCAGTGTACGACCTCGTCGGCAGGAGCAACTCGTCCATCGCTGACTCAGCCCTATGCAACATCAACATGACATTGCTGACATGCGACGCCGTCGCATCTCTCTGCCGAATCCAAAAAGCAAACACTGTGCCGCATACGGCCAATTCACTCTGGTTGTAGTCATCCTGACGGGAAACGCCGAATAGACTTTGAATTCCCTGAACTTCCTGACGAAAGAGTTTTTGCAGGTTCACCGAATCAAAGAAAGAGGTTGCCGTGAGTCGATGGATGCGGTCGGAGTGACCTCTGAATGGTCGATCATCGCTCGATAGCCTGCTGAGCATTAACGACATACCGATAGATGTCTCCGACAATCTTTCCGATTCGCCGATCAGAAAAAGGGCCCAGCTCATTTCAGAGCTAGGCCTGACGCGGAGGTTTGAATAGTCATGGCGGCAGTCTGACAACAATGCTGCGGGCAGAGCTCTATCAGAACGTGGTACGTCGCCGCTTTGTTGGTAGAAACGCTCAGTCGCGTTAGCTTTTCGTCGATGGCGACTTCTTCTGCAAGGTTCATTTCCAGAAGTTTTTCTGCATGTTCATAACCAATCGATTCAGGGTCATGATTTGTGCCTCAGCTGGCCAGGAGTGGGTTTGGTACCGTTGAGTTTTAAGAGTGTTGTGTCACGGAATCGCTTCCTGAATCGGGTCTTAGCCGTCCTTTCAAAACACGTGTTGTGCCGATGCAGTGGATCGCTCAACGATGTTTCCCGCGACATTTTTTCCGGAGAGCCCGCTGGTTTCCGGTCGTTTAGCGATCGCACCGACCGCAGATCAGTCGCCAAAGCCCACGGTTGGCAGCAAACGGCTTTGCCGGGTGCATCTTGCCAGTACTCACCAACTCTGATTTCTGACGTTTCGGCACCCCATTCGAGCTTTGCGTCTGGTGACTTGCCCTCAGGTTTCACATTTCCTCCGTCAGGCACGAGTATTGCTCGTTGAGTCATACGGGCATTCCTGACGACATTGATTTGCTGAGACCTCATCCTTATCAATTGTCGGAAATGACGTCCCGCAGAAGCGTCTGTTCGACGCGTGGGACGGTACGTGGCCGCTTGACGCATGCATTGCGATTTGTTCTGACGAAAGCTCGATCACCAGGGGAATTAAGGTCAGGGGTTGGTCGTTATACACTGAACACGTTAATCGCGATGCTTTGTCGATTGCGAATAGGTCGTTCTGAACCGTTGACTGACGTACGAGGTGAATAGAGTGAATGAGGCTTCGCTCGTTAGAAACAACACGACGCACCGTTGCACGCCATTCATCGTCGGTGTCGGAGCCTCTGCCGGCGGTCTTGAGGCGTTTCAGGAGTTGCTCGCGAATCTGGATGACGCGCTTGTTCCTGCCATTGTGTTCGTGCAGCACAGAAACAAAGAGAACGATGAATTGCTTGTTGAATTGCTTCGCAAATCGACACAGCGCAGTGTGGTCAGCATTTTGGGTCGAACGAAACTTTGTGCCGGCACGATTTATGTCTGTCCACCGTGGACCTTGCTGGAACTGAAGAACGGAGTCGCGCGGCCGACGGTCTCGGAGAACCACGAGCGACCGCGGGCACCCATTGATCATTTCCTGCAATCGCTGGCGGCGGACCAGGGTAAATTGGGGGTTGGAGTCATCCTGTCCGGTAACGGGTCTGATGGGACCATCGGGCTGAAGGCCATCAGTGATGCTGGCGGGATGACGATTGCGCAGTCCGAGGATTCTGCAAAATACGACAGCATGCCTCGCAGTGCCGCGACGACCGGCGTGGCGGATCATGTGCTGACACCGAAAGAGATCGCAGAAGAGCTAAAACGGTACTTCGGAACTTTATCGGGCATGTCGCACTCGCCACGAGACCGAGTTTCTGACCAACAGATTTACGAGAGCATTCCGGTGATTGCAAAATTGCTTGTGGAAGTAACGAATCACAATTTTCAGCATTACAAGCCGAACATGTTGGTTCGCCGCATCAGTCGCCGCATGCAGGTTCTTAAGATTTCGAAGATCGAAACGTATCTCGCGTTGCTGAAACAAAACCCGGACGAGCCCCAGAAACTGTTTCGCGAATTGTTAATCAGCGTAACGGCATTCTTTCGAGATCCCGAGGCCTTTGAAGTGCTGTCTCAGGCGGTGATTCAGGAATTGTTCGAAAACCGGCGATCGGAAAACGTCATTCGCATCTGGGTGCCGGGTTGTGCGACGGGCGAAGAGGCTTTTACGATGGCAATCCTGTGTCGTGAAGCCATGGATCGCCTGAGCTCGCCGCCCGAAGTGCAGATTTTTGCGACCGACATCGATGAACGAGCACTCGCGATTGGCCGTGCCGGAGCCTACCCGGTTGGAATCGAAGAAGATGTTTCCGCCGAACGACTGCAGCGGTTCTTTGTCAAACGCGGCAAGAAATACCAGATCGTCAAAGAGGTTCGTGAGCTGGTTCTGTTTTCTGTGCATAACCTGATCAGTGATCCGCCTTTTTCTCATCAGGATCTGATTTCCTGCCGCAATCTCCTGATATATCTTGGAGGCCACCTTCAAAAGAAGCTGATCCCTCTTTTTCACTATGCGCTCCGGCCATCAGGATTTCTGCTGTTGGGTCCGTCTGAGGACATTGCCTCGCACGGCGACTTGTTTCGCACAATGGATGCGAGACATCGAATTGCACGGCGAAACGAAACAGGCCTCGATGCGAAGGCGGCATTGCTACTGGACGAACGCCGCGTCGAAGCCCTGGTGAGAGAAGTCAGGCGTCCTCTGAATCCCACATCGGACACGACCGAGGCATTGCTACAGGTCATGCAGAGGATCGTGCTGGATGAGTTCGCGCCAAAATCACTCATCGTGGAAGAGGATGGGAAAATCCTGTGTGCGTCGGCCGACATGCATCACTATCTGACCGTCGGCAGCGGCGGGTTTCAGAACAACGTGATCAAGATGGCGCGTACCGGGCTGCGAGTTGGCCTGAGAGCTGCGTTGCAGGAGGCAAAATCGCAACGACGTCGAGTTGTCCACGACAATTTGAGTGTTCGCATCAACGGACAGCTCCAGCGAGTTATGCTGACAGTGCAGCCCATGCCAAAGGTCGGCGAAGACGTGGAACTGTTCATGGTCGTATTCCACGACTGCGGTTTACCGCTGGTACGCGACAACAGTTCAAAGCTTGTTTCTGATGTGGACTGGCCTGAAAGCATGGGGCATGCCGTTCATGGCACTGATGCAATCATTGCTCATCTTGAGCAAGAACTGACATCGACTCGCGAAGACCTGGAAAGATCAATTCAAGCGTATGAAACGACCAATGAAGAGCTGAAAGCTTCAAACGAAGAATTACGGTCTCTGAATGAAGAGATGCAGTCCGCGAATGAAGAATTGGAGACATCGAAAGAAGAGATTCAAACAGGAATTGCTCTGCTTGGAAAAGCCCACAGCGATCTGGAGAACCTTTTTCAAAGCACCCAAATCGCGACGTTGTTTCTGGATGCCAACGAGCGTTTGATCCGTTTCACACCTGCCGCTCGTGATCTCTACAACCTGATTGCAAGCGACGTCGGCCGACCACTTGGAGATATCACTCACAAAGTTGTCTTCATGCCGGCAATTCCAAAGCTGTCCGAATTGGCTCTTGACGACAATTCACCGGAGCTGGAAGTCCTGACTCTCAAAGGCCGCTGGTTTCTGCGCCGCGTTCTGCCTTACTTCCATGAAGGACGGGCTGATGGGGTCATTGTCACTTTTATCGATATCAGTGAGCGCAAGCGTGCCGTAATCCGCCTCGCAACCACGCATGAGGTGGCTCGAATACTTGCGGCTGACCCAGCGATGGACTCAATCTTCCCCGCCGTGCTTGAGTCGATACGCAAAAGCCTGAATGCTGCATGTTGCTTAATTTGGCTCGTAGATTCCGAGGGCAACTCGCTGACGTGCGCAGAATCATCATTCGATTTGAGTCACCCCTCGCTGGAGCAATTTGTCGTTGAGAGTCAGCGACTTTCATTAAAACGCGGAGCGGGATTGCCGGGCTGTGTGTGGGAAACCAGCAAAACAAGTTGGATCGCAGAACTTGCGTCGGATTCATACTTTCTGCGGAAAACGCATTCTTCCGCAGCTGGTTTGGTCAGCGGGATCGCGATGCCCATTATCATCGGCACCGTAGTCTACGGTGTCGTTGAGATTTTCACTAACGTGTATCTTGAGCAGGACCAGGCGCTGCTGGAAATGCTTCAGACTGTCGGCTACGACATAGGGCAATTCATCGCCAGAAAACAACTAGCCGAAAAACTGCGTGATGAAGAATCACGAAAATCGGCAATACTCGAAGCCGCGATCGACGCCATTATCACAATGGACATGGAGGGTCGCATTGTCGACTTTAATCCAGCCGCAGAAAGAACATTTGGATTTGCGAAGTCGGACGTGCAGGGACAATTACTGTCCGAAACAATCATTCCTCATGAATTCCGTGAAGCTCATTCTCTCGGTCTTGCTCGCTACATGGCGACTGGTATTGGGACTGTTCTTGGGCGACGCCTCGAACTCTCGGCTGTGAGGAAAGATGGAAGCGTATTCCCCGTCGAACTGGCCATCAGTGCAACTGCCACCCGAGATGGAACGCGATTTTTTACTGGTCATTTGCGGGATATAACTGAGCAAAAGCAGTTTGTTCAGACGATCCTCGATCGTGACGATCGGATCACGGCACTGTTGAATTCCACCGCCGAGGGAATCTACGGGATCGATCTGGAAGGACGATGTACATTCGCCAATGCGTCCTGTGCGCGACTGCTGGGTTTCGAAGATTCTGATGCGCTCGTCGGCAGACAGATGCACGAGTTGATCCATCATACGCGGCCCAATGGTCAGCCATACCCTGTGGACGAATGCAAAATCTATCGAGCCTCTCGACTTAGTGAATCCGTTCACGCTGATGACGAACTTTACTGGCGTGCAGATGGTACCTCCTTTGACGTTGAATACTGGTCATTTCCCCAGATCCACCAAGGCATGGTTGTCGGGTGTGTTGTCAGCTTTCTGGATATTTCTGAAAGAAAACGGTGGGCGTCCGAACTTGCGGATCGAGAATCCAATCTGCGGCGAGTCATCGACAATACTCTGGGATTTGTGGGAGTTCTGGACCTGCAGGGTGTGCTTCGAGAAGTCAATCAGACAGCCCTGGTCGCAGGTGGCCTGACACGCGAAGATGTCATCGGAAAGCGATTCTGGGAATGCTATTGGTGGTCGCACGACGAACAACTGGTGAAGAAACTTCAGGCTTCGATCGCTGCGGCACTGAGCGGTGAAGTTGTGAGATACGATGTTGAAGTCCGCATGGCTGGCGAGTCAAGATTAGCGATCGATTTCATGCTGGCGCCTGTGAAGGATGCGGACGGCAACGTGACGTGCCTGATTCCATCAGGAATCGACATCAGTGAACGAAAACGTGCGGAACTGGAAGTGCAGGAGCGCATCAATCAGTTGAATCTTGCGCTGGATTCCGGGCGAATGGGACTGTGGGAATGGGACATTGTTGCGGATCACGTGACATGGTCATCTCATCTGTATGACGCATTTGGCTTCACCGAGACCACATTCCACCCCACTCGAGCCGGGTTTTTCGCCATAATTCACCCGGACGACAGGCAGCGGCTGGAGTTGCTGATTCACTCTGCCTTCAAATCATCCTGTCTGAATCACGAAGTTGAGTTCCGAGTCATCCGCTGTGACAACGGCAAAATGGTCTGGGCACATAGTCGAGGAACGATTCGTCGGAACTCCAACGGGGAGCCTACAGCAATCCTGAGCGTCTCGGTTGATATCACTGAACGTAAACGGCGAGAACTCACGCTGTCGTTTCTGGCAGATTTGCATACCAGTCTCGCGCTGTTAAGTTCGGCTGAAGCAATTGTCGCCAAGGCTAGCCAAAGTATGGCTGAATATCTGCAGCTGTCACATCTCATGGTCATCACGATGGATGAGCACGCTACGCAGGCTAGTGTAGAATTTGATTACTCCAGTGATGGTTCACGAAGTTTGCTTGGCGTCTATCACATGGCGGACTTCGCCAGCGACGATGAACGACGATTACTCGCTGCAGGTTTGCCGATGGTTATAGACGATACCGCAGCATCCAATCGATCTGTCGAATCGACTAGAAACTTTTCGGCGCTGAATGTCGGCTCACTTCTCAATGCCCCTTCAAGTCGCGACCAGCGACTGAGATTCTTGCTCTGTGCGACAAAGGAGCAGCCACATGTCTGGCGTGAGGATGAAATCGACTTGATGCGGGAACTGGCAAATATCCTCCGCCTTAAACTCGACCGCGCTTCAGCAGAAGCGGCGTTGAAAGAAAGCGAGGCAAGGTTTCGCGACCTCGCAGACAACATCTCTCAGTTTGCGTGGATGACAGACGCCACAGGTTCAATTTTCTGGTACAATCAGAGATGGTTCGATTATACAGGCACCACTCTCGACCAGATGAAGGATTGGGGATGGGAAGCCGTTCAACATCCGCTTCACCTGAGGCGCGTGGTCGACCGCTGGCGTGAAAGTCTGGCGTCGGGAAAAGTCTGGGAAGACACATTTCCGCTCCGCTCGAAAGACGGGGAGTATCGATGGTTTTTGTCACGTGCTCAGCCTATTCGAGATGAAGCGGGAAGTATTGTCCGTTGGTTCGGGACCAATACAGATATCACCGAAACAAGACAGGCTGAAGAGCAACTGGCCGGCAGTCGTGAACGGCTCACCATGGCGATGACTTCGGCGCGCATGGGATCGTATGAATGGGAGCCAGCATCGGACCGGGCGCTGTGGGATGAACAGCATCTCGCGATTACCGGATTGCAGCTCACGGAAATGCGGGGTTCAGATTTTCTGAAGTTGATACACCCGGAAGATGTGGAATCCAACCGATTGGCGATGGAACGCACAATCAACGGCGAGTGTGACTACGATACCGAGTTTCGAATTATTCGTGCAGACGGCCAGGTTCGCTGGCTGGCGGCTCGCGGAAAGTTAGTCGCGGCAACAGATGATCGCCCACTACGTTTTGTGGGTATGAACTGGGATATCACAGAACAGAAAAAGATTGACGAAGTCGTCCGCCGTGGTGAGGCTCGTTTGCAGCGAATTATAGATGGGGCCAGCGTTGGAGTTGCATTTGCAAAGACCTCCGGTGAGGTCACACGTGCGAACGATGCAACGCTCAGGATTCTTGGTATCGCCCGCAGCGATTTCGAATGCCACGGATTCAACTGGACGTCACTCGTTCGCGTGCAGCAGCGCCCCGACGCCGATAGGATTATTCAGCAGCTCGTTCTGACGGGGCGAATGGATCCCTGCGAAATGACGATCGTACGGGACGACAACACTCCGACACCCGTGTTAATCAGCTCACTTTCCGTCGATTTCGAATCTGCCGAGCACGTGGTTTTTCTGGTTGATCTGACTCAACAGAAGATGTACGAACAATCGCTTCACGAGGCCCGGCTACTGGCTGAGGCGGCCAACCAGTCGAAGAGTGAATTCGTAGCCAATATGAGTCATGAGATTCGCACACCGATGACTGCGGTTCTTGGCTTTGCTGACCTGCTGACTGCAGATGAGGATAATCCGCAGAAGCTTCTGTACCTGCAAACGATCAAGCGCAATGGCAGTTTTCTTTTGGATATCATCAACGATATTCTGGATCTGTCCAAGATTGAAGCTGGGAAGATGGAGATCCTGAAAGAGCGATTTCCCGTTCAAACGGTGATCGAGGATGTCCGTACGATGATGGCGATAAGGGCGACCGAAAAGGGCCTGAACTTTGTCGTCGAGTATCAGGAGAAAATTCCAGCAGAGATCGAGAGCGACCCGAAGAGGCTGCGACAGATTCTGGTGAATCTGATAGGAAATGCCATCAAGTTTACAGAATCCGGGAACGTGAAACTGGTCGTCAGATTCCTTGAAAACGATGGCGGGCAAATTCACTTCGATGTCACTGATACGGGAATCGGAATCTCTGCTCAACAGCAGCAGAGACTGTTTCAGCCGTTTTCGCAGGGCGATGCTTCGGTGACTCGATCGTTCGGAGGTTCCGGACTAGGGCTGTCGATTAGCCGACGACTTGCTCGATTCCTGGGTGGCGATATCGTCCTTCGTTCGGAACCCGGGACTGGCAGCACATTTTCGTTTGCAATCGCCGTTGGCGATGTGTCCGGAGTACAGCGGATTGATGCCACTGCATCCGTCCAACGCGAAGAGAAGGCACACGTTACCGAATATCGTCTGAATTGCCACGTTCTCATTGTCGATGATCGGCGAGATGTGCGTTTTCTTTCGCGACGCATTTTGACAAATGCGGGGGCTACGATCACCGAGGCTGAAGATGGGCTTGAGGCCATCGAATTTGTGAACGGCTCGGCACAGTCACGCACGGAATTCGATCTGGTCCTGCTCGACATGCAAATGCCCCGCATGGATGGTTACCAGACGGCAATAATCCTGCGTCAAACAGGGTTTTCCAGACCCATCATCGCACTCACGGCCGACGCGATGCATGGCGATATGAAGCACTGCCTTGAATGTGGCTGTGATGATTATCTGAGCAAACCGATTGACTCACTTGCCTTGCTGGAGATGGTGTTTAAACACACTCAAATTCCCCCAAGTGGCGTGTAGTTCGCGGTCGGAGCTTGAGCCGCAAGCCTTGGACTCCGGCCGTTTACACGTTTGGACTTCTGCTTCTTTTTCGACTTTCCATCCTGCGGAGCGTTCTCACGACGCTTTTCCTCAGTATCTACCGTAGGCCGACGAGATCACTAAATGCACGCAGGACGATGAATTCAATACGGCGAACTACTTTGGCGGAAAATGCCAGCCGTCGGGGATGCGGGCGTTTTTGCGGACGACGACGATTCCGTCTCGGACGACGACTTCGCCACAATCGCATTCGGGCGATGGAGCTTCGCTGGCGACGATTCGAGCATTCCGTCCAATGCAGACATTCTTATCCAGCAGAGCGCCGTCGATGTAGGCTCCGTCGCCAATACCCCACACGGGCGTCGATTCACCGACAGAGAACAACTGATCGTCGGTCGTTGGATAGAAGTCGGCTCCCATCATCACGACGTTTTTCAGACTGACGTTCTTGCCGATGTGAGTTCTCATTCCAACAACACACTTCTCAATCGTTGTACCGTTGCCGATGAAACAACCATCGGCAATCAGGCTATCGCGAACGGTGCAGGATCCCATGCGAGTCGAAGGCAGAAATCGAGGCCGAGTGAAAATCGGGGCTCGTCGATCGGCGAACTGAAACGGAGGGTTCGCTGATGTGAGGGCCAGATTGGAGTCAAAGAAGGCTTTGATCGTTCCGATATCTTCCCAGTAGCCATCAAACAGATGGGTTTGCACATGATGATGTCGAATCGCGATTGGAAAAATATCCTTGCCGAAGTCTTCGTGTTCAGTTGATTCCAGAAGGTCGACCAGCAGATCACGATTCCACAAATAAATGCCCATGCTCGCGAGGTACTCGCGACCATTGGCCTCAACGCCCATCTTGTCTATCCAGTCGGCAGGTGTGCGAACCTTTGCCAACGATTCATCGTCTTTTGGCTTTTCCACAAAGCCCGTAACCTTGCCGGTTCCATCGAGTTGCATGATTCCAAACCCGCGAGCGGCATCTGCATGGACCGGCACGGTGGAGATCGTCACGTCGGCATTCGCGTTAACGTGCGTCGCCAACATCTCCTTGAAGTTCATGCGATAGAGCTGATCGCCTGAAAGAATGAGAACGTGTTTAATCCCGTATTCTTTGAGGAATCGAACCTGCTTTCGCACGGCGTCGGCGGTTCCCTGATACCAGTTGGAACCGTCCAAAGTCTGCTGTGCAGCAAGGATTTCCACAAAGCCGTTGTGGAAGAGGTCAAAGTTGTAGGTCTGTCGAATATGCCTGTGCAAGCTGACCGAATTGAACTGGGTCAACACGTACATTCGATTGATGTCGCTGTTGATACAATTCGAAATCGGAACGTCGATCAGTCGGTACTTGCCTCCCAGCGGAACCGCTGGCTTGGATCGGTACTCAGTGAGCGGGAGCAATCGAGTTCCCTTGCCTCCTCCGAGAATCAGGCAGACGACATGACGCATATTTTCATCCCTGTTTGCAGTGGGTAGTTTGCAAAAGTCTCATCGTTCGACCTGCGAAGCTTACAGAATTCTCACGTGGGCGGAAACCAGATGACACCAACATCCCGTGCCTGAGACGTTGTTTTTGCGTTCGTCAGGCAGAATCAAGGATCTGCACGATGATCCTGCATGGCGACTTGGCATAGTTGCTGCGTTACTGAGCAGAGCCGATCGAATCATCCGGCGCGACATGAGAAACAGCGACCTCACGCCCAGCAATGTGGATCAAACGCCACACTGTTTTGAATTGCGGAATTGGCATCGAGTGGCGTCGGTGCAAACGTCGCAGTGGCTGGTCTGGTCCATGGTTTGAGACAAAGCAAGGCAGCGTCGAATTCGATCGTTGATAATTTCCAGCATGTCGGGGTGCAGGCCGAAGGGGGCAGTGACGAGCCATTCGATGCCGGAATGCTTCGCGGCCGCCTCGGCCACCAACGCCGGGATGTCTTCGGTCCAGTGTCTTCCGGGCGACAAAAAATAGGGAAACACAACGACTCGCGTTGCACCGCGAGCCACACAATTGTCGAATGCCTGGGCAATGGTGGGCTCGGCGAGTTCCATGTGCGCCGGTTCGACGATGGTGAATGAAGACTGAGCGGCAAATCGCTCGGCCGCGACAGTCAGCATGGCGTTGCTTTCGCGTCGCCGTGAGCCATGATCAACAATAATGATGCCGGTGGTGGTCGAATCGTTGGTCATGTTTTCGTACATAAATGCCTCGCGGAAATTCAAATGAGTTCTCAGCGATTTACGCGGGCACAGCGACGCTATCCAGCAGAGCCTTCAGAATCTGCGAAGCTCGCTGACGATGGCCTTCGCGAAGAACTCCGCGGCAAACCACTCGATGCGCAAGGACTGGCAAGGCGACTTCTTTGACATCGTCCGGGATCAGGTAGTTACGCCCATTGACAAGTGCCAGAGCCTGAGCTGCCCGGTAAAGCGTCAGGGCTCCCCGAGTGCTGACTCCCAGCGTTAGTTCGTTATGAGCTCGGGTCCTGGCGGTCAACTCCAGCATGTACTCAGCCAATGAATCGTCGACCACAACAGACTGCACCTGCTTTTGAAGGTCAAGAATCTGCTCCGCATTGGTGATCCCCGGCAGACTGTCCACCGGCTGGCCAGACCGATGTCGTTGCAGGATCTCCAGTTCCGATTTTCGATCCGGGTACCCGACGCTTAGGCACATCATGAATCGGTCGAGTTGATTTTCCGGCAGTGGATAGGTTCCCTCGAACTCATAGGGGTTCTGTGTGGCAATGACAAGAAACGGCTCCCGTAGAGTACGTGTGGTGCCTTCAATGGAAACCTGTCTCTCGCTCATGGCTTCCAGCAGCGCGCTTTGGTTTCTTGGAGTGGTGCGGTTAATCTCGTCGGCCAGCAGAACGTTGGTGAAGATGGGACCTGGGCGGAACTCAAAGTCGCCGGTCGCCGGTCGATAAACGCTGGAACCGAGGATGTCGCTGGGCAAAAGATCGGGCGTGAACTGCATTCGCACAAAGCCGCAGCCCAACGTTTTCGCGAGGGCACGTGCAAGTGAAGTCTTTCCAAGACCAGGCGCATCTTCGAGAAGAATGTGGCCTCCCGCGAGCAATGCGACGACGGAAAGTTTGATGGTCTGCGGTTTGCCGAGTACCGCGCTCTCTACATTCGCAAGGATACGCCGTATGATCTCGTGACTCACTGCCCACTCCGAAGGAACGCATGGATTGATGAGAAAGCCAACACTCTCGAAAAGGCCCGATCACGTCGGTTCAGGTCAAGGGGTAGTCCACGGCTTCCCGCTGAGACACCCGATTCTAGTGGGCGAAGTCGAATTGCACCACACTCCTGATGCTCGGTCGAAAGGCAAAGCTGGAAACGCTGTTGGAATCTGAAAGCGATTGCGGCCAGGTGACAGATGTCGAGCAGTTCGTTAATCTTGATCCCATTCCGCAGGGTTTCCGTTGATGCTGAGATTCTGCGGTTCAAATTTCGCTCTCTCGAGCGACTTATTCGAGCGACTCACACGGGCGTGAATGAGATCGCATTTCCTGTCGTGGTTTTCGTCCCTTTTGCGAAAAGCAGATCGTCATGACCAACACTTCTGGACTAACTCGTCGTCACTTGCTCGCATCGACAGCCGCCGCAGTTGCCGGACTGGATTCAGCGATGTCCATTGCATCCAATGCGACTCAGTCTGTTTTGGGCACGTTTGACGAAAAGAAGCAGCCATGGATCGATGCTCATTCGCACATCTGGACCACGGATCTTGCCAGGTATCCTTTGCGAAACCACCAAACTGTCGAAGTGCTGGCGCCGAGGAGTTTCACAGATCAGGAACTGATGGCAATTGCCGAACCGGAAGGCGTTGGTCGAGTTGTCCTGATTCAGCATCATCCTCATCATGGCTTTGACAACTCTTACCTGGTCGACACGTGGCGAAAGTACCCTGACCGGTTTCGAATTGTCGGGCAGATTGATGACAACATGGTGGGTGTCGACAAATTGATGAAGTCGATGCTGAAGACGGGAGTCACCGGTTTTCGAATCGGGCCTCGTCAGGATCAGCCGAGCTGGCACACCTCGGACGGTATGCAACTGATGTGGAAGACGGCCGCCGAAACGCGACAGTCGATGTGCTGCCTGATCGGGCCGGACAATCTCGGCGAACTGGAAGCCATGTGTGTCAAGTATCCTGACACTCCAGTAGTAGTCG
>JANMEV010000668.1:0-48452 GCA_031377305.1 Planctomycetota bacterium | reverse complement strand
TCTCCATTTCATTCCCCTTTCCCAAGCTTGCTTGGCGTAATCACATCGACCCGAGCGTCGAAGACGTGGTGACAATCCCGCAGGTGCAATCAAATCGATTGCAAGCAAGGCACGCTTTCTGGCCTTTCCCGCAAATGCCAGACTTCAGTTGAGTCGACGAGTCTGGAGGAAGATATTCCCATGTCGTTGCTAACTCAGGACGAGCCGTCCTGACTCACAAACTGCCGATCGGACACTCACTGAGCTGATCGCGAATTCGCGTCGAAGCCCAGTCGCTAACCAGCCGAATGAGCCAATCCACTGACTGCGATTCCCGAGGGCCAAACAGCACAATTGTCACCGGGCCGCTAACTGCCGTTTAGACAGGATCACCGCGAAGCTCACAACCGCCAGGATCCCGCCACGGCGTGCGACACCGGATTCGAAAACCACGGCTCCGTTGAATGCGATAAAAAACAACGGCCCGCTGGCGAGCCAGGACGAGTCTCTGTACGGGATTCAAGTTCCGCGAGAAGTCGAGGTCGTTTCTTCGTGGAGCGTGCTCGGCGCATGAGGCTGCGGCGGTGGAGCGACTGGAGTTGGCTGATGTGAGGAGTCGCGTCGCGAAACGGCAGCAGTTCAGTGGCAAGTGAGCGGTTCGGGGTGACGCTGGTGGAGATCCAGTGCGTGAATCATGGACGGGCCTTCCAGCACGATCCGCACACCCGCATGGCGATGTCCGTGGATGCGGCGTTCGTGGTTTTTGGGGTTACGAAAGCATCACTCCAGATCGAGATTATCCTGAGGCAGTCCTGCGATATCGCCACCTGAAAATAAACCCGGTTCAATGCTCAGCAGAACTTTCGCCATCTGCTGTTGCACGAGATCAGTGCTGGCCTGACAGGTGCGCTACAAATCGCGACAACCCTGCTGAAACATATGCTTCACTTCGCCGCCCAGTGGGCCAACATCTCCGCTGCCGCTGGTTTAGGCCAACGGAGTGGAGAAGACGGAACCTGCGGCCTGAATGGTCCACCGTGGCTCTCCATTTCGCCGAGAAACATGCGGAGTCTTGAAAAGCAATGCTCGACAATGTCGAGTGATGTCCGATCCCTGGATTCTGCTGGCACCACCGTCAGCGAATATGTCCGCCCCGCTCCACGCGGTTAGATAAGTGTGTTAGTTGACAGGATCGTTTGGTGCAGTTCGCTTTCCACAAGTCTGGGCTGCACTCGTGTTTCGCCAGCGTTCACTTAACAGCGACAAACACACATCAGAGTTGGACTGCCAAACGCCGCAAATCTTCCAAACGCTGCCGCTGCGAATCTAGCCGTTGACTGGGCGATATGACACCATGCCTGCATGACTCTCCAATCTCTACAAAGGTCAAACGTACGATCCTGCGACGTGCTTGTCGTCGGCGCGGGACCGACGGGATCGCTCGTTGCGCACCGTATGGCGTTGAATGGCTTGTCGGTGTTGGTGCTGGAGGCTGGCCATCGCTTTGGCGGACATCACGCATTGACCAACTCCGAAGCCAACGCGGGCAAGATCATGTGGTCAGAGCCTCGCAATCACGTGGGCTCGGACTTTGTAGTTCCGAAAACTGGCATGGGAGTTGGAGGTGGCACGTTGCCGTGGCTGGGCGTAATGCCTCGTTTTCACCGAGCTGACTTCCGGACGTATTCAACCGAGAGCGTCGGGACCGACTGGCCGATCAGCTACGATGATTTACGACCGCACTATGAGACAGTGGAACGTGAGTTCGGCGCGGCAGGCGAATGCGGACCGTTTGCGCCGGAAAACTACACGCTTCCCATGCCTCCACATCGGATGAACTGGCATGCACAGGTGCTGGCGCGGGGGGCGAGAAAGCTGGGGGCACATCCTTTTGCGCCGCCTATTGCGATCAACTCGCAGGAGTACGATGGCCGACCGGCGTGTGTTTACTGCGGTTGGTGTGCGTCCGGCTGTCCCACGGAAGCGAAAGCGACGTCAGCCAATACGTACCTGGAAAAGGCCGAGCGATTGGGCGCCCGTGTCATCACAGAGGCCTTTGTGCATCGAGTGCTGAAGGATACAGATAGGGTCTCCGGCGTCCTGTATCTGGACTCGCAGCGTCGCGAGCATCGCGTGAACGCAAGAGTGGTCGTGCTCGCCGCGCATGCGATTGAAACGCCTCGATTATTGTTGATGTCAGATGGCGTGGCAAACTCCAGCGGACACGTGGGCACGAACCTGATGAGCCACCCGACATGGCAGGTTTTTGGCACCTTTGATGAGCCGATCAATGCGTTCAAAGGCATGCAGATGGGGCATGTCATGGTGCAGGATTTCTACAAACCCAATCCCGCGAACGATTATGCTCGAGGCTTCATTCTTCTCAGCTATATGATGACCCCGGCGACTTTCGGCAATCTCAGCGGATTAATGTTCGGTCAGGAATTGAAAGACTTTCTGCATGAATACGCACACACGGCAGCATGGTGGGCTCATGCCGAGGGACTGCCAAATGAAGGCAACACAGTCACATTGGACCCCGACATGCAGGACGGTCGCGGCCTCCCGGTCGCTCGAGTCACTTATCAGTGGGGCGAAAACGACGTCAAACTCGCTGCCGCAGCTCGTGATAAAGCCGCTGAGATGATGGCCGCATCTGGCGCGAAGAAAGTACGCATCGGCCTGAACTACGGTGCGCATGCGATGGGAAGTTGCCGTATGGGCGAAGACGCGACATCGTCCGTCGTCAACTCTTTCTGTCAGTCTCACGATGTGAAAAATCTCTTCATCTGCGACACCAGTGTGTTCGTCACCGGCACTGGCGTGAATCCCACGCTCACCGCGATGGCCATCGCCGATCGCGCGGCACAGCACATCATTGCGTCGGGGAAGAAGGGCGAACTGTGATTGAACCCGTCATTACTCTTCAGGACATCGCCACGCTCGCTGTGCTGGCGAACGGAATCATCCCGGCCGACGACCGTGACGCCGGAGCAGCCGTTGTTCATGCGGGACCGGGAATCGCCGAACGTATGCGACGCAGTCCGTATGCGGCCGTGTATGTCCATGGACTGGAGGCAACAGGCGACCTTGCGAAGACGATGTTTGGCCGGGCGGTGAATGAACTCGCCCCGTCGCAGGTCCATGAACTGCTGACAGCAATGAGCAAACAAACTCCGGCGTTCTTTCGCCAAATTCGAGCCGATGTCTGTGGCCTTTACCTCAGTGACGCGGGCGTGTGGCAACGGATCGGATTTCCTGGTCCTTCGTCCGACAGCGGCGGCTATCCCGACTTCGATCAACTTCAAGTGTGAATTGGCAATGCTCACTCAACCTGAAATTCTGCCTGCAACAAGGGCCTTTCTTAAGAAGCCCGTCAGGATGCTCATTGGCGGGCGCTGGCGCGAGGCATCAACTGGTGAGACATTGCCGTCGATCGATCCGGCGACGGGGAACGTTCTCGCCCATTTTCCCTCCGGCTCAGTGGCAGATGCTGATGAAGCCGTACGCGCAGCGCGACATGCTTTTCCGGCCTGGAAAAAAGTCTCACCGTATGATCGAGGCCGTTTGTTGCAACGAGCAGCGGCGCTGATCGAACAGCATGGCGATGAACTTGCGGAACTGATTACTCTGGAAAACGGCAAGCCGCTGTGGGAAGCTAAAAAAGAAGTCGGCACAGCCGTCAGCTGGACGGAATACTACGCGGGGTGGACCACGAAGCTGCTGGGCGACACTATTCCGCTTTCGCTTCCCGGCCAGTTTCTGAATTACACAACGCGAGAACCGCTGGGAGTGGTTGTCGGCATCACGCCGCCGAACTATCCACTCACGATGCCGCTCTACAAAGCCGCACCAGCTCTGGCCACCGGCAATACGATTATCGTCAAGCCGTCGGAAGATACGTCGCTCGTTGCCTTGCGGCTGGGTGAGATCTTTGTGGAGGCAGGTTTCCCGGACGGAGTTTTCAACGTCGTCACGGGCCTCGGTGAAACGGTCGGCGCGGCCTTTGCGAATCACGCTGATGTGGACAAAATCACTTTTACCGGAAGCACCGAGGTCGGTCGCGACCTGGTACGAGCCAGCGCGGGAAATCTGAAGAAAGTGTCACTCGAGCTTGGCGGAAAATCGCCCAACATCGTCTTTGCAGATGCCGATCTCGAATCGGCGCTCAAAGGCGTTTTCATGGGGATTTTCTTCTGCCAGGGAGAAATCTGTTCAGCCGGTTCACGATTGTTTGTCGAGCGAGAAATCTACGATGAGTTCGTCGCTCGACTCTCCGACATGGCGCGCAGTGTGAAGCTCGGTCACGGACTCGATCCGCAAACGAAGATGGGGCCGCTGGTCTCGAAAGAGCAACAGCAGCGAGTGCTTGGTTACATTGAAATTGGATCACGTGAGAATGCCAGCGTACTCAGCGGCGGCAGGGCGCCCGGCGGTGCACTTGCGGATGGCTTCTTTGTTGAGCCGACGGTCTTTACGAGTGTTAACAACGAGATGCGGATAGCCCGGGAAGAGATCTTTGGACCGGTCGTCTGCGCGATTCCGTTTGCAGATTTGCCCGATGCCATTGCAAAGGGTAATGATTCACCATTTGGTCTCGCGGCTGGCGTTTGGACCCGCGACATTCGCAAGGGTCACCAGGCCGCGGCCGCGCTGGATGCCGGCACAGTATGGGTTAATTGCTACAACGCTTTTGACAACGCGTCGCCATGGGGCGGCTTTAAGCAAAGTGGTTGGGGCCGTGAGAAAGGCCCCTATGGCCTGGACCTTTTCACGCAGACCAAGTCTGTCATCATCAACTACTCTTGAACGCGTTCAGCAGCATGAAGTCTAAGAAATCAATTCCGGATCAGGAACCTGCCCGGCTCCTGTTACGGCTGGACCAGAGTGAGACTGCATCGCTGTTCGATTTTCTTGACGATACCCGGTTCTGGATCAAAGACGCGGTTGGCCGGTATTTACGAGTGAACCGCACTTTTCAACTGGACTACTCTCTTCCCTCGCTTGAGGCTGCGATTGGCCTGACCGACTTTGATTTGACTCCGCCCTGGATTGCGGAGGCATTCCGTACTGATGACGCAGCGGTCCTGAAGGGAAAGCGAATTGTCAATCGAATCGAGCTGGTTAACGGCTTTGATGGAGCTTTGCACTGGTATCGCACGCACAAAATACCAGTGCGTGACGATCTCGGAGCGATTTCGGCAACAGCCGGGATGGCACGCTTGCTGCCAGGACTGAAGGCAACAGCATTCCCGGTTCCTGAGCTGGCGCCCGCATTGGCGGCTTTGCAGGATGAAACTGAAACCAAATGGACAAACTCAGATCTCGCGCGCCTGGTAGGGATGTCGGTGAGTGCGTTTGAACGGCAGTTCCGGCAACACTTACAAGCATCTCCCATGCAGTTCTACCGAAGGTTGCGTTTGGCGCGGGCTGCGGCCGCGCTGATTCAAACATCTGAGCCGATCACAGAAATCGCGTTGAACTGTGGTTTCAGTGATCAATCTCATCTGACACGGCAATTCAAACATCTGTATGGAGCGACGCCTGGCGACTGGCGGGCACTCCATTTATCGACCGGTTAAGTTCGGGTTCGCCGCATTTGTTCCAACAACCGCAGCCAGGATCCAGGACGGCCCCGCTGAAAACTTGTAGAATTCGCCTTTCGATTCGGAAGGCGTTGGCTGCTTTGCCGCTGTAAAACATCTCAAAGGGAGTCTGTGTGCATGCTATCTCTGTTTTCTGTACGCTCATCGGTAGTGGTCATCACGGCATTGGCGGCGTTACTCGCGATCTCGTTCGCGGACGGAAAGGACTGGCCAACATTTCGAGGATCAGAAAGAACGGCGGTTGCCGACGACAGGAACTTGTTGAAGTCGTGGCCCGCAGCTGGGCCTGGGCTTGTATGGGAAACTGCCGGCGCGGGGCGTGGCTACGCGAGCGTTGCAGTCGCCGGAGATAAACTTTTCACTTTGGGTGATGCCCTTTCGACAAAGAACGATGAAGAGGAGTACCTGACTGCATACGATCGCGCATCCGGCAAACAACTTTGGGCCACAAAGACCGGGCCAGCATGGAAAGAAATGGAATCCGATTGGCATAATTCACGAAGTACTCCAACGGTCGATGGCGAGATGGTCTATGTGATCACGCCGAGAGGAGTCCTTGTCGCGTGCAGGACCAACAGTGGAGAAGAAGTCTGGCGCAAGGATCTGGTCGGTGAAATCGGCGGCGAAAAAGGCGATCCGTGGGGCTATAGCGAATCCGTTCTGATCGACGGCGACAAACTGGTCTGCACTCCAGGTGGGAAAAAATCCACCATGGTTGCGTTCAACAAAACGACTGGTGAACTCGTTTGGACGGCAGTCCGTCCCGGTGATATCGGGGCCGGTCACGCTTCGATCGTCATTTCAACAATAGGGTTGACCCGGGTTTATGTCCAGACGACCGGAAGCGGAGCCATCGGCGTCTCTGCTACCAACGGAAAGGTGCTTTGGTCGTACCCAATTGAAAAGACCACGGCAGTGATTCCGACTCCGATCGTTCGCGGCGACCTCGTCTTCTTTACGGTTGGCTACGGGCGAGGTGGAGCGTTGCTTCAGCAAATCGCCGGCGAAGACGGCTCTGTCACGTTTAAGGAGATCTACGGGCTCGACCCGAAGCTGGATAACCGACACGGTGGTGTCGTCCTGATTGGAGACTATCTCTACGGCGACTCAGATGATCGAGGAAATCCGTACTGTGCTGAAATGAAGACGGGCATGATCCAGTGGAAGGGACGTGGGCCAGGAAAAGGCTCGGCAGTCGTGATCGGTGGGGGAGACATGTTGTACCTTCAATTCGCGGATGGTGAGTTGGCTCTCGTCAACGCCGATCCGTCAAAGTATACGGTTGTCAGCCACTTCAAGATCCCGGGCAGCGGCGAACGCCCAAGCTGGGCGCATCCTGCAATCGCTGAAGGGAAACTGTATATCAGATCTCAGGACCGGATTTTCTGCTACGACATTGTCAACGGAACTGATTCGGTCGCTGAAAAACATTCGGTAAAAACTACTGCCGATGAGATGCTCGCCAACGGGAACTTTGCCGATGGCAACGCCAATTGGGAAGTTGAGCAGGGAAGCGGAGTCACCGCCCTTGTCGAGAATACTCAGGAGGGCCCAGACGGTAAAGCTGCCATTCGAGTGGAATTGGAATCCGTCGCTGACGAAGCATGGAAACTGCAGTTGCTTCAAAACAGCTTGCGTATCGAGAAAGACAAGTCCTATGTCCTGAAGTTTTGGGTCAAATCGAATCGAAACGGCATCTTCAAAGTGATCTGTATGCAGAATCACGAACCCTGGGAACACTCGACGGAACAAGAGGTTTCAATGTCCACCAAGTGGACGCAAATGGAATTTAGATTCACCGGTCCCTGGGATGACAACGATGCACGAATAACGTTCACTGACCTGGGGACCGATGTCGGCAGAGTCTATTGGTTTGCCGATTGCTCATTGTCGCTCGAAACAAAAGAGAAGTGATCGCCGTCGGCTCGGCACCAGATCATCTGGTAGCTGTACATCGTGGAAAAGTGATGGTGACGTGAGAAGAGGGAGTTTTTAGAGCACGGAGATAGAGCCGGACTCCATCACACGACATGAACCAAGTCGGTCTGCGGAAGCTGGTGCTTCAGTTGCAGAGGGCGTAACCGGACATCCGCGCGGCGGTTTTTGAAACTGGTACGTCGTTTATGCCGTACGCGGAATAATTAACATACCAAGTCCAGTTGGCGTCCGGAGTAAACCATTTGACGTGAAGCATCGGGTCCGATTGTTCGGATGTGGATCCAATCGGCGGAATGTTTGCGAGAAGCTTCGCGGGCATAAGATTATAGGCCGGTGATGTGGTGGATGAACGTGTCATCGTGGTATGGGGTGAAGAAATAAAGCACTGCCAAACAAAAGCCGACAACGAAAAATGGTTCGCAAGGTGGAGACTCTGTACAACCTTGTCGAACCGTCGTTGTCGGCTTACCCTGCAATGTGCTTATTTCGCCCTATCACGAACGCATGGACATCACTAAAGAGCCGCATCGTTGAACGTCCCGCGGCTCCGAACCATCGCATGGAACAATCAGAACAATTGGCCTGGCTTCTTAGGCTTGAAGTCCGTGACAACTGATGCTGTTGAAGAGTCCTCAGGAGACGGAGTTGCCGTTGCTCTTGAACTGGTGCTTTGCTTCGACTGGGATTCGTCCGTGTGCTGCGTCTCGACTGGGATCTGAACTGTTCCTGCATCATGGCCGAAATCGATCTGAAGTCGTTGGCTCCGTCCGCTGCTGGTCACATCGGCGGCCATGCGTTTCAGGACGCCGATAGGTGGAACTTGATCGATGTCACGAAGTCTCAGGCCGTTGGTATTGAGATATTGCAACTCTTCGCGCACTTCATCGATCGCCTGTCGAAGGATTCGGACTTCGTTGCGAAGCGAATCAACTTCAACCGCCAGCTCACTTGGTTCGGGTTCCGGTGCCGATGTTGCCTTGCGGCGATTCATGAGCATAGACTGCCACAAACGAAGCGTTCGCGCAAGAGCTACCTTCCTGACGCAGTCAGAGCGTTGCGGGGATTCTTTTGCAATTTTAACCTGTAGTCGTGGTATCATTCCCGCATGACACCACAACTCACCCCTGAACTTCGACAAGCCATCGCCGCGAGCCCCGATCATCCCGTGCGAATCGAGGATGAACAGACTCAGCGAGTTTATTTCGTGGTCTCGCAGGAACAGGTACGTTCGCTGTTGGAAGCCGAATTGCGTCGCGAACTTCAAGTGGGATACGACGATATCGCGCGAGGTGACGTGGTTGCGTTTGATGCGGATGACATCAAGCGTCGGGGAATAGAACGACTTCAACGTTCCGCCCAATAATCTATGCCGCAGATTCTTCAGACCAAAACCGCAGTTCGTGATCTCCACGCAATCTGGGATTACATTGCGATCGAGAACCACAATCCGGGATCAGCCAACGAACTGATCGACGAGTTCGACAACAGTTACCGCCTGCTTGCGTTCAACCCAGGTCTCGGCCAGAGCGTGGAATGGCTGTCCGCCAATCTACGCCGCTTTGCAGTGCATAAGAACTACATCATCTTCTAAGAACCGATTGCTGATGGCAGTCTTGCTGTGCGAGTCTTGCATGCGGCAAGAAATATCACGACGGGACTGTTCGATGTGGATCGCTAATGTTCTTGTCAGTTGAGTCGGTCTGAAGCCTCTTCCTCGCCATTGACTGCAGAACTGAAATGACATCCAGAGCGTCGATGAACTCATGGTACTGTTCAGATTCGGCGACGGTCAGAGCTCCTGCGTTGGCCTTGTACCGTAAATTTTCGAGGTCAACGTGCAGTGGCGAATCTGCGCGCAGCTCTGTGATCGTCCGAGCGAACTCAGGACTCAGTGAGTCTTCAAGTGGCTGCAGCATTCGGTATAAGAAACTGGTTCGCGTCATGTCGGCACTCTACCATGTCGGATGGTGTCTTACGACAAAACAGATCAACAGATGGCACGCGAATACAACTGCCGCGATACCTTTCGCACAATCGCCGCGCGCCGTGGCATGACTCGAGTTGGCTCAATCGTCTGCACACTGAATGGCCGTGACGGCATGCCGTCGATCAGGCGACGGCAGTACGCATGGTATTTCGGGATATTCATCAGATTGTCAACGGTGACATGTCCGCCGAGTTGCCGCTCGAACAGTTCCGCGTCGTCCGCACCAACCTGAAACACCACCATGCTGCCCACGTTGCCCAGCACCGCCGAGAGAATCTCCGGCGGCAATTGAGCCGTGAACTGGTGACTCAGGATCAGATGCGTCCGGTACTTGCGAGCTTCAGATAAGAACGTCGCGATCGGCCACTATGTCTTCCATAAGTACATGCTGCAACAACGTCGTCTTGCCCATCCCTGTTTTTCCAACGAGGTATAAAACGTGCCATCCAGATAAGGCGTACAACGATTCGCATCATTCATTCGCCAGCCACGCACGGCCCGCAACTGCAACCATAACACGACAGAAATCCTGCCAGAGCGTCCGGACTTCAACATCTCCAGCAGACCTTCCAGCGGATCAATCGCTTCACGAGAATGCTGTTCGATAAAACTGTGATGCAAACGCAGTGGCAGCACATCCGGCGTCAGCCGCAGATGTCGTTTACAAACAATCGATACCCCCTGCGCTAAATCACCAGCCCCCTGCCCCCGCAACCAATCCTGCTCCGAAATCACACCCATGCTACTGCTGCCAGGAAACGCATTCAGAATCTGAGCCGCAATCACACGCTGCCGCTGTTCATGTACTCGCACCACAAACGCCAGTCGTCCCTGACGACTCGCCAGTCCGAGCGCTAAACCTTCCGCTTCTGCCATCGCCACCCAACCCGCAATCAAACCTTCGAGGAACGAGGGTCCTCGTTCATTGTCGGCCGGCGGCTGAAACAGCAGAACAATCATAAAAGTAGAAACAGGAAGCGACGTTCATCTCAGGTTTACCCGCTCTTTTCGGAGGGACACTCGTCAAGAGCGGGTCCGAGTGACCAGAGACCAGTCAGATGATGACCGTTTCTCTTGAACATCCGAGGTTTTTGGACTCGGGTCCGTTAGGGCTGCAGAAGAGGAGCCAACTGATTTCCGCACTACTAACAGATGTTTGGCTGGAGAAGACGGTCGGTCGCACATGGGCAGGCCGGAATCGACGGATCAGGGTCTTCCATCGGACCTTCAGCGTACCACAAGTCGTCAACTTCACAGAGCAGATCGCTGAGATTTCAGAGATCCGACGGACTACGACGACACAACGACTTGAATGACTCAGTCTCAACTGAGTTCCTGATCGCCCAGTTCCCGCTGAGCACCTCGGCGAATCGTCAGGATGTGAACTTCATTACCTCGAACAGTGAACACCGCACGGTAACCACCGACGCCCAATCCGACATTCTTCTCTCGAAGTTCTTCATCGAACTTCGGATTCTCGGACGCCAGCGCATAACTCTCCGGCATCTCCGGAATGGTTTCGAGCTGACGATAGACAGCATCCTGCCAATCGATTGCCTGCGTGAGCGAAGATTTCTCGCCCACCAAACAGCATTCCGCTCGATGTCTTTATGAGCCCGTTCACTGATAACAAGCTTCAGCGTCATTGCGACAATCGTGCAAGAGCTTCGCTGGTTCTGGCACGCGATTCATCCAGCGACATTCCTCGTCCGGCGTGCATGTCATCCAGCCCCTGCTGAATGGCGGCAGCATCTTCATCACGCTGCCTTTGCAACGCATCCATTGCCTGCTGATGCACGTCCTGATCAACGAGAACATAGATTCTGTGCGTTCTCGGATCGACCAAAGACAGCGGATCGCCGCTTTGCCTCAATGCGTCAGATTGCTCGGTTGTGAGTTGTTTGTTCATGGTGCCATTATCTCACACATACAATCGACAAGGCAAGCGAAAGTTTCCGCTCGATCATCCAATCATTCGTTAGAGGCTTCCAGAAAACGTCCACGGCTGCGGTGCGACAGTTCTAAGATTCTCTGAAAACCGAACGCTGAAAACCAAAAACCCACAACATCGCAGATTCACGGCACCAACGGCACAATCGCCCGTTTCAACCCGCGATGATCCTGAAACAATGAATCGCGATACGGATCGCCGGATTTCAACAACTGGAGATCGCACCCGAGAAACACGGTGCGATTCGGTTGTCGCATCAGTGTCGCGGCGTGATCGAGAATGTGCTTGACCCGAATCTCACTGCGAGTCGTCACAAACAGCACGAGATACCTTGCCGGATCAAACTTGTCGAACTGGCTCTGGTGAGCATCATAGCCTCGCAGCTTGCGTTCGATGCTGGACAGATCATGCGGTGATCTAATCCGTTCTGTCCCGTTATCCAATTCCACCATAAACGAAAACAGCCGCCCATCGGGCTTCCGGACCGCAAACGAACAATCCGGATACAACGTCATCATCGTCGATGCCTCCGGTTCCTCACCCACCGGCACATCCAACCGCACGCTGTTCTCCCGAGCGAAGCTTTCGACCACACATCCGTGCTTGTGCCCGCTGACTATCAGATGAGCCAGCAGTTCCGAGAGACTGAACGTGTGATGGTGATGACCGGGACGAATGGCCTGAAAGTAACGCCGCTTTGGCAAAGCCGCATAGGTCCCGTGCAGCATTCGATACCCATCGCGAGTCAGTTTGAAATATCGCGGCGGACGCCCGTCGCCAGCAATTGCGTACGGCCAACGTTGAACCAGATTCGCCTGAGACAACACTCTCAATCGGCGTCGAAGGTTGTTTTCATCCTGAAACGGCGATTCGAATGTCTGGCTCAAGTGACACAGCTGAGCCGGAGTCATCGGAAACCGGTCGATTGCCGTCAGGATCTCAATATCACGCGGGCCGATCTTTGTGTAGAAGGCGCGACATTCTTCGAGTGGTTATGAAGAAAGGTCCTTCCGGGGAGGGTGCTGAGCTGATGGTTCGGCGATAGAAACTTTCTTCGCTCATCGAATTGCTATGTTCCCAGTCCACGAGTATCATCATTCAAACGTTCTAATGAGCTTGAGAGTTTTGCCCCGAAATGGCGAGTCATTGTGACACAGGAAGTTTTCGATGCCGACTTTTGCGCGGAGCGGCTCAAGGCACTGAGCGACCCTCACCGTCTGAAAATCGTCAATGCGCTGCGGTATGGGGAGTTGACGGTCGGCGACATCGCAGAATTGCTGGATGCGGAAGTCGTTACTGTCTCTCACCATCTGAAGATCATGAAGTACGCGAATCTCGTCGAGGTGCGACGCGAAGGACGATTCATGTACTACAAACTTCATGAAGATTTAAATTGCACGAATGGCAAGGGAACGAGATTTCTGGATCTCGGGTGTTGCCGTCTTGAAGTTCCAGATCGCAGGTAGTTTTCCCAACAACGAAACTCATTCACGGGCACACAGCCGTTGTTCGATGATTCTCGACTAGAAAAGAAGACGATGAAACCGGTTTACATTATGGTCGGTGGATTTCTGGGTGCTGGCAAGACATCCACGATTTCCAGACTTGCTCGACACTACATGAATCAGGGAAAAAAAGTCGGCATTGTTACCAACGACCAAACAACAGATCTCGTGGATACACAAAGCCTTCGTTCGCAGGGCTTTGATGTGGGAGAAGTCGCGGGTTCGTGTTTCTGCTGCAACTTCAATGCACTGACTTCGACCGTTGAGCATCTCGGTGAGGGGAAGCTTCCGGACATCATTCTGGCCGAACCGGTCGGAAGCTGCACCGATCTTGTTGCGACTGTGATCCGTCCGCTGACGGAAGTCTACGGAGTGCCACTGGACATCGCTCCGTACGGCGTGATTCTGAAGCCAAGTCATGGCTTACGAATCCTGCGCGGTGAATCAACCAGCGGGTTCTCTCCGAAAGCAAACTACATCTTTCGCAAGCAAATCGAAGAAGCCGACTTTGTCGTGATCAATCGCGTCGACGAACTGCCTCCTGTGGAGATTGCTGAATTGCAGTCCCTGATCGAAAAGGAATACCCCGGACGCCCTGTGTTGCGATGTTCCGCAAAAACCGGCGAAGGCTTTGGTGCTCTAGTCGAAACTCTGGAACTCCGTGGTCAGTTTGGACAGCGAGTCATGGACGTTGACTACGATGTTTACGCCGAAGGCGAAGCTGAACTTGGCTGGCTTAACAGTCAGGTTGTTGTGGAATCAAACTCAGAGTTTGCTCTGGATGGACTGCTGATGGATCTGATTCGTCGCGTGCACGGTCGCCTGGTGGCAGCGAATTCAGAGGCCGCTCATCTGAAAGTCATCGGATTGTGCGATTCCAGCTACGCGGTGGCCAATGTTGTCAGCAACCAAACGGGTCCTGAATTGTCCCTGGCTTCCGGCACAAAAACGACCTCGGCGAATGTCGTCGTTAATGCTCGGGTCGCGATTGAACCGGCCAATCTTGAAACCATGGTCCGAGAAGAACTGGATGCTGCTACGAAGGCGATCGGGGCGACTCAAAATGTTGTCTCCCTGCAAAGCTTTCGACCAGGCCGCCCCGTCCCAACTCATCGAATCCATTAGTTCTTGTTCCAGCCTTGCAGTGAATACACTGAGCTACTCTGCGGCCTCAGGGTCGCCGGTTGGAGGCGGTGCATGATCTTCTGAGTTCGGCGGCCCGAGTATCTCGGCGAAGATCGGTTTCAGGGCTTCGGCCCAGATTTGGTATCCAGGTTCTTCGAGGTGCAGGCCGTCCGCTGAAATGCCATCCTTTAACTTGCCGTCTGAGTTCGCAAGTTGGTCGTTGATGTTCAGAAAGCGAATCTTCGTCCCATTCGCCAACGTTGCGATCTGGTTGTTGATTTGGTCAATCGTCGGCTTTAGCGCGGGGTTCTGACTGCGTGGAAAGATTCCGGTGAGGACAATCGTTGCGTCTGGAGCTTTCTGCTGGAAGATCACCAAGAGAGATTTGATGTCAGCGACAACCTCACCGATTTTCGCCTCGTCAGCAGGCCCGCTCCAGGACAGATTGTTCGTACCGGCCTGCAGAACGAAGACTTTGGGAGAAACGCCGTCAAGCTCACCGTTCTTCATCCGCCAAAGAATGTTCTGAGTGGTATCACCGCCCCAGCCAAAGTTCGCGGCGTTCCATCCGTGAAAGTTCTTTGTCCAATGAGCGAGAAACCCAGGATAGTCAGACGCCCCCCAGCGGCGTGTAATGGAGTCGCCGACGAAGTAGACATCAATCGTTCCCTGCCTGGTTTTCGCCAGCAGTTGCTGATGAGCTTTCATCGACTTAGGATCGTTGCGTTGGCCGGAAGCTGCCTGTGGTTGCGGCGGTGGCGAAATCTCGACCCTCTTCTTCGGCGGTTCTCGACCATCCTGTTTGGCGAATCGAATTTCGGCCCAGTGGATGAAGTGCGAAATGTTGGGTTCATCGGTGTGACCGCCGTCATGCTGTCGCCAGGCGAGTTCGCCGTCGAGCATATCGACATTGACGGCCGGCATCTTCTCAATTTTATAATCGTCGCTGCGTCCAAGATCTTTGGCTCCCAGCAATCGAAAAACAGGCTGAGCGGCGATCAAGGCCATGAAACTTCCCTGATGATCGAGCCAATTTGCGTCGCCCTTTTCGGGGATTCCGTGGCTGATAAACGTCAGCCGAGGCGCGCAAAGGGCAAGAGTCATATGCGAATCAACGGGCAGGTCCTCGGCAGTTCGCCGACCGAAAGAAGATTCCTCGGCCGAGTATTTCACGTAGTTGCCAGCCATCCAGTGATAGGCTCCGGAACCGGCGAGGTTCTCGAGACTCTCGCCGAAATTTCGTCGGAACAGTTTAGTTCCACCTGCTCCCGAAGACGCGATCAGGCCCATACCGAAGCGTTCGTCGAAAGCCATCGCCACCAGCGCTGCCTTGCCGTATCGGGAGACTCCCGCAATGCC
Organism: Planctomycetota bacterium; assembly: GCA_031377305.1. Taxonomy (GTDB): domain Bacteria; phylum Planctomycetota; class Planctomycetia; order Planctomycetales; family Planctomycetaceae; genus SXXK01. Next base: position 33,002 of record JANMEV010000668.1, on the reverse strand, counting down.
GACTCGTTTAGCATTCACGGCGGACTCCGTTTCCAGGTAGTCCAAACCCCGCGATGCGCCCCAGCCCCATGCTCGCAGTGCGCCCCAGTCATCGGGTTTGCGGGGCTGTCCGAGATTTGTGAGTCCAATGATTCCTCGAGTCAAACCTGCACCAACCGGAGTCGCATCGCCGTTGGATTTCCCGCCAAACGGGTGGCGTTGGAAGCCGCCAGCATCGTCCTGAACGGAGCCGGGATTCAGCGTCGCACAGCCCCATCCAGCGGCGATCAACTTGTCTTCCCGCGAGGGAGGACGCGGGCCACCGGGACCACCGCCCCGACCGCCGCCCCGACCGCCGAAGTTGAATGGTGACCGTTCGAACGGGTTCCATCCAAACGTCATCAAGACGGGCACTGGGTCAGTAATATCTTTCGGTAAAGTCAGCGACATTGAGATATTGACTTTGAACTCAGGGAATGCCGAATTATCAGCGACACCGACGATGTGCTTCTGAATCGCTGGCTTGCCGCCCGCTTCGATCTCCCGAGTCTCCCGAACTTCCCATGTCACCTTTGGCACATTCGCTGGCACTCGGCCGTAGACTTCTCGTTCGAGCAACTCGACGATCTCAGGTCGCCGAGCCTTGTTCCATTCTTCGGGCGAAAGGACTTTCTCACCGCTTTGCAGCTCTAAAACATCCGGCAGGTTCGGATACGGATTGGCCAGGGCTTGATCGTAGTTGGCCCCGTTTGCGGCCTTCGCGTCGCCGTTGCGTCCGGGTCGGAGCTTTGTGACGCCAAGCTGGCCAAGCATGTTTTGATGGTCTTGCTGGGTGGTGAAAATGACAAGTTGGGAACCGGCGACTGTTGGCTCGTCAGACTCTGATGCTGCCACTGTCGTGTCTTGTCCATTTGCGTTCCAACACCAGGCGATGAATGCACTGTATGCGAAGAACCGCGACGATCTGAGCATGAAGTGAAACATGGGGACCCTTTCAGGATCTGCACGATTCGAGAGTTCAACTAAGCGCTGGATTACACATGATGGACCGCAGGAGGTGGCAGCACAAGTCTGTCGATGTGTCTCAGATCTGCCGGTGCCATGATGATTGTCAACGTCGGACAGCAGTCTGGTGCAGCACAGAGAGGCCGAGGATGGGTGCGTACCGTCACATTGTCCAGCGACGGACATGACTTCGTTCGATACAGTCGACTGAGTGTGGCGACAACACATAATGATCAGCGATCCCTCGCCCGCTGGCAGTCGCCTGACCATTTGCTAGGATAACGATGTGATCAGGAACCGAATTCGGTGGTTCCAACCAATTTGAACCAATGCAAGTGACAATCGCTATGGGACGAAGTTTCGAAAATCGCAAGGCCTCGATATTCAAGACTGCCGGTCAGAAGTCGAAGCTGTATTCAAAATATGGCACTCTTCTTTACGTCGCAGCGAAAAACGGCGTCCCGGATCCGGAAAACAATCCTGCGCTTCGCCATTTGATCGACCGAGCCAAACGGGATCAGGTGCCGAGTCACGTCATCGAAAAGGCGATTGAAAAAGCCAGGGGCGTTGGCGGTGCAGATTTTGCGACCGTACGCTACGAAGGTTTTGGCCCGGGCGGCTGCTCAGTGATCGTCGATTGCCTGACCGACAACAATAATCGCACGATTACTGACGTTCGAACCTGTTTCACTCGGACGGGAGCGAAGCTGGGACCGGCCGGTTCTGTTGCTCACTTGTTTGAGCATCTTGCGGTTTTTGCCTTCAAGGGAGACAACGGCGATCAGGTCATGGAGGCCATGCTGGATGCCAACATCGACGTCGACGATGTTGAGTGCGAGGATGGGCGAGTTACGCTGTTCGCTCCAGCGACCGAGTTTTACAAAGCCAAGACGGCGCTGATGGATGCCTTTCCAAAAATCGAATTGGAAGTACAGGAAATCACGTTTCATCCGCAGGCCAACAAGGAAATCAGCGCTGACGATGTGCCGATGTTTGAGAAGTTCATTAACCTTCTGAACGACTGCGACGACGTCCAGGAGATTTATCACAACGCAATCCTTCCGAGCTAGTTGCAGTTGTTGGCGATGTTGTCGAAGTAGTCCGAGGTGGGGTCTTGTCGTTGACAGGCTTGAATCGAAGTCTCATGAGAATCGCGTTGCTGTTTTCGATTGCCATTTTGCTTCTTCAAATCTCCGTCGAAGCAGCATCTCCTCCCAACATCGTGATCTTTCTGGCTGACGATGCCGGCTGGGGAGACTACAGTCAATCGGGGAACGCGCAACTTGAAACACCGAATATCGATTCGATCGCCAAAGGTGGCGTGTCGCTGGATCGCTTCTTCGTATGTCCGGTCTGTGCGCCGACACGAGCCGAGTTTCTGACAGGCCGCTACCATCTCCGCGGTGGCGTTCGTGGAGTTTCGACCGGACAGGAGCGTCTGGATCTGGACGAGCACACGCTTGCTGACGCCTTCAAGGCCGCTGGTTATGCCACAGGCGCCTTTGGTAAATGGCACAACGGCAGCCAATGGCCCTATCACCCGATGGCTCGCGGGTTCGACGAATATTTCGGCCATTCGGCGGGGCACTGGGGAGAATACTTCGACGCGCCGCTGGAAGAAAACGGTCGCATGATTCGCACGAACGGTTACATCGTCGATGTCTGCACCAATCGGGCCGTGGACTTTATCGACAGAAACAAGGACAAGCCGTTCCTTTGCTACGTGCCGTTCACGACACCTCATTCGCCGTGGGCTGTACCGCCTGAGGATTGGGAGCGATTTCAGCACAAGCCGATCAATCAAACGGCGACGATACCCGAAAAAGAAGTCATCAATGAAACTCGTTGCGCGCTGGCGATGGTGGAGAATCAGGATCGCAACGTTGGTCGAGTGCTGGCGAAGCTGGCCGAACTTCGTCTCACTGAAAATACGCTGGTACTCTATTTTTCCGACAACGGCCCTAACACGATGCGTTGGACCGGAGGGATGAAGGGAAAGAAAGGCACTACAGACGAAGGCGGAGTCCGATCGGTGTGCTATATTCGGTGGCCTGCCAAACTATCCGCCGGGCATACGGTGACTCAGATCGCCGGTGCGATCGATTTGCTTCCGACGCTCACAGCACTGGCTGGCATCAAGCGAGTCGGCGACAAGCCGCTGGATGGTCGCGATCTGAGTCCGTTGTTGTTGAAACAAAGTGCCGCGTGGTCCGATCGAATGATCTATTCAACGTGGTCCGGCAATGTCAGCGTACGCACGCAGAGGCATCGATTGGATCAGGCTGGACAGCTTTACGACATGGTTGCCGATCCTGGCCAGACAACGCCAATCAACGATAAGGAGCCTGCAATCGCGACGCGGTTACAGGAAGCGATTGCTTCCTGGCAAGCGGAAATGTTTGCTGGCGACGCTTTGAAGGTCAGACCCGATCGCAGCAAAAACGCTGGCGGCAACAATGCTGTAGATCGGCGTCCGATTCCGGTCGGTTATCTCGAGTTCCCCATCACGATGCTTCCGGCTCGCGACGGTGAACCGCGCGGCGGCGTACAACGAAGCAGCGCCGCTCCAAACTGTTCATACTTCGTCAACTGGACCAGCAAGGACGACAGCATGGTCTGGCTTCTTGATGTCCATCGCGCCGGTCGTTACGAAGTGACGATGGACTATACATGCAAAGAGGCCGACGTCGGTTCGACCATTGAGCTGTCGTTTCAGACCTCCAAACTCTCCAACAAAGTCGAACCTGCCTGGGACCCGCCCCTGCATAGTCACCAGGACACTCTTCCTCGTCCGCCTGGAGAAAGCCAGATGAAGGATTTTCGAACGTTGACGCTCGGCCAGATCGACTTGCCTGCCGGTTGCGGTCCGCTCACGCTTCGAGCCGTCGATATCCCCGGACAGTCTGTGATGGACGTGCGACGAGTCACGCTCACGCTGCTGCCCTGAGGTCGTTATGCTGTGCATCACGGAGTAGTCGGTCGACACGTTCGGCGACAAAAGAACTAACAAGCAAGCCTGATTGAAAGCTCCCAATGAAGTCCACTCTGTCTGTGCTAAGCCTTCTGCTCCTGAGCGCTCAGCTTTATGCTGAGACGCCCAATGTGGTGATCATCCTTGCTGATGACATGGGCTATTCGGATGCTGGCTGTTATGGCAGCGAAATTGCCACGCCCAATCTGGATTCACTCGCAACCAACGGACTGCGGTTTACCCAATTCTACAACACGGCTCGCTGCTGGCCCACGCGAGCTGCCCTGCTGACAGGATACTATGCTCAACAGGTTCACCGAGATGCTCTGCCCGGTGTCTCAGGCGGAGGTCAAGGCGTGCGTCCAGCATGGGCCAGGCTACTGCCTGAAAGGCTCAAATCAGCGGGCTATCGGAACTACCATAGCGGCAAATGGCATGTCGATGGTGATGTCATCGCCGGAGGCTTCGACCGTTCCCTTCATACAAGAAATGACGGTAACTTCTTTACCGCGCAGGGCAATCTCGTCGATGATGTCCCCATCACTCCGCCCGATGATGAATCGGGCTACTATGTCACAACGGCTACCGCGGATCATGCGATTGACTGCCTGAAAGATCATGCCGCGCACCACAAAGGCAAACCGTTCCTCCAGTACATTCCGTTCATCGCGCCGCATTTCCCTTTGCACGCGTTGCCTCAGGACATTGCAAAGTATCGAGACAGATATCTGACCGGCTGGGACGAGATGCGACGGTCGCGATTCACGCGCCAGCAATCGATGGGAATCGTCAATACGACGCTTTCGCCTCTTGAACGTGAAGTCGGGCCTCCATATGCATTTCCTGAGGCGATGAAAAAGCTTGGTCCTGGCGAAGTGAATCGACCGTTGCCATGGCGCGAACTCACCGATGAGCAGCGAAGCTTTCAGGCCACCAAGATGGCGATTCACGCGGCGATGATTGATCGCATGGATCAGGAGATCGGGCGCATTCTCGATCAACTTCGTAAAATGGGTGCTTACGAAAACACGCTGATACTTTTCGCGTCCGACAATGGAGCCAGTGCGGAGATTATGGTGCGACATGGTGGTCATGATCCGTCTGCGTCGCCCGGCAGTGCAGCGACGTATCTATGTCTCGGTCCCGGCTTTTCCAGCAGCTGCAACACTCCCTTTCGTCGACACAAAACCTGGGTACACGAAGGTGGCATCAGCAGTCCATTGATTGCCCATTGGCCGAAAGGGATCGCACCGAAGAATGAACTGCGTCATTCGCCGGCTCACATGATCGATATTGTTCCAACGATTCTGGAGCTTGCCGGATTGGCACCACTACAGGAGTCGAAGGAAGAATCAATCCCGCCCGCTCCCGGCCGAAGTCTGGTGCCAGCCTTTGCGGCAGATGTCACAATACCTCGCGAAAGCATTTGGTGGCTACACGAACAGAACCCTGCGATCCGCGTCGATCACTGGAAACTTGTCGCATCCAAAGGCGATCCATGGGAGCTCTACGATCTCAAGTCAGACCGCGCGGAACAAGTCAATCTTGCTTTGCAAATGCCAGAGAAGGTCGAAGAGCTGGCAAAACTGTGGCAGGCTCAGGCAGACAGTTTCAAGGAGCTTGCTCTGAAAACGCTGAAAGCCCAAGCGCAGGGTAAGGCAGCGGTGTCGAAGGGTTCGAAGTGATAAATCTTTGCAGAACGGTCTGCCATGGCTTGTCAGCCGCATACCGTATCCTGCACTTCGCGAAACTCCAGTTTTTCATTCTGAGAATGGTTCAGCCGCCGAATCCATCGTCGCTGGGGGCAGAATCGTGAATCGAACCAGAATGAACCCAACAACCGCACTTCGCACTATTGCCGTCACTGCCGCCACATTGAAAGGAACGCTGGCCAGGGGAGCCGCGTTTATCAGCATGGCGAAAATACCCAGCACAGCGATGAAACGATTCTCCTTTTGCATCAACACGGGCGTTAGCAACGCCATCGGAAGCAGAAATAACACGTCCGCATATTCGATTCGAATCGGCAAAAAGTAGTCCGTCACCAGCATCAGACATATACCCAGCAACAGTCGCTTCTCCACAGAGGCAAATTGCTGTTTTGCATTGCGATGATGAAGTACGCAAATGAGACTGAGGGCAATCAGCCAGACGACTTTGCCTATCCTTGACACAGCGACTGGATCGAGACGACCATCGAACGACGATCGCAGGCTTGCGAACAGGGTTAGGAACGTCAGGTTGGAAGCAAAGCCGGGCAGGGTTGCCGTGACGTAGCCGTCAGTCGGTCGGACCTCCTTCACGACTTCATTCGTCTGCTCAACGGCGCCGCCAAGGAGGGACATTTCCCAGTCACTGGAGAGCTTCAAAAAGTCCTGCCAGTACTCGGCCTTTCCCATCCCAGTCGCAAACGCAGCCGTGACGATCGCAGTCACGACAGCAGCCAGTCCCGTTTTGCGGCGAAAGTCCAACAGCCACGGCAACAGAAAAAAAACCGACGTGGGTCGAAGGCATACAGCAATTCCCCAGACACAGCCCGCCACGATGTTATGCCTGGTCGTCAGCAGCAGTCGCATTCCAAGACTGATCAGCAGGACGATAAAAATGTAGTACTGTCCTCGTTCAACATGCAGTCGCCAAAACCATGACCCGCCGACAAGGCCGATCGCAGAAATGCAAAAACAGTAACGCGATGGCTTAGAATGCAAACAACCGCCAAGCAGAAAAACGCTGCCGACAAATGCAAACCACTCAAGCGCTGCCCAGATCGCACGCTGCTTAGGATACGTAAGCGCCGAAAGGGGCGAATAAAGGAACAGAAGCGTCGGCGGATACGTGCAGCGACTCAGTCCCCTCTGGTCCGGATCGCGCAGAGCGGGGTCGAGATCTTCGGTTTCCCTGATGGTGTAAGGATTGAGTCCTCGAACTACCGCGCGGGCCCCTATGACGCGAACGCGAAGATCGGTCCCGCCATAGTCCTGGACGTCATTCCATGAGTGGCAAACATTGACCAGGCACATTCCACCAACCAACGTGCTGAGAAGCCAGTACTTCATGGCAGCAGTGGCTCGAAGAAGTTGTTTCGCATTGTTCGAAGCCGTGCGGAGCAAATCAGATTTCGCTCCTCAGGCATGCTCGCAAATAGACGATGTTCAACCTGATTCCTGGTGAATTCGGGAACTTCTAATGCCATCCATCGGAATCGCCAGCCGTTGCTCATTGCTCTTCCTCACTCGCGATTCGTTTTCGGAAACGTGTATCTGAGTTTGCGTTCGAAATGCCCTAAAATCAGTGTTGGGGAGGAATCGTACAGCAACTTCCTTTGCGAACCAATGTCGGTTGGCATGGAGTGCTTGTTATACACTACCAATTCCGGACGTCAGACTGCGGCGGCGGAAAGTATGTTCGCTGGTGAGTTCGAACGTATCGCTTTCATCAAAGTACATGTAGTGCATGATGCGAATTGTGGTGCGGCAGATTTCGATCAAATTCAGCGTGTTCTTTTCGGCCTCACGCCCGCGGCCTCGTCGAGACGTCGTGGTTCCGCAGTGGCCAATGATGATGCCTCGATCGCGGTGGGTGCCGGGATAAAAATCCAGTGAGTTCCCGATGTAGGCCCGATGCAGATGCCCGCTCAGGATAAGTTCCACATCGAGATCGGTGAACTTCTCAATCGCCCGTTTTGCTTTTTGTACAATCTTGTCCCGCAGAAAATCATGCGCCGGGGCAAATGGGTGATGAGCAACCACAACTCGAATCAGCTCGCCGGGCGATTTTCGAAAAACGGTTCCGAGATGATCCAGTTGCCATTCGTCGATGCGACCGTTACTGATCGCGGTGTGCGGAGAAGTTGAATCAATCCCCGCGATCAGTGCGCCCTTGATTTCAAGGACCGGATTGAGTTCCTTCGAAATGATTTCCCGGTACAAACCATGCGGATCGGTCACTCGCTCATAAAAACGATAGAGAGGAACATCGTGGTTCCCCGGAACAACGAGTTGAGGTACAGGCGGAAGTCCGGCAAGAAAATTCTTTGCTGCCTCGAATTGAACTCGCTTCGCACGTTGGGTCAAATCGCCGCTGATGATCACGGCATCTGGCTTCAGTTCCGCCGCGCTTCGTAAAGCTGCGGCCCCGGCTTTCTCCACGTACGGAGGTCCGAAATGCAAATCTGAGATCTGCAGTAGCCGAATAAGTGTTTCTTCCGATTTGATCACCGACAACCAGCCTTCCATGTGACTCGAATGTCTGAGCCGCGAATTGGCGGAGTCGTTTCGCCAGCATAATGTGTTGCATCACGCGGTGAATGTCCAGGACCTGGCCGGTAAAGGAATGAAAAGGTTTTCGGTAGGCCCTTTCTGCCGGGCCGAGGGAGTACTGGCAAATAGTCGAACACCGGGACTCAGTTTGTTCGGTCTGTCAATGGGGTGTGTTGGCCTTACCGAACTTACGACTGCACCCAGATGCAGTCTTCATACGCTGACGATAGATGCTCGCAAACTTCGAGGTCCTACTTCGCCGCTTCGATTCGCACTTCTGTCGATCCGCTGTTGCCTGCTCGCTTTGCTGCCGAGTCGTTGATCTGCAACCAGAGTTCTCCATCGTATTCCTGCGGGATGGTAATTGTTGTTTCACTGCCCACTCGAATTCGAGACGTGACGAACTGACCGTCCGGGGATACGATCATTGCCATGATGCGGCCAGTTGGATGTTGCAAGTAATACTCAATGGTGATTCCATCAGGCTCCGAGATCCAGGGTTGAGGCTTGTCGTGCACGGCGTATCGTCCTGTGCATTTGAGCGTGATGGTGCTGCCCCTGGAGAAAACGAACCCGGACGATTGCCAGTCCTGATCGGACGCCAATTGTGTCACAGATGGGCTGCCAGAACTCTTCGGCCAGGGCTTGGGTTCCGGGCCAAGCGTTGGGAAAGAACGGTTCACGTCGAATCCTTCCACCACGCTGTCAAGAAAGACTGGCCAGATGACAGCAAGGCGTTTCCAGGTATCTGCCGGGATCTTGTCGGATGCTGTTCGAAAGTCCTGATCTGTTCGAACGCGGTTGAAATCAGCAAAAGGTTCCTTCAAATTCGGATGATTCCGCATCAACCACACAATTGCCCAGGCATGCGCATAATTGCTTTCGTCAGCAAATGAGCGGGTGGCAGGATGAAGCACCTCTTCCAGCGACATTGAGCGAGCATTGTTCCTTAATGTGGCTGAGCTGCCGTCTCGAATTTCAGCGATACGTCCCCAGCCTTCAAAGCCGTCGACCGTGGGTGGCAGAATCCCAAAACGACTTTGTGAGATCACTTTCTCCAGTTGATGCGTTGCAAAGTATTCGGCGATTCCTTCCGTGAACCAAAGTGGTGGAATGTTCTGCATTCCATGTTCACACATCATGAAGCAGTGCACAAATTCATGCAGAATCAGGTGTCGTCTATAGTAAGGCGACGTTTGATTGTTCATCCAGAACTGATACCCCAGGTGACGACCGTGTCGGAAGGCAAACTGTTCAGGAGGCAGGACGTTTGCCTTTTCGAATCGTTCCTTTGCATCGATCAGAAACCCGGTCACCTGAAAATCGGTGCCAGCCATGTTGGGAACAAGCTGGCCCATTTGACGTTCGAGTTCGTCGAACAGAGCGTCCGCCAGCGGAGGCAGATCCCTGACGGCATCCAGCGGCAGGTCTGTCACAAGGATCAGTCGACGAGACTCGACAATCTGCAGCCCGCATTCATTGAGCGTCGCCGCATCCAGTTTCCGACGATCATCCGGAAGTCGAAATTCAGCAGCATGAACCGCCGTGGTACAGACCATTACTACGGTCAACGACAGCAACAAGGGTCCAACCTTTGACAAGTCAAAGAGCGGTCTAAAGTGCGACCGGATCGGTCCGGCTGCAGACACCGGGGATAGGTCGGTGAGTTCATCGCTCAGGGGGATTGCCTTGAAACATGCCATTGGCTATTCCGGTAAAGGCTTCCCTTTGGTTTCCGGAGCGAACGGAAGTGCCAGTAGCCCGACGAGGAAAATGGAGCACATCGATACTCCTGCGTAACGCATGCCTTCGTCGTAGCCATTTGCTTTGCTGAACACAGTGGTCGTCAGGTACCCAAGGACAAAAGGCCCAGCCGCGGCAACATATCGTCCCACGTTGTAGCAAAAACTTATTCCCGTTGAACGCAGGCGAGTTGGAAACAACTCCGGAAAATAGATGGCGTATCCGCCAAACAGAGCAAGCTGGCAGAAGCCCATCATGGGAATCATCCAGAAAACTTCACTGAATTCATCCAGCTTCCAAAACACCAATGCTGTGCTCAGCAACGCTGCCACAAATGAGACGGCAAAGGCTGGCTTTCTGCCAAAAATACTTGTCAGATGGCTGTAGGCATAAATGCCAAGAAAACCGCCGATATTCTGCATTACCGAAGTAATTCCAACCCACTTTGCAACTTGCCCGTTGACAACATTTTCCGCCAGCCCCTGGGCTTCGAAGTGTTTGCGGAACACTGGCGAGAGGAGGTCAAAGCTGAAGAAACCGATGCCCCAAAGCCCGATGATTCCGGACGATGCCAGAATCAATCCGACGATTGCGTTCTTTCGCAGCTTAGGGTCACGGAACAACTCGCCGTATGAGCCAAGTTGTTTCCCCATCCCGGAACCCATTTGAGCTTTCCAGGTATCTGGTTCTTTCAGGTTTCGCCGAATAAAGATTGCCAGCAGAGCTGGAACTGTTCCGACAATAAACAGGATCCGCCAGGCCTTGATGGGCGTGTCTGCGACAGCGAGATTTTCGAGGCCGCCGGCGCTTTCCACCTGTCCAAGAATGATATTCATCAACGCAGCGGCGATGTTGCCAACCGCGGAGAGAGCCTGAAGAAGTCCAAGCGCAAATGGGCGTGCTTTGGACGGCATGACTTCCGCGACTAACGAAACTCCAACAGCGAACTCACCACCAACTCCCAGTCCCGTCAAAAAGCGGTAGAATGCAAAGTCCCAGAATCCAATTGAGAACGCACTAAGTCCTGTGCAGACGGAATAAATCAGGATTGTCCAAAGCATGACCTTTGCTCGACCAATTCTGTCACCTAAAACTCCAAAGATCAGCCCGCCTGTGGCCCACCCGATCATGAAGATTGACGTAGCAAGTGGGCCGTAAAAATTCATGAGATCCGCGGATGGCAATTTCCCCGGCTCATGTGGCAGCAGTTCCTTCATGGCTGGCACGCGGGCCAGATTGAAAAGCTGCTGGTCCATCGTGTCGAACAGCCAACCCAGAGCTGCTATGATCAGCACAAACCAGTGGTAGCGGTTGAGAAGACGGTACCACGGTACTCCACTAGGGGAAGAGTCTTCAGCAGAAGAAGGAAGCTCAGCGTGCAAGGAATGCTCTCCCGCCGACAGCGTTTTTTGTGTCGGGCCAGAGTTAGGGTATTGGGGTTTTCTTCGGGTAGTGATCGAAAAGCCTCGGTCCATTCCCGAACGTGAGCCAAAACGCCATGGGCGATTTGAGTAACGGCACTTTGGCAAATCAGCGTTTCGGGTTCAACCGATGCGAGAGCCACAAAAAAAATGCTGGCGAGATTCATGGTTCTGGCACCCATTCTTAACGTTAGGCCAGTAAATCAGATATCAGCGTAGATGCCAAAATTCACGATTTGGTTCAAATTCGCACATCAGGTTGGGCTCAGCGATGCCTAGCGCAGATCGGCTTCCTGCCATCGAGTACTGTTTTGACAAATCAGCATCGATTTTCCTGAGCCAGCCTGCCTTACGTTGCAGTCTATCTCTACATTACGTATTTTTTAATGAACCACCTTACTCAATGTTGTTGTTCGAGAAACGCAATTATGCTGGGCAAGCGAATGGGGAATAACCCGACCAGAATCCGAATATCAGCGCAGAACGGATTGCAGATTCTGATGGAAACCGCGATTCAAGTCTCATTTGCTTGTTGGTGCCGGTATAGCGAATCGGACTCGCAGCTTTTGACGACGTATTTGCTTAGTGGAACACGATAAGACCCAATGGACTCCGCCGCCACATCAGATGTTCAGGCAACTTCTATCCTTGCGGTTTTGCTGCAATCTGACCCCAGCGCATGGTGGTTTCGCCCCTTGGCAACGTCTGGTGTTCCAATTGTTTCCAGAGCTTTCAAACTTCAATGGAAGCTCGAAATCTGCGATCGACATTTGCCCCCGTCGGCGCATGCAATTTCGCTCGCTTTCGAATCGCATGGCATTGATGTCGAACAGTTCGTTACTCTCATCTCCAACAGCGGCAAAGACAAACAGACGGACTTTATTCTGGTTCGAAACGACTCGCTGCGGTTGAAGGCAGAGATCGTAGCCGTGACGTCCGGCGATTTAGTCGTCGGCCACCTGATACGATTTAGAGAGGTTGTTGAGTCCAATCTGATCGATGCGGTGTTGCGAGAAATCAATGAAGCCCAGCGGCGGCTGCAGGTCTTGTCCCAGCGTGAGCGAGAGATTCTGCACTTTGTCTATGAAGGCCGTACGAACAAGTCCATTTCCATTTCAACCGGCATCAGCGAAAAAACAGTTGAGAAACATCGGTCAAGGATCATGCAAAAGCTCAGTTTGAACGCTTCGGCCGAGCTGTTTCGACTGGTCTCCAAAGCCATGATTCTCTCTGACCTTAGCGCATCAGCTGATTCGGCGTGTCTGGTTGCGGCTCACGGGGCGTCTGCTGGATTCAGTCTCCAGCCACCGATGAATTGCTGATCCGGTGGCAGTTCCGCTGGGACTGTTTTTCCCATGAGAAACAGCGCCCATCGGCCGGCGCTTGGTATCAGAGTGATCGGTGGGTCCCGGTCAAACGCTCGCAATAGAGTCTTCTCTGAGGTTTCTGACTTCGATCGCATCAGTCCCATAGCAACGACTGCCAGGCGCCGAACAGGTTCCTGCTCCGGTGGGATTGAGCCAAAATCGTTGGCTCGATCATCAAGCTTTGCAACGAGATCTGCGGGCTCTTTATTTTCGTTTAATAGACCGAGCGTCCAAATCGCCGCACTGCGTTTGTCGGGACCGCCCGGATAGCCTTTGGGAATGTGCTGCACCATCAGTGCATGTACTTCCTGTGCTCGGATTAGTCCGCAGTACTGAAACAGGAACGTCAGTTCAAGGATTGTCGTCTCCGCGGCGGCAGGAGTCTTCAATTCTTCTTCAAGGCGACTGATCCTGGTCAACAAGGTCTCCTTGATTGTGATATTGGGAAACAAGTGCAACAGCCATGCTGCTGAGACTCGCACTTCACTTCGTGCTGCGTCGAGAAGGGGAATGCAGGCTTCCGAAAACTGCGATGCACGCAACTGTCCCAGAAGAATGAGACTCTGTTCCTGCCCCTGCCAGTCTTTCGAATCGGGTCGGAGCGAATTCGATGCCGTAGCGACGATTCCATCGCGAAGTTCCGGCTTCTCACTTGCGATTGAATAGAGCATCTCTCGAGCCACGTTACGAACATTGATATGCTCGTCGCTCAACAATCCATTGAGCCATTCCAGTCGCTGCGGATCCGGAAACTGCCGCACAACTCTGGCCACGGTTTCTCGAACCGCTGAGTCACGATGTACGCGTCCTGTCCCCAGATGGTCCAACAGGCTGGCGGGATTCTGTTCCAGCAACTGAAGCCAGGCAGCGGCAGCGACGGCTGCGGATTCGTCTTCACAAAGAACTGCTGTTCTTGCGTTAGCCGTTGCGTTGGCATGCCTCAACAGAGCGACTGAAAGAAGTCGATCCTGCATGCTGCCCGATACTCGCTGTGCTGCTTCCGTCAGAGCGGCGTTATTGTCGAGTGCACATATGGCTCGCGCTGCCGCCATTCGAATGGCGAACGATAGCGAGCCATCACGAACAAGCGACAGCAGCAATGGTACAGAGTTCTGATGTGCCGTCTGCTGCAAGCCATCGCATGCAAGTCGAAGGGCAACGGTTGTCGCGTTTCGATCGGACAGGCGTCGAGTCCAGATCGGCACGGCCTGAGGCGTCTTCCAGCGAGCCAATGCAGGTTCAATCACAAGGCGATCCGCATCGTCGGCCGACTCAATCAACGCCGCAAGGTCTTCACCAGCCGCTTCCATGTTTCCCATAACAAGACCGCGAGCACAGGCGAAGCGAACGCGAGGATGTTCAGTTTTCTTCATCAGTTGACGCAACGGCTGCTCGCTGCTCTTGATATCGATTCCGACTTCACTGGACGCTCGGGCCAGGGACAACGCGGCATTTTCCTGAATCTCAGCGTCGGTTGCTTCCAGCAAAGCACGTTCAAATAGTGGAACCATACGCTCATCCAGTTTCAATTCCACGGGATGAGCTTTGAAAAACGGCTCCAGATGCATTCGCATAGGCAGTTTTTGATGGCGTACGATCGACGGAATTTCCAGTGGCCCGCCATATGGGCCTGAGGGAGAAAAATTCAGGGACCATTGATCTGACGTGTCCAGCACGGTTGGCTGGACCGTCGAAGGTTCGTCTGCGTTCGCGGCCGAAGTGAACAGGACTGACGTGAATATCAACAGGCCAGCACATCGAAGACAAGACCGGCCATTCATTTCTTCGCCCCTGAATTTGAACGTCATACGATTGCTCACAAAAGTCAATTTCCTGTCCATCTTAATTATACGATCCTGAGTGAATCGCCTTTCTCAATCCGGACGACTCAGGCGAATCACTTGAACATAAAGGATGAAAGAAAGAACAACGCTGATCACTCCACAAACCCACCACGTGGAAGGGACCAGGTTGTAAGATTGAAATCCATCGGCCTGAATCGCGTTCAAAGCAGCCGCCATCGGATTGAGCCTCAGGGTATTTTCAACCACTGTGTTTCCGAACGGTGCATCGCGGTTGATCCACACCAGCATCGTTCCGGCAAACAAGGAAACCAGTACGCCATAAGAAACGGTCGTCGCAACCGCCGTTGATCGAAAGAAACTACTGACAGTGGCACTGACCAGCATCGACAGCACGGCTGCAAGAACCAGGCTGTTCAGAACCTGAATCACCTGCTGCTGAAGGCTGGGCTTAATCAGCATAATTACGGCATAGCCCGGCAGCGTCGCACACAGCAGCAGAGCCAGCGTGATGATCACACTGATGAGTTTTCCCCGCAGAATTCGGCCGGGAGTGAGCGGTGTGACTCGTAACAAATTCCAGCTGCCGCCTTCGAATTCCCCGGCGATCATTCCTGCTGCAATGCCCGGCGTCATCAAGACGATCAACGCGACCTGAAGCACGATAATCAGGGCGCCTGTGTATTCCACTCCTCGCGATTCTGTTCCTTTTGCTGAAGCCAACGTAAGCAGGAGTGAAAGTACCGCACAGATGGCGACAAGGCGGATAAGCCAGTGCATTCGTCCAAACTGGCGACAGCGAAACTCTTTGACCATCACGGGATTCACAAATGGCAGAATACCCCCCGACCGTTTTTGGGGATCGACGACGTACAGCAAACGGCGAGTGGTTCGGACCCACTGAGCCTGGTCATCCGTGATAACTCCCTGCGAACGAGACTGATCAAGCAATGCGTGACTTAGCCTTCGGATGCAAACAACGCTCCCGATGACGATGAACGCTGAGGCGAAACTAAGGTACCATGTCAGCATGTCCCGGCCTTCCATCATTCCGTTGCCTCCCACAGACCCAAGGTTCAGCATCTGCATGAGCGATGGAATAGGTGAAATCAGCTTCAACCACTGAAATCCCACCGAAATCGGACTGGTGCCGCCCGGAAACATGAAGTCCGGAAACACGGGCACAATTGTCATGGCAAAGGTGACACCATAAGTCCAGCGAAGAGCGGACTCAGTCGTGCGGCAATAGGTGCCAACCAGCATTCCGATGACCACGAGTTCCGTGCACACAAACATCACAAACGCGTACAACTTCAGCACGTCGTTTGTGAATGACAGTCCTCCCATCAAATAACAACAGGCCATTGCTGGCAGAGTTGCAAAGAGCAGCATGGTTACCACGCAAAGCATGGCTCCTGCTTTGCCGAAGTAGATCGATGCTCTCGACAATGGCGAGTTGAGCAGCAATTCCAAAGTTCGACGACGCACTTCCGTCACAAGAGATGTTGCTGGAAACACGGGAACGACCAGAATTGCAGCCGTCAACATGGCATACGACAGCCACTGGAAAACTGCCTGCGCCTGAACTCCTGAGAGATCTGCCTGCATTGCGTTTTCGTTCAGGACAGCCGTCACTACTCCGCTTGACGGCCATTTCAGAATGACAATCATAGCAAAGATCAGGGATATGCTGACCAAAATGATCAGTGTGCGAGTACTTCTGAGCAGAGCCAGAAGTTCGCGTTCAATGATGACAAAGCTGCCGTTCATCGAGAAACCTCCGTCACGGCCGGCCGGCCCGTTCCCCAATCCGCACCATCTTTACCAGAGCGCTCGGCTTCGGCGACGCGTGCCGCAGAGACAAATGCCTCTTCAAGGTCACCTGCAACTTCACGGAACTGAGAGACTTTGTCACCGGCAGTCACCAACTGACACAACAATTCGGACAACGCTTCATCCTTTGCTGATGTTCTGCATCGAATTATGGACTCTGTTTCCGAAATCGTCACTTCTGCATCTGATTCCAGACACTTTCGAACTCGATCTGCAGCAACCGCAAGCCCGGCTGAAGACAGGAACTGTATTTCCATAGTACGCCGCTGAGAGAGTTCTCGCGTCACATCCTGAAGTGTTCCGAATGCTCTCAACTTACCTCCTGCAACGATCGCGACTCGATCGCAGATGCGAGACAGTTCGGGCAGGATGTGACTGGTGACGATCAGCGTCCGACCTTCCGCCGCAAGTCGCAGCAGCAGCGATCGCATTTCGATTCGCGCTTCGGGATCCAGTCCGTTAGCGGGTTCGTCCAGAATCAGCACTTCCGGCTTATGCAGCAGAGTTCTTGCGATACCGATGCGCTGCTGCATCCCGTGACTCAGGCTTTCAACGTATCGGTCCTGCATCCAGGTGGCGTTGGTCAGGTCCAGAACTTCTGCAACGCGTTTCTGTCGTTCGCGACGTGGAATACCAAAGGCGGCTCCGAAAAAATCAAGATACTCCCGGACTCGCATATTGTCGTACGACCCAAACTTGTCCGGCATGTAGCCGACAAGTCGACGAACCTTTGGCAGTTCCGTCATGCAGTCAGCGCCGGCAATTTTGGCGTAGCCGGAGGTGGGGCGGGAAAGGCCGACGAGGATTCGAATGGTTGTCGTTTTGCCGGCACCGTTCGGCCCGATGAAGCCAAGGATACGGCCTCGTTCCAGAGTCAGCGACAGGTTGTCCAACGCGACAAATTCACCGTAGTGTTTCGACAGCTCATGGATTTCGACAACGGGGCTTGAATCAGACATTCGCACGGCACTCACGTTTCTGAGTTTTAAAGACGAAGCGTTTTCGGATGAGCGAGGAGGAGCCAATCAGATACTGAAGGCTGAAGAGACGACAATTTCATTCAACAGTCTGGGCGACGACATCAGCCTGGCGTCGCCCTTTCAGCGTGAGGCGGACGTACTCAATTTTCCAGTAGTCGTCCTGTTCACCGGAAAGACCATCTGACTGGAGTGCGGCGTCCAGATCGCTGACCTTGAGCGAGACAAAGACGCTTCCGGTCCGCCCCGTGTTCTTAATCAAGTCGCGTGGGAGCTCAATGTTGAAAGTCCCCAAAGGGCTTTGTAGAGTTGAAACCAGTTGCAGGTTACTCTTGTCTCCAGCTGAGACAGTCAGGACTCGCGAGCCTGCCCGTATAAGAATCGCCAACTCGGCAGACTCAATGTCAAACGGGGTGCAAACGCTGGGAATAAGAAATTCAAGCAGACTGTCGACGGCACCTTCCTGCTCCTGCCAGACTCGCTGAGGATTGCTGTATGCCGAACCTTGCCCGCCGCTCAATCCGGGAACACTGCGATAGGAAATCAGCGGAGACGGGATGGTCACCATCGCTCCAGCCACCGGCGGCTGAAGGCTGACAGGTTGCAGAAACAACGTGTTGTTTCGGCGACGAAGGTCGTCACCCGCAATATTCACCTGCAGGTTCTCTGAAGCTTCCCAGAACATCAGCGTCAATGCGTTCGGAAACGCGGTCGCTGAATTCGAGTTTTCGAACACGTCCTTCAGAACCGTGGAGCGATGCCTCTGTTCGTCAGTGACCAGCATCGCTTTGTTGAAAAACTGATTGGGTGCCAGAACGTCGTCCGGGGTGCCAATGAACGAGCCGTCTGCGTTCAGTGTGACGCTCATTCGATCGGGCGAAACGCCGGCGAGCAAAAGATCTGCGGGGTTCTGGATTCCCTCAGACGCAAGCGTTCCCGAGAGACCCTGTTCGTTGAACGAAGCGATCGCTCTCACCACGGATGGAAATCGCCGAGTGGAACGTAACGGATAGGTCCGAATGCCGTTTGGCTGATTCAGGTTCTGCCAATGACTGTCTTTTCCGTCGCTCCAAATCAATCTTCGATAGTCTCGATTCGCCGCATCCATCGCTGCGTCGAATATCGTACCGTTCTTCGCATCAACGGACAGGAGCGATGGAGAGGGAACGTAGATCGTCGTAAATCCATCCGCCGTTTGTTCCAACATACCCGGAATCGCCTGAACGATGGACGTTTCAACCACTGTGGGAGGCGCCACTGCACGAACCATCCTGCCGAAAACGAGTGAAGGGATGGAGGCAAGGATGGCAAGCACAGGCACAACCCAAATAAGCCGCTGCCCAGCATGCTTTCGTTGCAGCACAAGTCCGGCGATCGCCAGTAGGACAGGAAACAGTAACGACAAAAGTACTGCTGCTTTTCGTGACGGAATGGCATAGCCCGTCATCGTTGCCCCAACTGCATTGGCGGTGCTCTCGTCGACTAACGGGGCGGTACGGGCTACGAAAATCGATTCCGCCATCCGACGCGACGATGCGATCACTCGAAAAGGAGGAGCTGTGGCACTGCTTGCAGGTTGCTCTTCAATGAACACCTGACTAGAGATGGTTGTAACGACGGCAGCACCTCGTCCAACATGGACGAGAGAGGCAACAGGCCATCCATCAACGGACCAGATCACTTCACCCGCATCTTGTGCTACTCGAAGGTATCGAACCGGCTCATCAAATGTTCGAATGACGTTTCGCACCGGATATTGGTCCTGACGATACTGAGGATTCAGATCCAACGTTACTGAGTTCGCGGAAGCCTCACCAACAACGTCCATCGGAAAGCATTCGCCCAGTAATATCTTTGCAAGCTCGGGCCCGGTCTGCTCAAGAACCAACATCATTCGACCGCCACGCTGCATCCAAACCCGAATTGCTTCACAGGCTTGCGGATAGTTCAAAAGCAACGGCGAGCTGATGATCAACTGGTCGAGCATATCCAGGGACTCGCTGGACGATGTGAGTTCGTTTGGCAGGACTGTAAGAATCCCAGCTCCGTCCACATTGCCAATTCGTAAGGCTCGAATAAGCCCATCAATCGCCCGATGATTGGTCGCAGAAATGTTGGAGTCGGAAATCCAGCCTGTGTAACCTGGTCCATTTCCCAATACGGGAGAAGTGAACGAGGGCAACAGTTCGCTGTTCTTTGTCTGGCGGAGGATGCCATCCTCTTCACCGTTTGGAAAAATCAAATAGGGGAAGTCCTGACCGCCACCACTGCTGTTGGCGATTCGAAAAGGCCAGGCGGCCTCAAAGGCCATGTGTGCCGGGACCTCAACCTTTCTCGCGTACTGTAACCCCTGACCTTCTGGTGGAGTGACGATAATCATTGCTGATGCAGGGTCATCGCTGTAGTTCATGACGTTTGCTTCAGCCAGACCCCAGCGGTTCGCAGCAAATCGACCGGTTCCACCAGCACTGACTCGAATTCGAACGTCTGAGGCAGGACGTGCATCCTGAGAGTAGACAGGTGATGCAAGGATCAACAGTGGAACGATCAGCATCAGGAGCGAGGTTCGTGCTCGCTGTGACACTCGAATAGTCGTCCGTAGGACTGTTTGAAGGCAAAAAAAACAGCAGGAAACGCAAGACTCGCGCACAAGCAAGGCCCTCACTGAAAACCGCAGGCTAATTGTGCAGGTTCCGGTGATTGAAAGACGATGCCCACAAACCAACCCCGCAGGCATACATTCCAACCGCAGAGCCCTAAATGCACAACTGATCACAAATCAATATTGAAAGATTGTTCGAAGTGTTCTTGTTTGCAGAGATACTTCCGGCGGCCACGTTTGACAGAAACCCGAGGCGTCAGCGATGACGGACCTTGGGACTCGATGCTTTCAAACAGACAACCTTGAATGCCGCTCGAAGTCGTATTTTTCGGTTCCTTCGAGTATCACAACGTTAACCACGGCCCGCGATCCGCGCAGTAAACGCTCAGCGCCGAGTCAGCATCGCGTGGAATTTTTCGATACACGTTTCCCACTGAAAAGTTTCGTCTACCAAGCGTTTGGCTGCGGCAGTCATGGCTGCGCTGTTGACCTGCGAATCGGTGACTTCCAGGAGGATTCTGGCCAGTTCGCCGCAATCTCCGGATGGAAACAAGCGACCGTTGAATTTATCGCTGATGACTTCTGAGCAACCATCGACATCCGACGCTACCACCAACAAGCCGGCGGCCTGCGATTCCAGAATGACGTTTGGCAGACCCTCCCAGTGAGATGCCAGGACAAGGACGTCGGAAGACCTCATAAGCCCCCAAACATCAGGTCGCCAGCCAAGAACTCGCACCTCATTCTGCAGTCCGGCCGCATTGATCCGCGTTTGCAGCACCTCTCGCAAAGGTCCGTCGCCGACGAACAACAACCGGGCTCGCTTCCCTCGGGCGATACACGTCAATCGGAACTGCTTGAAAGCCTGCAGGACTTCAAGCGGTGCTTTCTGCTGTGATAATCGACCGACCGACAGCACGATGATGTCGGTCGTTTCACACCCCAGAGTGGCTCGATCCGTTGGGACGGCACTCTGTATGGCATCGACGTCGACCCCGTTCCGAATCACCGTCATTCGCTCGGTCGAGATCCTGCAAAGATCTCTGTGAGTCCTGGCGACGGATTCGCTGACAGCAGAATAGTGATCCACGCAGCGAGATGTCAGCCGCTCAGAAATCCTGACCGACCAGCGCCGATCGGCGACGCGAATTCCTGATACGATCCAGGGCACTTTCGCCCAGCACCCTGCAAGTCGACCAGCGATGTTCGCCTGATGCAGAAATGTCAGCAAAGCGTCCGCCGGGTGCTTTTTTAGTTCCGCTCTCATTCGGCACACGGCGCGAAGGTCGAGAAAGCCGCCGCAATTCAAGGCGACAACGGGAATCCCGACCGCCTGCAGAGGTCCAGCAAGAGCTCCGGCATTTCGCAGACTAATGACGCGAACATCCCAGCCGCGTCTTTTCAGCCCGTCCGCAACTCGCACGAACGCTTGCTCAGCGCCACCGATATCAAGTTCGGTGATCGCCATGGTCAGGCGGCCGGGGCGTTGGGGCGTTGAGCTTTGCACAAATTTGCTTACGGGAAGTGAGATTCAGGAGTGAGCGGCAGTTGAATTCGTCGAGCCAGCGGCGATTAGAGATTACATTAACGGTTCCAATAGATAGAGACTACTGTGGGTTGTGGCCATCGTTCGGAACACAGGCTGCGACAGAAAGATGGCACACCGAAAATTGCAGCTTGTGCTGTTGCCTTGTGTCGTTGGCTCATCTGTTGACGGACAATTTCCTGTTCTTGAGTTACGACTGTAGTCGACGACCTTATGACGGTTCCTGATCTTGACCACCTTGATGCCTGGCAGTTTCCGCTGCCGGCAGAACTAATCGCCTCGCGACCGACAGCCTCGCGAGATGACGCACGTCTGCTGGTGGTCGACCGGCAGCAAAATTTGGTTACTCATTCGCAGATCCGAGAACTTCCGAAGTGGCTCCAGCCAAACGATCTGCTGATCTTCAACAACACGAAGGTTTTGCCAGCTCGGCTGTTTGGATTTCGCACATCGACTCGCGGACGTTGGGAGGGGCTGTTCGTTGAAGAAGTGTCTCCAGGCTGCTGGCATTTGCTGAGTGAAACTCGCGGACGATTGATGCCGGGTGAGACAATCACCGTTATTCCGGCATACGAACAGCGCACAGCCGCTGATGGAGATTTTTCCGGAACGGTCCCACAGAAGTCACTGATTCTGACGCTGATGGAAAAGCGAGTTGATGGAGGTTGGCTGGTCTCGACTCCCGACCTGCGGTCGTCGTTGGAGACTCTTGAGGAATTCGGATCTCTTCCTCTGCCGCCCTATATGGGGCGAAAACTTGCCGATGCCGACGATCAGGATCGCTATCAAACTCAATTCGCCTCTGAGCCTGGTGCCGTGGCGGCTCCCACGGCCGGTCTCCATTTTACGGAGAGTCTCTTAAACGAATGCCGAAGGAAGCGCGTCGGTTCCGCAGAGCTGACTCTACATGTTGGGATCGGGACATTTCGGCCAATCAACACCGACCGTTTATCAGAACATCACATGCATGAAGAATGGTGTCGGCTGCCGATGAGCACCAGCAATCGGATTGCGGCAGCCAAAGCCGATGGTGGTCGAGTTGTGGCTGTTGGAACCACGTCCATTCGAACACTGGAGTCGGCAGCCATCGCCGGCGGTGTGCCACTTGTGCCCTGGGAAGGCAGGACCCGATTGTTTATTCGCCCAGGCTACAAATTTCAGAGCGTGGATTGTCTGCTGACAAATTTCCATCTTCCGGGATCGACGTTGCTGGTGCTTGTCGCTGCACTTGCAGGATACGACTTAATGATAGAAGCTTATCGACAGGCTATTGCCGAACGATACCGCTTTTACAGCTATGGCGATGCAATGTTAATTCTGTGACGACCAGTCAGGGTTTCGGTTCGAGTATTTCGAACGCCATGGGTCCGTGCTTCTTGAGTGGTAAAGATACTTCGCGTTGAGGAAATTCACTCGTGTCCACAAATCCAGGAATTCTCGCCAGTGCCAGCGTCGCTCTGACACGGATCGCCCTGTGTTTCTGGGTTGGCGGTGCGATTCTGTACGTGATCACCAGCGTAGCCGAACAGCGATATGCTCAGTTTGATTCGCTGGTCCGTGATCAGTTGGCAACAATCCGATTTCCGCTGTACTACCGTTTCGGATGGTTTTGTCTTGGAACAACGTTGGTGACCTCGCTTCTGGCGATTGTCACTAACGCTGCAAATCTTCGAAAGCGGATGCTGGCAGTGTTGGGGCTCACGCTCATCTCAACTGGAATCGCCATCGTTGATTATCAAATGGTCTACAAACCGTTGCAGAGATTGATCACGCCCCCTGGCAAGACGAGGACTCAGGAGTTCGTCGCCTTGCACGACCGCTCGCGAATCATCAACGAAGTCCATCTGACCGTGGCGCTGATTGCTGCGGTCATTGCTTGTCTTCCGGAAAAACACCTGATCATCTCATCGCGACAATCTTGTCCTGAATGAAACGCACGTGATGCGGAATGTGGTTGGTGATGCGTTCGAGAAGCGTCTCCAGAGTCAATGGTCCGGATTCGGAATGCACGCCGGTTCGCTGAAAGTCCTCGACGTCGGTTTGCCGCAGAATACGAGCCATCTGCTTTCGAACGACGGTGATCAGATCCAGTTCCTCGAAAACATTGCGATGCTCGTAGTGCAAGCCAGACGCGAAAACATCCGGATCTCCGCCAAACAGCGTTGGATTGTCTTCCACCAGCACACGTTTCATTCGATCGGTGTAAATTGGCTCAAAGTCCGCAAGGTGGCAAACGACCTGCTGGATCGACCATTTCCCCTGAACAGGATGCTGCGTCATTTGATCCTCTCGCGCACCCTTAACCGCCGCGCGGAGCAGGTCAGCACCTTGTTCGTATTGCTGAAGTAACTGGTCGAGTGTCATCAGTGGTCTTTCAAAACGAGCGGAACCATTTGCGAAAAAGTCGCGTTATGTGACAGCGAACGCGGTCGTGTGACAACGAACATCGAGCCGCAGTTTATCGTTGCATTGGATCAAATGAGTACGCTTCAAATCAGGATTCGCCCGGACTTCCAGTTTTCAGGTTTGTCGAACGAGAGATTTCAACGGTGCTGCATTTCTGGGTCGCTCGACTAACGATTACAGCGATACACAAATGCGGGCGGAAAGTTTCGCCAGACAATTGGACTGCGCTGGACGTCCGGAAAGTATTCGTTGAGTAGCTTCCGAAAACGAATACCCTGCGGACTTGCGGCGCTTTGCACATAAGTGAACGTTGCAAAATGTCCGCCCGGCTTTAGCACTCGCAGCATCGGTTCAAGCAACGATTTTTGCATCGCTTCGGGAAAGATAGCCCACGGGATCCCGCTAAGCACCGCATCGACGGACTCGATACCTTCCTGTATGCAGATCGCTTCCACGTTTTCGATACTGTCTTCGAACACGCGAGCGGTCGGACATCGCTGCTGCACGGCGCGAACAAAATCGGGCGATCGTTCGATCGCGGCAAATTGACAGTCTGCCGACTTTCGAGCCAGGATCGCTTCTGTGAACACGCCAGTCCCTGGCCCGTATTCAAGAATGGCCTTTACCTTGCTCCAGTCGACGCTTTCCACCATCACTTTTGCCAGGTGCGTCGAACTTGGGATGAGCGATCCGACCTGAAGTGGATGACGAACAAAATTGCGAAAGAAGCGAAATTGTTCGCCGATGCTCATGGTTGACCTAAGTTCAGATAACAGAATTTTGTGCTGGCCGTAGGGAAGAATAGACGATCAACAGTTATGGTCAAAGCAACGCAGCGTTGCGGATGTTGAAACAGTCCTGTCGCCGAAGACGAAACATATCAAATCGAACTTGCACAGGCCCGCAACTGTTTTGTCGTCAGCGTCTGGACCGGCTATAACACGACCATGAATCCGCTTTCCCGTCTCGATGACCTGCCAATGATCCGCATCCGAGGTGCGCGCACTCATAATTTAAGGAATGTTGACGTCGACCTGCCCGCCGGCAAACTGATCGTGATGACTGGCGTTAGCGGATCCGGAAAGAGTTCACTCGCTTTCGATACTCTCTTCGCTGAAGGGCAACGGAGATATCTGGAAAGCGTTTCGGTTCAGACTCGCTCTCTGCTGCGACAATTCCCTCGTCCCGACGTTGATGAAATTACAGGGCTCGCTCCGACCATCAGCGTTGATCAGCGAGTTTCATCCGTCCCCGCGCGGGCGACACTGGCGACAACAACGGAGATTCATGACTTTCTTAGGCTGCTCTACTCGCGCGGCGGCACAGCGCATTGTACGCAGTGCGGAAAGCCAGTGCAGAGACAATCCGTCGACCAGATTCTGCAGCAGACTCTGCAACTGCCCGAACGAACGCGGTTGATGATTTTGTCGCCGATGGTGCGAGGTCGCCGCGGGGCACATCGAGAAGTGATCGAGCGAATTGCTCGCAACGGTTTTGTGCGCGCCCGCATCGATGGAGAGCTCATTGATATCTCCGAAGCGAAACCGCTGGCTGCTGGCAAGTCGCATACGATTGATGCGATTGTGGATCGCATCGTGATCAAGGAAGGCATCCGTTCGCGGTTGCGTGAATCGATCGAACTGGCCTGCCGTGAAAGTGATGGCACTTGCATCATTAGCCACGAAGCCGATGGCAAGTGGGCCGAGAAACTGGTCAGCACTCGTTTCAGTTGTCCCGATTGCGATCTGAATTTTCAAACACCGGAGCCTCGCAGCTTCAGTTTCAACTCGCCCTGGGGCGCGTGCCAGGAATGTTCTGGCCTGGGCGTTGAAGGAGCGATCGATAGCGGAGGTGCTGTCACCACATTTCACCAAAAAGCGTGCTCGGCATGTGATGGAACTCGCCTGCAGCCGTTTCCGCGAGGCATCACGTTTCGCGGCACAACATTGTCCGAGTTTTCTCGACTCAGCGTTGATACGGCTTTACGCACTGTGGACGAATGGATCTCCACGGTGACCGATGCAAAAATCGGCGATGCCGGCGGCTCCGTATCTTCCAATGGCGACACAAGCGAGATGCCCCTGACGCAGGAAGCCAGACTGGTCGCGGAACGAACTCTTCCCGACATTCGAACGCGACTGAAGTGTCTTAGCGATGTGGGAATCGGGTATCTGAATCTTAATCGCCCAACGCGAACACTCTCGGGCGGCGAATTTCAGCGCGCTCGCCTGGCCGCGTCGTTATCATCGCAGTTATACGGCGCTCACTTTGTGCTCGACGAACCCACTGCTGGCCTGCATCCTCGAGATACTCAGCGACTGCTGAAAACTCTCTTCGATCTGCGCGATGCAGGTGGAACGGTGATTGTGGTCGAACATGACGGAGACATCATGCGGGCCGCTGATTGGCTGGTGGATCTCGGTCCAGGAGCCGGCGCAGATGGCGGCCATCTTTTGTTCTCGGGAACTCCTGCGGATGCTGAACGGCTTGCTCAATCGCCCACCGGCGACTATCTGCGAGGTGCGTTTGAACCGGCAATGACCAAGGACCTGAAATCCAGAAGGTCAAAAACTTCGACTGTCTTAGAACAATCGGAAGCACCCGAGCGATCTTTGACCATCCGGAATGCTCGCCTGCACAACCTTCGAAATGTGACGGTCGAAATTCCGCTTCACAAACTCGTGTGCGTGACGGGAGTCAGCGGCTCAGGAAAAAGTTCGCTCATCTTTGGCACATTGCTGCCGGTCATGACTGCCGCCGTTTCCCAAAGTCGTGATATCCCGCGAGCCATCGAAGTTGCCGCCGCAGATGCTCGCTGCGACGGTATTGATGGAGCCGAGCAGGTCAAGCGAATCCTTTCGCTGGATCAAAGTCCGCTCGGCCGATCTTCTCGTTCGTGTATCGCCACATTGTGTGGATTGTGGGACGAAGTTCGGCGGCTCTTTACGAAGACTCGCGAAGCCCGAGCGAAGGGCTTGAAGTCTCAGCATTTCAGTTTCAACTCGGGCGACGGCCGCTGCCCCGAGTGTCGTGGGACGGGAGTTCGCAACGTCCGCATGAGCTTCCTGCCTGACGCAGTCGTCACATGTCCAACCTGTCACGGAATGCGTTTCAGCAAAGCGATCTGCTCGATCCGATTTCGTGAAAAATCCGTCGCCGATATCCTTCAAATGCGAGTTGACGAAGCCACCGAGTTCTTTGCCGGGTTTCAGCGACTGCATTCTATCCTGGCAACATTTCGAAGTGTGGGGCTTGGCTATTTGTCGCTTGGTCAACCAGCAACGACCTTTTCCGGTGGTGAAGCTCAACGAACCAAACTGGCGTCAGAATTGGCAGCTCCGTCAAACGACCACACACTCTACGTTCTTGACGAACCGACCAGCGGCTTGCATCCTGCCGACGTCAATCGCCTGATGCAACATCTTCGACAGCTCGTGGAAGTTGGTCACAGCGTGATCGTGATCGAACATCAACTCGATGTGATCCGATCGGCCGATTGGATTCTTGATGTTGGCCCGGACAGTGCCGACAACGGCGGTGAAGTCATCTTCTGCGGACCGCCGAATCAACTCACTGGATGTGCTCGCAGCGAAACGGCCAAAGCCCTTCGCTCGTAGCGACTCACGCCGTTGCCCGTTTCTCCGTCAACGGGATTCTGCCAGCACTGCAGTGACGGCCATCGCTGTGTGCGGCGTGACGTCCCGATGCCTTCACAAGTCGCAACGTTTTTCAGCGACTTGTAAGTCGATTCCCTCCCCCGGGCCGAGACAAAAACGACTGTCAGAGAGTCAATCTACAGCGGCGACACTGCTTTCGTTCGCAAGCCTCGACGATCCTCGCGGCTAATCCGCACTTCGCATTTGCGAACGCGAGCCGCGGTACATTCCGAAAATCCGGTTCAGACAATTTAAGCTGCCATTCAGCCGGCCGTCTCGCAATACAGCGTATTGACTCAGATTGAGTTTGCTTTAAGGTCATTTTTCGAAAAGCTTTGCGCCCTGCTCAATCGCCCTCGTTTCTGTGAAGAACTCGAAATCAGCAGCCTCGAACCGTCAATAAGTTGAACCGCCATGACAACCTTTCGGAACACTCGCCAACGGATTCTCGACACCCTTCGAACACTGCTCGAGGGTCGGTCAGTTCGAGCATCCACTCGTCGCAGGCAAACGCTTGAAAGACCTCCGGGAATTGAATCTCTGGAATCTCGCTGCCTACTGGCGGCAGCTCGGCCACAGTTGACGATCTCCGACGTCGCGTTGGCTGAAGAAGACTCCGGCGAGAAGTCAGCGGTGGTCACCGTTTCGCTAAGTGAGTCGTCGCTGCTGCCTGTTACGACGCGTTTCGTCACTCGCAATCGAACCGCCACGGCAAGTTTGGACTATCAGGCTAACTCCGGAACGTTGACATTTTTGCCGGGTCAGACATCCGTGTCTTTGTCGGTGCTCGTTACCGGGGACGCCGTGGACGAGTTGAACGAGGCATTCGAAGTCGTGCTCGCCTTTCCAACAAACGCAACCGTTTCGAAGGGCATCGGAACTATCACTATTTTGGACAATGATCTGCCGCCTTCAATCTCGGTGCTGGACACTTCTACCAGCGAGGGAGCGTCAGCATCCTTGATCGTCTCGCTTAGTGACGCTTCAGCGTTGCCGGTCACTGTTGTTGTTACCACGAGCAATGCGACAGCCTCGAGTGTCACGGATTACATCGCCGTGTCTCGCGCGGTGACAATTCCGGTCGGCGCAAAATCAGCGGTCGTCACGCTGCCCACTCGACACGACATTGTCGATGAGCCTGACGAGACATTCATCGTCACGCTTTCGGCACCTTCCTATGCGACATTGTCCAGGTCATCGGCTCTGGTGACAATTCAGGACAACGACCTGCCAGCAATTTCGATTGCCGACGTTTCGATTTCTGAAGGAACCGACGCGGCATCCACTGCGGCGATGACGGTTACGCTTTCCAGTGCCTCTTCGGTGCCAGTCGTTGTGAACTACTCAACTCGCGATCGGACGGCAGTGGGAGCCAAGGATTTTCAAAGAAGTATCGGTCAATTGACGATCCCCGCGGGAACGACATCTGCCGTGCTAAGCTTTTCGATCATCGCCGACAACTTATTCGAGTCAAATGAAACTTTCGCAGTACTGCTTTCATCATCTGTCAGCGCCACGATTCAAAAGGCGCTCGGAACAGTTACGATCGTGGACGATGATCCGTTGCCGATTGTGTCGGTCGAGAGTCAAAACGTTACAGAAGCAAATACCGGATCGCAGACGACGACGGTTCGCGTGAACCTGAACCAGCCAGCCTCGCTTCCGGTGACTGTGAGTTATCACACAAAAAGTATTACAGCGGTCTCCGGAACCGACTTCGTGAACGCATCGGGAACGCTCACAATTCCTGCCGGAGCCAGCGGCGGAACCATCACGCTTGTGACTTCAGGCGATGTCCTCGATGAGGCCGACGAGACGCTAAGCATTGAACTTTCCTCACCCTTCAACGCCACACTTTCAAGCGTTCCAGGCGTGATCACCATCGCCGATAACGATCTTCCGCCGTTGGTTTCGATTGCCAACATCATCGTCGCGGAAGGCAGCGTCGGGACAACAACATCGACGATGCAGGTGTCGCTCAGCACCGCATCGGGGCTTCCGATTTCGGTGACTTTTCGTTCGCAGCAACTCACAGCGTCGGCGGATTCCGACTTTGTGTTCCCCAACGGGACGCTGACGATTCCCGCTGGTCAAACAACCGGGTCAATCTCATTTGACGTCACTGCAGATCTAATCGACGAACCTAACGAAGCGTTCAGCGTTGGTCTCGTCCGGCCGGTGAACGCAAGATTCAACAAATCATCAGCAATCGTCACAATCACGGATGATGACGGCACACAACTGCCACTGTTTAACATCACTCGAGATTTCAAATACGTTGGCGCGTTTCAAGTCCCGGCGGGCACTATCGGTTCGAACACATTCGAATTTGGTGGCAATGCGCTGGCGTTTAATCGGGCAAATCATTCGCTGTTCATGGCGTCCAACTTCGACCATGGTCTGAATATCGCTGAGGTGCAGATCCCGGCGACTCTCAGTTCGACAGGTGTGGCTTCCAGCATGAACGTTGCGACGGTGCTGCAACCGTTTGTCAACTTGAGTTCCCTTCTGACGATCAATGCCGGCGGCGTCGTTACGACTCCGAATTTGAGCTACGAGAATTTAAGTCTGGGAGGACTGCTTGTTGCCGGAAATGGACTCACCGGCGGCATGTTCATGGGCTACAACGGCGCGGAACCGGAGGATTCCTCACATTCCCATTTTCGCACAACAGGCCTGGATCTGCAGTCGCTTTCAGCATCAAGTTTCGCAGGTCTGATCGACATCCGTAGCAACGCAGATTCTGCAAGCGGTCGTGTGCGAGGCGGCTATATGACCGAAGTGCCAGACCAGTGGAAGGCATGGATCGGTGCCGACTTTGTGACAGGGGCTGCCGGCCAAAATCGAATTCAGTATTCGTCCAGCGGACCCGCGCTGTTTGGCTTCGATGCGATAAGCCCGGCCGGCAGCTCGGACAAACCGCTCGTCTACTATCCGCACGGTCGAGCTCTGCAGTGGGTCGAAGGCCGGACCGCTGCGCCACAGTTGTTGTTCAACGGTACGACACAGGTGAATGGCGTAGCGTTTGTGCCGGGAACACGATCGGTCATCTTTATTGGATCGAACGGATTATCTTCGATCGGATACGGAGTTGGCTCGGTATTCAATGATCGTGTGAGACCGTACCAGGGGTTCCATTCGCAGAATGGAAACTATCAGTACCAAATCTGGGCGTACGACATTGACGATTTTATGTCTGTGCGAAACGGCACGCTGGCATCGTGGGAGATTAAGCCCACAAGCGTGGTGAACTTCAATTTGCCAACTCCTGAACCATCAAAGTACCTTGGCGGCACCGCCTTTGATGCTTCAACCGGCCGACTTTACATCTCGCAAAAAACGGCGGGCCCCAGTGGAACGCCGATCATCCACGTTTACCAACTCGGCGCCGTTTCAGCGTCGGGAGTGCTGTCCTATCGAGTCACCAGAGCTCCGGCGGCTTCAGGGGCAGCGGCGGCTCCTCAAACTTCTGGCAGTTCAATGAGTGAGGAATCAGTCACACTTCAAAATGCGACGAAAGACAAACCACAGACCAGCCAACAAGACTTTCCAAAACTGGCGAAGTTCCGAAAATCTCCCGCGGTGAACTCTGAAAACCGAAGTTCAATCAGAGACAATCCAACCGACTCGCAAACACTCCGCCCGCTGGACAACCTGTTCGACGCCCTCGGCGCAGGCCAGCTAGCCCTGCTCTAATGTTGCCCCGCGATTGACTTTCCCAATTGGACCTGCGTACGCATAATGATGCACTTCTTGTCGTTGATGAAGGCCGGCCGAAGTGAATAATGGGGTGATGTAATGCTTTACGAGTATACACACTGGAAAGAGGCTCAGACGGCGATAGACGGCGTTGATGAACAAGATCACGCCATGATTTGTCTCTTGGGAGAATTGCCTTGCCAGCCGTTGAGTGAAAACGATGCAGCAACATCCATGGTGCAGGGAAGAGAAAAGCTTCGACTACTGGCTGGCGGTCCGGATTTTGGATTTGAGCCGATGGAGTGGCTTCGCTTTTTGAACTCTACCTATCCGTATGATCGCAGATACAGACGCGAGTGGTTTGCCGATGCCATGGAGCGCTGGGTGCCGTACATATCGTCTCTTCCCGAGTATCAACGGCTGAAGAAACTTGCCGAATCGAAATGGGCCGCAACTCCGCATGCGGACGTACCACCGCGTGTGCGCGGCAGGAGGCCGACGCCCGAAGAGTTGGAAACGATGCTGCGGGAAGCGTATGAACAAGCCGGGGAAGAGCAGCCCAAGCCATATCAGCCTTGATGCTTAGGGGACAGACAACACAAGAAGTGAAGCAATTCGGCTCATTTCTAGAGTCATTGCTTAAGGACATCGCAATGGAAGATTTTGATGCTGCTGCAATCATGAAACGCTTGTTGGAAGCTCGAAATGATCCTATGCGTTTGTTGATCTTGGAGGAAATGCAGCGACAGCCTGATGTTCCCGATCCTCCGCCTGAGACCCCAGACGTCGCCTGCGTAACACTTGCTTTTTTGCAGCGGTCTGAACGGTTTTTCCTGTTTGCCCGGTATATGTCATATGCTCCTGCGGGGTTCGGACACGCCCTGGCATTTACTCAATGCGATGGTCGTTTTTTTCGAACAACGCTGGAGTGGAATGAAGTAAGAATCTGTCGTTTCTTAGAGGAGGAAATGTCATCGCAGGAATTCAAGGGCTTAATCACGGCGTGTGAGCAACAGGACTTCTTTCATCAGCCTGAGTGCCTCGCTGGCGGAGTGACAATGCACCTGACGGATGACTGGTTCGGGATGAAGATGACGGAGTCTGGCGCAAAGTGGATTAGAGTTCCGGGAAGTGGATCCGGACAGCCGATTGAAATCGAGCTAAAGAAGTTGATCAATCAGTATGCGCCATCCTTTTTTGCGTACCTGATGTATGGACCAGATGACGATGAGGGTGACAGCGAGCTAGGTGGCACTGAAAACCAGTGAAAGTGACTGAGGAGAGGACGAAAAGAGGACAAAGGGTATCAGCGAACGTTTATGCAACACCTTGAGAAATCCGGGGCCATCCAGAATAGTGACACGATTCACAAAGCCATAGCCTCATTTGCTTCTCGATCTCCGACTTGCCGTTCTACCGAGCGGCAATCGGAGCCGTGGCTGGCTTCGCTGTCCCGTTAAATCGCGATGCAGGAGTGACTCGGTTAACGGCTCGACGTTTTCCGAATTGCTCGATGGCGTGAAGCCAAAGCTCTGCCGACAGATTCAATCGATCCAGAATCGGCGGAGCATTTCTTACGATCGCTCCACGTTGGCCTGGCTCGAGTTGGCGGCCGGTCCAGTCGAGAAGCTCCAGATACTCCGTCTATGTGATGAAGACACAGCCTCTGCTGGAAGCTCGACGCGACGAACACGTCTCCCGAGCCTTTTTTCGCTTAGGTTCCCGTTCAACAGGAG
>JANMEV010000568.1:0-17600 GCA_031377305.1 Planctomycetota bacterium | reverse complement strand
GATTCTCGTTGAGTCCTGGGGCTACTCGTCGCGCGCGTACGCATCGGCTGAGCATTTTATGTCAGAAGACCGGCTGTCCGACCCTGGTTGCGTCCTGGTCGATCTTGAGATGCAGGGTGCGAGTGGCGCAGAACTGGTTGGCTGGCTCATCCAGCAGTCGGACCCATTGCCCGCAATAGTTGTGACCGGATGTGGGAGCGTACGGACGGCCGTGCAGTGCCTGAAAAGCGGGGCCACAGAATTCCTCGAAAAACCGATCGACCGTAAAGCTCTGCTGGACCAGATACGCCGCGCTGTAGCTCTGGATGCGAGCCAGCGTATTCTTCGTCAAAGAATGGCAGTCCTCCGGCAGTACTACGCCTTACTGTCGCCTCGAGAACAACAGGTCATCCAGTATCTGGCAGAAGGTCTCAGTACCAAACAGATTGCCGGGAGACTGGGACTTGCCTCAAAAACGGTTGAACACCATCGGGGACGAGTCATGACGAAAATGCATGCGGAGTCTCTCGCAGATGTTGTAAGGGCAGTTGTGGAATTGGGACTGTGAATCGATCTGCAGTCAACCTGGATACGCTTACTCACTGAGGTCGGCATTTCAAATGCCGTCTTTCGCTCCACGAAGGAACACAGCTTACGCGGAGCGAATGGCGACATTGACAACCGCCGGTTAGATATAGGGAACAGTCCCTACGGGAATGGGCTCGGCAAGCAGCTTCTGTAACCTATGATTCTCCGGTGCTTGCCAGTGTCGCTGTTTCGGTACGACGATTCTCGGTGAAGCAACAGCGTAGTGACATTCCGGACTCGCCTGTGGGCTCACCACAATGCGAGTCGATGCATGTCTGACCAGGAGTCTTCGAAAGGCGAATCGAGAATGAATGACGGACCAGGTAAAGACAATCGATTCAGCGCACTTTTGGTGGATTTCGACACGGATGGGCTCGATCATGACAGCGCAACAATTTACGGACTGTGGCCGGATCTTACTTTAGCCTATGTCAACCTGAAATGGTTCGAGTTTGCCAGGCTTAACGGAGGAGAACCCGGCGTTACCGAAGTTTGGGCCCCTGGGCGATGTGTGCTCGACGCAATCGCAGCGTCGCTTCGTCCTTTTTTCACACGCGGTTTCCAGCGTAGTCTGGATGAGTCGAAACCGTGGGAGCAGCTCTATGAATGCTCTAGCGCTGACGAATTCCGGGAGTTTCATATGACCACATTTCCGCTTGGACAGGCGGAAGGTTTGCTCGTGGTGAACTCGTTGCGACGAGCCACGGCGCATACGAGAGTCCCATGTGCAGCCCTTGAGGAACTGTATCTGAATGAGGATGGAATCGTGACGCAGTGCAGCCATTGCCGAAGAGTGCGCCGGGTCCAGGAGAAGCAAGTGTGGGATTGGGTTCCGCAGTGGGTTTCCGCTCCATTGGCCAACCTCAGCCATGGCCTCTGTGAACCGTGTTTCGGATTTCACTATTCGGAACAGCGAGAGAACAGCGGCGGGTTTGCAGAATCCTTCAGAACATATTCCACTTTAAATCAACAGCCCGCTCACCGCCCAGGTTGAAGTTTATGCTGTGGGCAAATTCCCCAATGTGCCAGGGGACAAGTCCTCTTCCGGATAGAGATTCCGCCGTCGGCAGCACGATTCCTCCACCGGAACTCGATCACGCATGAACGGCTCACAAGCAAGGTAACCAAGTGCGCGGGATTCTTCCCCCGATCGCAACAAACCAGGGACTTCACATCCCCCGCTCGCCGCAAGTCCACGCCGTTGGACCTAAACCCGATTGAGAGCCAGAACCAGAGGATTGAGTACATTTATGACCGCTGCGTCCAACGATTTCGAAGATCCAGAGGATTTCGAGCAACCGGCAATGCGGTCACGCAACAGCATTGCAAAGTTGCCCACAGGAGGCTCGCAGCTGCTCATGATCTCCGTCGCAGGGATCTGTGTCATCGTTGCGATCACGGGACTTTGTTTACTGGAGATTCATTCCAAAACGCCAGGAGTACGATCTCAGCAATTCGAGTTTTGGCCACCCGGCAGCACGATTCCGAGAAGCGGGGCCCAACACTCCCTGGTGATGTTTTTTCATCCGCATTGCCCCTGCAGCCGGACAACGCTCACGGAGTATCAGAAATTGTTGCCGAAGATTCAGTCTCAAGTGCGGACCGTTGCGGTGCTGGTCGTACCGCCGGGACTGCCCAGCGACTGGTGGAACGGCAGCCTGTCGAAGCTCATCGCTGCAACGCCGAATTTGTCTGTGATCATCGACACGGACGCCCATGAAGCTGAACTCTTTGGAATCCGGACCTCGGGCCACGCCATGCTCTACGATTTGCATGGCCGTCTGCAGTTTTCAGGGGGCCTGACGGTGTCTCGCGGTCATGAGGGAGACAATGCCGGCTGTGCGGCCATTGATCGATTTGTCAACGACCCTGATTACGCGCGTTTGCTGACATCTCCGTTAGAAACCCAAGTATTCGGCTGTCCTGCGACTTCTGTTACCGTTGCCAATTGTTCTGAAAAGCAGTGCCGATGAGCGATTCAGCCGAAAACGTTTTCGCTATTCCCGCTGAGATGCAGCACGTGACTCGGCAGAGGGCCGACGCAACCTATCACGCCCATGCACACGCCGTCGCTGTGCGAGTTGATAAGACATTTGCGCTCATCATGGTGATCCAATGGATCGCTGCAGCCGTTGCCGCGTCGATCATTTCGCCGAGAACATGGATTGGGGCCGACAGCTCTCTGCACTATCACATTCCCGCAGCAATTGTCATCGGGGGTTGCCTTTGTCTTCCCTCACTGCTGTTTGTGCTTCGTTGTCCGGGGGCGAGAGTCAATCGCTACCTGATCAGTGTGACGCAGGTGCTCTTTTCGTCACTCTTGATCCACCTAACCGGTGGTCGAATCGAAACTCATTTTCATATTTTTGCGTCACTCGCCTTTCTCGCACTCTACAAAGAATGGCAGGTCCTGATTCCCGCGACAATGGTGACCGCTGTTGACCACCTGGTCCGCGGCATGATCTGGCCGGAATCTGTGTTCGGGATCGCGACACCATCGTCATGGCGCTGGCTGGAACACGCCGCCTGGGTCCTCATTGAAGACGCTGTTCTCGTCTCGGCGTGTATTAAGGCACAACGCGAGATGCAGAAGATGGCAAATCAAGTGGCACATCTTTCCGTGGCAAAAAGTCTGGTGGAGATCGAAGTGCAAAAGCAGATTGTCGAGATTAAACGTACTTCTGCAAAGCTCAGAGCCAGCGAACAACGGGCTCGATCGATCATCGACACGGCACACGATGCCTTTGCTGCGATTGATTCAAACGGAATTCTTCTGGAATGGAGCCAGCGCGCCGAATTCATTTTTGGCTGGGCGGCGAAGGAAGTGATCGGGCACCCCATTGGCCCTCTGCTTGGCATTGAGCCATTGGTGACCAAACTCGTGCTCAAAAGTGCAGCAGATGCAGGACTCCGACAACAATTTGATGTCGTCGTGCGACATCGCAGCAGTCATATGATTTCGACAGAGGCTTATGTTTCGTGTACGAGGGCAGGCGCAGAACGCAGCACAAACATTTTTTTTCATGACGTGACAGAACAGCGCCGAATGCAGGTGCAACTGTTGCACGCTGAGAAAATGGAGAGCATCGGGCAGCTGGCGGCTGGCATCGCGCATGAGATCAATACGCCAACGCAGTTCGTGACGGACAATCTTTGTTTTGTGAAGGAGTCAATGAGTACCCTGGAATCATTGTTTGCCTGTCTCGCGAACGAGTCTCTGGATCAGGCGGAAGCCATCCCGCAACTGAAACACCTCGCGGAAACGGCAGATCTGAACTACCTTCGAGAGGAGATTCCGCTCGCAATTTGTCAGGCTCTCGATGGAGTCCATCGAATTGCTGAAATCACGAAGGCCATGAAGGAATTCTCTCATCCCGGTACGGATATCAAGCAAATGATGGATTTGAACCATCTGATCGAGAACTCCATTACGGTTTGTAGAAACGAGTGGAAATATGCTGCGACCATTTCGACACATTTTGATCCGGCACTGCGACATGTTCCCTGTCTTCCGGGTGAACTGAGTCAAGTGCTCGTGAACCTGATCGTCAACGCTGCGCAGGCAATCGGTGAATCGCGAGATGAAGAAATTCCTGCTGGTTCAATCACGATCAGCACTCGCAGTGCGGATGAGTTCGTATACATCGAGCTGCAGGACAACGGCCCGGGGATACCAGAAGAGATTCTCGGGCGAATTTTTGACCCGTTCTTCACAACGAAGGAGATCGGTAAAGGGACTGGACAGGGACTGGCCATCGCGCATTCTGTCATTGTTGACAAACATGGTGGCTCCATCAGTGTCGAATCGAAGATTGGTTGTGGAACAACATTTCTGATCCGATTGCCTGCTGAGGACTGCTCGGTGCAGGTGGAGGAGAGCTAATGAAACCACGAATTCTTTTTGTTGACGATGAACAGGCGGTCCTTGATGGCATTCGTCGTATCCTGCGGCAGATGCGGGATGTCTGGGAAGTGGACTATTGCACCAGCGGAAAAGATGCGCTGGCGATTGTCGATGGTTCGATGATCGACGTACTGGTGACGGACATGCGGATGCCAGGCATGGACGGGGCACAATTGTGCCATGAAGTGTCTGTCAGGTCACCGCAAACAATTCGCACAATTCTGACCGGCCAATCGTCTGCTGCCCAAATCATGCGTGCCTTTGGAATGGCCCATCGCTGCCTTTCAAAGCCGTGCACTCCGGAGTTCCTCATTCACACACTCAGTCAAACGCTGTCGCTCCAAAAACTGATAAATGCACCTGCATTGATGTC
The DNA here is from genome assembly GCA_031377305.1 of Planctomycetota bacterium. GTDB lineage: Bacteria > Planctomycetota > Planctomycetia > Planctomycetales > Planctomycetaceae > SXXK01. The sequence continues at coordinate 12,756 of JANMEV010000568.1, read as the reverse complement.
GTTCATGGCACGGATCAATGCACTTCCCATCATGCCCGGTGTTTTTGCAGAATTGATGAACGAACTTCTGTCCGCCGAGGCGGACATGAGTCGGATTGCTGACCTCGTTTCGAGTGATATGGCAGTGTCGTGCCGAGTTCTGCAGCTCGTGAACTCCGCGTACTTTGGACTGAAGTGCCGGGTGGATAGCGCTGCCCACGCGGCAAAACTGCTTGGTCTTGAGCGACTGAAAGGGCTGGTGCTGACGGCTGGACTGTTCGCACAGTTTGACAGCGATCTTCCCTCCGGCATTTGCCTGGGCGCGCTGCAGGAGGCGAGTCTGACAACGAGTCTCCTTGCCGGAAAAATAATGCGAGCGGAAATTCCGCAATCTCTTTCACTTTCCAACAAAGCGGTTGTCGCAGGAGCCGTTCACGACATTGGACAGCTGGTCCTTCTGCAGAACCGGGCCAAAGAATACTGTCAGATTCTTGCCGCGACGCGACATTGCCATGAGCAACTCTGTGCTGAAGAGTTGAAAGTCTTTGGTGTTACGCACGCTGAGGTGGGGGCGTATCTCCTGAATCTTTGGGGGTTGGATGCGGATGTAGTCGATGCGGTTGTGCATCATCACGATCCTTGTGCCACTGAGTCAAAAGGTTTCACGGTTCTTACCGCGTTGCATGTGTCCGAAGCGCTGATCCATGAGTTGAATCCGAAGAATCAATGGCCTTTCGGCGCCACATTGAATCACGAGTACATTGACGACTTCATTGGTGATGACCAACTGCAGCGATGGCGCTTGCTGACACGACAATGCCTTGAGGAACAGAAATCATGATACATCCAGAGAAAATCCTGCTTGTCGATGATGAACGGCTGGTGCTTTTAGCGCTGCAGCGCCAGCTCCGGAATGAATTTGACATCCACATTGCAGAAGGCGCCGAAGCAGGGCTGAAGGCGATGGAGAACGACGGGCCTTTTGCAGTTGTGGTGTCAGATATGCGGATGCCGGGGATGAGCGGCGCTCAGTTTCTGGATCAGGTCCGCCATCAATGGCCCGAGTCCGTCCGTGTCATGCTCACTGGGAATTCGGATCAAGCCACTGCTGTGGAAGCGGTCAATAAAGGGCAGATTTATCGTTTTCTGAACAAACCCTGTCCCAAAGAAATCTTGACTCTGGCACTGGATTCCGCGCTGGCGCAGTATCGGTTGGTTCGGTTAGAGCGAGACCTCCTCACAGAAACACTGAATGGCAGTATCAGTCTGCTGTCAGAAGTGATGGCAATTCTCAGCCCCCTGACCTTTGGTCGCATTGCCGGTATTCGACGACTGGCAGAACAGGTTTCAAAATCACTGCCGTCGATTGATCAATGGGAAATTTCGGCGGCTTCAATGCTGGTTTTCATCGGATGCATTACGCTCGATGAGACCTTACTGACTCGTTATTTTCGCGGCGACCGGCTGGAACCTGCCGAGCAACTGACCGTCGATCGCCACCCTGAGGCTGGTGCAAGGCTGATTGGAAAGGTTCCACGTCTGCGGGGTGTCGCTGAAATTGTGGGGCGGCAGAATGAGCCTTTTTCAGAGACAATGAAAATCGGAGATTCAGAAAGCGTAGGACTCTGCGCTAACATCCTGAAGGTTGCAACTGCCTTCGAATGGCGTACATTCAACGGCAAAGGTCGCAAAGAAACGATCCTGGAATTCCAGCAACAACCGCTCATCTATAACCCATCTGTCGTAAAAATACTGAACGAGATGTCGATCATCGAGCAGGAAATACGCGAGATCAACATCGAACAGCTCACGTCCGGCATGATCATGGCGGAACCGCTACTTTCGCACGGCGGCAGCCTTTTGCTGGCAGCGGGCATTACTATCAGCGAGACAATGCGAGAGCGATTGCTTGCCGTTGCCGGGTCCCGTATGGGAATCCGAGAGCCGTTTCGAGTTAGACTTGCATAGCGATGCCATGATTCGCCGTTCCAAACTTGTCGCCGGAGGCTGGAAAGATATCGCCGGCACTGACAGCCTTCCCTGGGAAAGGCAAAAGGTGTCAGAATGGCAAAAAGTGTCAGGAACCGTTTCGTGTGAAATTGTGTTAAATGGCTTCTTGCAACTTCTATTTTCCCCAGCCTGAACATTGGCGTCCGAATTCATGCTCACGGCTTGCGCGCTCACTGCCTGACGGCAATTCGAAGGCGACTGCTCACGTGTCGGGCGCTGTCACGTTGCCATGATGCGAGATTCCGATGCGAATCAACCAAACACGCCGGGGATGGTGCTCCAGCTTTGAGCGACACCGGTCAGGCGTTCCTGACGGCCGTTATGTTCAGAAAACAAATCATCCGGATTGAGCCCGAGCGCGGTCAGAATTGTGGCATGCAGATTCTTCACCGGCTGAGTTTCTTCGACGGCTCGTAAACCGATTTCGTCCGTCGCTCCGATCACAGCGCCGGGCTTGACGCCGCCGCCGGCCATCCAGATTGTGAATCCATAGGGGTTGTGGTTTCGACCGCCGTTGCCCTGCATCATCGGCGTCCGGCCAAACTCTCCCGCCCAGATCACCAGCGTTGTATCCAGCATTCCTCGTTGTTTCAGATCTGTCAGCAGTGCCGCAATAGGTTGATCCGTTTGCGCGGCGTTGCGAATGTTGTAGTCGGTATTGTTATCGTGTCCGTCCCAGCCCAGTTTGTCGACAGCATTATAGAGCTGCACGAATCGCACTCCTTTTTCTACAAGGCGTCGCGACAGCAGGCACATGCGACCAAACAACGCTTTGTCTTTGTTCTCATCGTGCAGTCCGTATGAGTCCTGAGTCTCTTTTGTTTCCGTCGTCAATTCGCCAATGTCCAGCGCTTCGGACTGCATGCGATAGGCCAGCTCATAGGATGCGATGCGTCCGTCAAGATCAAGCACACCCGGCCGATTTGCCGCATGCTTCCGATTCAGCGTTTGAGCAAAGTCGAGGGTGGAACGTTGCACGTTGGCAAATTCCGGCGGCGGTTGCAGATTGAGAACCGGTGAGCCTTCATGACGAAACTGAGTTCCCTGAAACGCGGCAGGAAGAAACGCGTTGCTCCAGTTCGCTGAGCCTCCCAGTCCGCCAACTTTGTACAGCAACACAAACCCGGGCAGGTTCTGATTCAATGAGCCCAGGCCGTAGGTCACCCACGAACCAAGGCTCGGCTTGCCGCTCAGAATTGCCCCGGTATTCATTAAATACGTCGCCGGAGCGTGGTTCGAACTGTCGCTGTACATTGACCGTACCTGACAGAGTTCGTCGATGTGCTTTGCGGTGTGCGGAAGCAATTCAGAAACCCACTGTCCGCTTTGTCCGTGCCGAGACCAACGCCACGGGCCTGCCATCAATTCGTCTTTGCAGTGATTGAAGACACCACCCACTTTGTCCGGATTGGCTCGCAACGAAGCCGGCACCGGTTGGCCATGAAGTTGGATCAGGTCCGGTTTGTAGTCCAACAGATCGAACGTCGAAGGTCCTCCGTATTGAAACAGAAAGATGACTCGCTTCGCTTTCGGCGCGAAGTGAGGAAGACGCTCTTCCAGCGGCCGCAACGGATCAATGAGTTGCGACTTTCTGGATTCTGCCCTGAGCGACTCCGCCAGCATCGCACTCAACGCCACGCCGCCAAAGCCCGCGCCGGTCTGTGTCAGAAACTGACGTCGCAGTTGGTTCATTGATCCGAATTGGTGAGTCATTGTTGGGTTGCCGCTAATCGATGTATGCGAACTCGTTCAGATTCAAAACAGCTCGGCAAAGATCAATCAACGCGAGCCGATCGGATTGAGCTCCCGAGCCCTGATGCAGAAGTTTGTGCCGTCGCAGGAATTCGATCGATAGCTGCAATTCGTCCTGCGTTTGTGAGCGATTCAGGGTCGTTTCAAAGAGTCGTTCCACAACCGCCGCGGCACTATCTGTATCATCGATATCAAGCGTTTGCTCGTTCAGAAGTCGATCCGCCAAAGCCGAGGCGTACCGAACACTGTCCGCGCTATTCAGCAGCATCAGGGCCTGCGGTGCAACGACTGTGGTGTCACGCCGAGCACACGAAACCGTCGTTTCCGGTAAATCGAACGCCTGCAGAAACGGGATCGGCAAGCATCGTTTGCGAACCAGATAGATGCTTCGCACGTCAGTCGCTTCGACTGAATCCGGATACCATCCCTGCATTCGGCCTTCGTCTTTTCCTTCAATCGCCTCGAGCACCGCCGGCTGGGCACGCAGCAATTGATCTTCCATCGGCGGCCAGATTGGCTCACCGAATGTCTGAGGTTTTAGCAATCCGCTGACCGCAAGCAAGCTGTCTCGCAAAGTCTCCGCATCCAATCGTCTCACAGTCTGGATGCCGTAAAGCTGGCGACGATTTGAAAGGTCTGCGTCGTTGGAATCCCTTGAACTGCGCTGTCGATAGGTGGCCGAGGTAACGATGAGTCGATGCAGCGCTTTGATGGACCAACCTTGTCGCATAAATTCCACTGCGAGCCAGTCCAGCAACTCGGGAAGCGTCGGTCGTTCGCCGCTGTAGCCGAAGTCGTTCGACGTCGCGACAAGACCTGTCCCGAAGTGCTGCTGCCAGATTCGGTTCACGATCACTCGTGCCGTCCATGGGTTTTCTGCAGTTGCAATCCAGTTCGCCAGGGCCAGGCGACGCCCTGTTGTATTGTCACGAGGTGGATGGATTTTGGCCGGGCCGGGAGTGAAGACTGACACAAATCCAGGAACGACTTCCTCGCGCGGAGAAGAGAAGTCGCCTTGATAGAGCAGGTGAATCGGTGGAGCCGTTGGACCGGAGTCAGTCGCGGCCATCGCCAAGGCGGACTGCCGCTTTGTCTCTTTGAGTTCAGCAATTTTCTTAGTCAGTTCCTCACTGCGCTGCGAGGAGATTGAGGTCTGGGGAACCAGCGATTCGAGCTCCGCCGTCGCCGATGCAATCTGCCGATCCACCTCAGCATTGTGCTTCTCGATTTCCTGCTGTTCATCAACGAGTGAAATTGCCAGATCGTCGTGCGGTGTCACGCCGGCAAAGAACGCTCGCAAACGGTAATGGTCGGCCTGCAACAGCGGATCATATTTGTGATCATGACACTGGCAGCACGACATCGTCATGCCCAGAAGCGCCGACGCTGTCGTGTTGGTCAGATCAGACATCATTTCCGCTCGCAGCCGATCTTCCTCCTGAAAGATTGCCGCAGTGCTGTCCCACTGACCAAGTCGCAGAAATCCTGTGGCAATCAGCATATCCGCCTCGACCGCAGTTTTGGGGACTCCATCGACCAATTCATCGCCAGCCAGTTGTTCGCGGATAAACTGATCGAACGGCTTGTCGTCATTGAATGTGCGGATCACGTAGTCGCGATATTGCCAGGCGAGAGGCCGAAACTCATCGCGTTCGTAACCGTTTGTGTCGGCATACCGAACCACATCGAGCCAAAGCCGAGCCTGTCGTTCGCCGTAGTGTGACGACGAAAGTAAACGATCGATAAGAGACTCATAAGCGGTAGCTGATTTATCATCGATGAACTCAGTAACGTCATCTGATGATGGCGGCAAGCCGGTCAAGTCAAGTGTCAGTCGTCGAATCAGGGTGCGACGATCAGCTTCCGACGAAAGTTGAAGACCGGCGGTACTGAGTTTCTCGGACACGAACGCATCGATCGGATGAAGGTCCGCGAATCTGGAAGGCACCTCCGCCGCCACAGGATTCTTGAGCGACCAAAGGTCCAGACGTTCGTCACCAAAGATTCGTCGAACCGGGTTGCGTTTGTCTGTGAATGCATCGCCAATTTCGCTGCCGTCGTCGGCCGGATGATCCGGTCCGGAAGCCACGTCGGGCCATTCGGCGCCAGCGCTGACCCAATTTGTTAGAACCGCGATTTCCTTGTCGGACAACTTTTGTTTCGGAGGCATCTGCAAATCGGGATCGACGAAAGTAATAGCCTTCAGAAGCAAGCTGCCATCGACGTTTCCGGGGACCAGCGCGGGTCCTCGATCACCGCCCATGGCCGCGGCTGTTGCGCTATCGAGTCGCAGTCCGCCTTCCTGCTTTTCGTGACCGTGGCACGAAAAGCACTTCGCTGCGAGCAGCATCCTCGCGCTTTCGGCAGACGTGACGTGATCATCATCGGCCTGGCTCACAACGCCAAATGTCAGCGACAGCATCAGTCCGATTGCGATGGGGTATCGAACTCTCACGGCAACTTTCTGTTCAGAGTGGTCCGGAGTCATCGGACACGTTTCGACTCATGGCTCACGCGTCGAAAGATTCATTCAAGCAACCCGGCGATCGGTTCGCCATAGTAGATCTGATGAGGTCGCTGAAACTCGTCCTTCCATGTGGCGGTCGCCGGAATTCCCAACGCGGTGTACAGGGTTGCGGCCATGTTCTCTGGCTTCTGAGGATTGCTCGCCGGGTACGCGCCGAGAGCATCCGACGAACCAATCACGGTTCCGCCCTTCACGCCGCCGCCGGCAAAGAAGACGCTTTGCACGGCGCCCCAATGATCGCGACCAGCGTCGGGGAAAGATTCTGACAGTGTCGACAGCTTGGGCGTTCTTCCAAATTCGCTTCCCATCACGATCAAGGTCGTCTCCAGCAGTCCCAGCGACTGAAGATCGTCGAGCAAAGCACACAAAGCGCGGTCGGTGGGTGGCAGAAGTTTGTTCTTCATCCGATGAAAAATGTCGCCGTGAGTATCCCATGTTTCGTTGTTGCCGAGATTGACCTGGATCAGATTCACGCCGGCTTCCACCAGACGTCTTGCCATCAACAGTGACCAGCCAAAGCTATTGCGTCCGTAACGTTCCTGAGTCTTCTCATCGGCATTGGTCACATCGAAAGCGTTGCGAACGTTGGGCTCCGACAGCAGCGAGATCGCCGATTGCCGAAACTCGTCGTAGTGCTTCGTATTGGCCGACTGTTCGAGTTCGCGTCGCTGCTTGTCCAGCACACCGAGCAGGTTGGTTCGTGATGACATGCGAGTCATCGTCATTCCCGGTGACAACGCCAGGCTCGGCGCTTGGTAGATGCGATCATCCGGCGACGTTGGAGCCTTCCTTGTTTCGTTCGGAAATGTGAACTCGGGATACGCTCCTCGCCAAAACGGGTTGCCGTAGGGGGACGCTTCGACAAAAAACGGATCGCGATGAGATCCCATCAACCCGCCGTACGCGCCCGGCATCGTACCGCCGGACCAGTGGACCAATCGCTCAGGCAACACGATGGATGGCGGAAGGTTGCTGCGAGACGGCAGGGCATCACCAATGGTTGAAGCGATTGACGGAAAGTCACTGGATCGAGGTTGCCGATCGCCTCGAAAGCCAGGCGTCGCTCCACTGCGACCGGTGAGCATGTAGTAGTGGCCGAGCGTATGTTCATTGCTGGGATGCGTCAGCGATCTGACAACAGACCACTGCGAGCTTCGCTGAGCCAGGCCCGGAAGATGTTCGGTGATCTGCAGGCCGGGCGTTTGAGTCGCAATCGAACTGAATTCGCCTCGCACTTCCACTGGCGCTTCCGGCTTGGGGTCGAAGCTCTCGTGCTGCGACAATCCGCCGGACAGAAAAATGTAGATGCAACACTTCGCCGTGCCCGCAGCAGGAGTCGCAGCTTCTGCGGCCTGTAACGCTCGCAGATGATTGCCGCCCATACCCAACAACCCGATCGCTCCGGCCTGGACCGCCGTTCGCCTCGACACCATCGGATGGAGGAGATTTTGATTTCGGCTCATCGGCTCTCTCCGTTCTTGTTGTTGCGGCGAGCGGCAGGACTTAGCCCAATGTCAGTCACTTTGCTCATTGTCGTCTTTCGCTCCGCGAAAGAAACGCGGCTTTTGCGGAGCAAAAGGCGACATTGCGGCACCGAAATCTTCAAAGTGATCGCCATTGGGCGTCAGCCCTCCGAGTGCGTTCGTTGATTTATCGTGGGCTCATTGCTGCGGCATTCCAGACAATCACAAGTCTTCTGAAGCATACACCGCATTTTGCCACCGCCGCAAGTCGTTCAGTCGGAATTGGGGCCGCAAGCAGACTCCGAGGAAGGGGCCAGCATCCAGTCTGTGGGTTGCAAACGACGGTGTTCGAGGATGGAGCGGCGAATTTACGTAGTCGAGCCGCTCCGTCGGCTTGGTGCGTTGCCCGCACAATAGCTAAACCGCATAGCGGTCAGGCCACTGTCTCGACGTAGCAAGGTGCCGACTGGGACTTCAACCGCGTTGGTTGCAATTGTCACGGAAGATGGGTCGAATCCGCTGAGACACGTTTTGCCGACAGCCTCACGTCCCCCAAAACTCAGGTTTGCAAATGCTCAACAAAGCCATCGATCGTCGTCATCTATTGAAAAGCTCACTCGCCTGGGCCGGAGCCGCTGTCTGGACAACTCGCAATGCGCGCGCCGCGGGGTTTGTCAGCGCCAATGATCGGCCGCGAGTCGGAGCGATCGGGACCGGAAGTCGCTGGTGCCAGAAGGCGACGGGAATTGATGGGCCTCATGGAAGCGCGCCCGACTTTCGTCCGTTTGGTGACTATGTGGCGGTTTGCGACGCGGATGGAAGTCGCCGCGAACTGGCTGCGGGAATCGTTAAGGAATGGACCAACGCCGAAGCAGAAAGCGTGGCCGACTATCGAGCGATTGTCGATCGCGCGGATATCGACATCGTTCATATTTCCACTCCCGATCACTGGCACGCGAAAATCGCAATCGAAGCGATGCTGGCTGGCAAAGACGTGTACTGCGAAAAGCCGATGACGCTGACGATTGAAGAAGGTCAGAGGATATGTGAGGTCGTTCGCAAGACGGGCCGCATCGTTCAGATTGGAACCCAGCAACGCAGCGACCCAGCGTTCATCAAGGCCATCGCGTTGATTCGCGAAGGACGCATTGGCAAGCTTAAAAAGGCGACATGCGGCATCGGAGGCGCGCCGACGAGTCCTCAACTTCCGCAGGTTGAAGCTCCGAAAACGCTGGACTGGAACCTGTGGCTTGGCCAGGCTCCGCAAGTTCCGTTTCGATATCTTTCCGGTGACAACGGTGAGATGAAAAGCTGGTCACGCTGCCACTACGAATTTCGCTGGTGGTACGAATACTCGGGCGGCAAACTCACCGACTGGGGCGCGCATCATGTGGACATCGCGACTTGGGCGATGGACAAGATTTCGACCGGGCCGGTTTCCATCGATCCCGTGATGATCAAACATCCCGTTGAGTTCCAGGATGGATATCCCACTGACGACTCGCAGTATAACACGGCGACCGAGTTCCTGATCAGGACGAAGTTTGCCGACGGATTGGAGCTCGATATTCGGCACGACGGCGACAACGGAATTCTCTTTGAAGGCACTGAAGGTCGCTTGTTCGTCAATCGAGGCCGACTAAGCGGCAAGGCGGTCGACGAGTTGGCCTCGAAGCCACTTTCGGAGGGTGCTCTTGAGCGAGTCTACAAGGACCGTCCGCTGGTGAATCACTTCCAGAATTTCTTCGAAGCCGTTGTGGCTCGCAAGGAACCGATCTCTGACGTGTTCAGCCATCATCGAGCACTCACAACCTGTCACCTTGCTGGCATTGCGGCTCGAACTGGTCGCAAGCTCGAGTGGGATCCGGAGAAGGAAACCATTCTCAACGATCCGCTGGCGCAGAGCCTGGTGGCTCGCACGCCTCGAAAGGGGTTTGAAATTCAGATGTGATCGAATCGCCGGGATTTATGCCACAGCGACGGGCTTCCGTGCTATCGCCGTTTGACTCCGAACTGTTGGCCCGACGCCAGACAGTCTGAAAGCTGGCAGGCGACTTCGGTGATCGGCAGCATTGACGAATCCTTCGTGAGTCGTTGTTGAATGCGGCGTGCCAACGGACCGTAATCCAGAATGTTTTCGAATGCCTTTCGACACTCGGGATCCATTTCCGGACTCGTGGTGTTGTAAAGATGTCGCCAAAGACGATTTAGTGAACACGAGGAACCCTGATAGCCGAAAAGCTTGAGCAGTTCAGGGTCGCTGATGGTTGCTAACTCGGCCTTATCGATTGATTCCAGAAGAAGTGCATGGAGCGGTTCGACTGTGACCGCCTGCTGGTCGGCCAGTGAGCTCCATTTTTCCGAAGTCAGCGCTTTCAACGCCGCCACGGTGACTTGCAGGACGGCCAGATCCGCGGCGGGACATTCCTGAATGTCGATCACTCGGATCTCAATGGACCCGCGGCCGAACCTGGCGATCGCGCCGCGCGCATTCAGGAATTCATCCTGAAGCACTCCATCGGGATCCAAAGGAGCGATCTCGCGGAAGAGCGGTTCAAAGATCTGGCGATGGTACTCAGCCTCGGTAAATGCCTGCTCGGGAATCACTCGCCCTGCAACCATCGGGACCTTGCGGGAATTCGTACGATAGACATTCAGCCGATTGTCCATTCGACCGGTGAGTCGGCCTTCCACGATTGGCGAAGCTGCGGCAATCGCAGGCAACAGAGGAAGAATTAACCGAATCGCCGCATGCAGCCGACCGAACTCTTCGTCGTTTGCGAACGGAAGATTCAAATGCACGCTTTGCAGATTCGCCCAGCCATGTCCGCGACAGTCGAAGATGCGATTGAAAGCTTCGTAAACCGCGCTGTAGTCGTGTGGCCACAGTCGCATTTCCCGAAACGGGTCCATCCATGGATGCATGGCGGACGGCATCAGATTCCCGCCAAGCCCTTCAAGTCGGCGGTTGATCTGACGAATCTGAGCCTGGAACTCGCTAGCCAGACCGATCAATGACGGCGACGGCGCGGCTGTTTTGAGCTCCACGACGTGCAGCACGAGCTCATTCGACCACGCGATTTTGCCGCGTTCAATTTCGGATTCGATCTTCCCGCATTCCGCTTCGATCAGTCGGTCGCAGATCGGTAGAACGTCCCGCGTTTCCTGCGAGACGATCATGTATTCCAGCTCAACGCCATAGGCTTCAAACAGGCCGAGTTTCTTTTTCGCGGTTTCTGTCACGAGTTCAATATTCCCCAAACGTTACCACAGTTTCGATGTTTCCAAATGATCTGAGATCCCGGTAACAAACAAACGCTGCCGTGATCCGGCTGAACAGGATCAACACAAGTCCTTCTAAAAGGAATACAGCAGCGCCACACCGGCGTTAGTCATCCAGGCGAGCCTTCTTCTGCTCCATCCGTTTCACAAAAACTTCCATGATGCGGTTGTAGAGATCTTCCTTCAGGATCGCGTCTTCGCTGTCGGCATCGATGTTCGGGTTGTCGTTGACTTCGATGATGTAGAAGTTGCCGTTGGATTCCTTTACGTCGACTCCGTACAAGCCGTCACCGATCAGGTTCGCTGCTTTCAGTGCCAGCTTCACCGCTTTGCGAGGCGCGAGTTCTACCGGCAGCGTTTCCGTTTTTCCGTAGCGGCCACGCCCAGCGACTTCCTGTTTGACAATTTGCCAGTGCCCGGGAGCCATGAAGTAGCGACAGGCGAACAGTGGCTTCTGGTCGAGGATTCCAATTCTCCAGTCGAACGTCGTCGGCAGAAACTCCTGAGCAATCAGCAGTTCCGAATCCCCCAGAAAGTCGGCGATACGCTCGCGAAGTTCCTCTTCAGACGCAATCTTCACGACACCCTTTGAAAACGCGCTGTCGGGCTTTTTGAGGACGCAGGGAAACCCCAGTTCTTCAACGATTCGGTGGATGTTCTCACGGTGTACGACGATGGATCGAGGAATATCGATTTTGTGACGAGCCAGCATCTCCGCAAGATACACCTTGTTGGTGCATCGAAGAATGGAGACCGGATCATCGATCACGACCATGCCTTCTTTGGCAGCGCGGCGAGCAAACCGATAGGTGTGATGATTGACGAACGTCGTTTCGCGGATGAACAGAGAATCGAATTCCAGCAGGCGGCCGTAATCGTCTTTCGTGATCAGCTCCGCGTAAATGTCCTGCTCCTTCGCGGCTTTGATAAAGCGCTTAAGCGCCAGTTCGTTGGAAGGGGAATTCTGTTTTTCATCCGGATCGTGCAGAATCGCAAGGTCGAAACGAGTTCGCTTTTTCGATCGTGGCGACGAGGCTCGACCGGAAAAATATCGCTGAGCCGATTCTTCGACAAACGGTTTGTGACTGTCCGGCAGCGTGTGAGCGGCCACGGTCTGTACCTTGCGAATCTGCCACTGCCCGTCGTCGTTTCTGCCGAATTCAAATCGTAGCAGCGGCGCGGCGAAGAGGTTGAACAAATGCAACGCAAGTCGATCGTAGCGACGGGCCATGTTGCGGCCAAAGTACACGCTCAGAGTGAACTCGTTGGACTGCAGGAGATTCAGATTCTGCTGAATCAGCTCGTCCAGTTCGTCGGACAGAACCTTCACGCTGGCTCGCGTTTTCAGATCCTGCAGCGTGATTACACCCGGCAGCGGCTTGTGGCCTCGCGCTTCGGCCAGCAGGGACACGTAGTAACCGGTACTCTGATATCGGTAGGATCGACAAAGATTAACGACCCGCGCGTTGCGTGAGGCCGATGCGAATTCCGGAGACGTCAAATATGTCCAGGCGTCCACAACTTCCACACCGGGAATCTCGAACGGCCAGTCTTTCACGTCCGAGGCAACAATCAAAACAGACATCAGATCTCACCAAATCGTGGCTTACCTGCCGGTATCCTTCACCGAACTCAATCAGGTTTGCCATGCGTTAAAGGCGAATTGTAGTGGCCATCCGAAAGTCAGAACAGGCGGATTCGGCAAGCGGGCGAGAGTGTCGGGTTCTGGAATTGTTTCGTTTC
>JANMEV010000550.1:0-3804 GCA_031377305.1 Planctomycetota bacterium | reverse complement strand
ATGATGTCGCTGGTGCTCAGCCACATCTGGAAGTTGCGCTCAGCACTCCTTTGTACGAGGTCGATTTTCTGTCGCCGACTGGCCTGATGGAACTTCTGCAGCGTCTGGCGGTTGTTGCTGAAGATGTGCTACAGGATGAGCAGCTCGTTGAAAAAATCGAGGTTCGACTTCTGCGATCCGGGTTGATGCCGGAAACCTGGTTTCAGTGGCAGCGAGAATCCGACGGAGCGAAGCCGGTAGAGAATATTCATCTTTACCGATGTTTGGTGCATCAACCGTTGGATGACACCTGGAATGATGACCCGGAGCGCCTGAGCGATCAGAGGGACTGGACTTCGTACATCACCGAATGGGGAGTGCTTGCGGATTCAGAAGATTCAGCACGGGCGACGGCACTGGAGTATCAGTCTCGCTGTCATGAACTCCCGCCTGAAGTTCAGGAAGTTCTTGCCGGCGATGAAGCCTACACCGACGTTCCCGGCCCCGTCTGGCAGGGAGCTAGGTATTCCGTCGGCGACGAAGGCGATGAACTCGGCGAAGATTTTCTGGAAGACGATGACGACGAAGATGATGATGATCGCTCCGGCCCGTATTAGTCCGGGCGTCATCAGGCGACTTTCCGTTGCAGAACGATAGTTGCGATCGTTCATTGCATCGTTGAGACAACTGCCCGCCACCGGGCTTGTCAGCCATTTCCTGCCGTCGGCGTGTCGGACCGAAGCAGTTAGGCTAACTTCGTTTCCCGCTCCGGTCGTTCTCACCGACGTAGTGAAATATTCGGGCAACTCTCGTTGCTGAGGCGGTTGAAAGTAAGCCTGCGTCAGCGGCCCCAATCTACAGTCGAGAATGGTCTTCTGCAGTCTGGGCATTCGCCGTCATGGCCTTTGACAAGTGCGAGAAACGCTGAGGGCTGCGGGATGGTCATGCTGGCTCGAAACGCGCGTGGATCGCGATGAGCGGAGTGGGACGCTCTCAGGATGACAACCGTGGGAAATCATACGGAACGAATAACCGCCGAACTGACGTAAAAAAACGTCTTCCAATCCTGTCTTGCCGCAGCATCCCTGGTGTTTGCTTACAGAATCAAAGTACCTCATTTTTCCAAAATCCGAAAAAATTGGTATGTCCGAGGAAACCTCCGCCGGTCGTCCTACGACTTCTCTATAAAAGCACGAAGAAAGAATTCTCCGCTCGCTGGATGCAACATGACGACTTGGAATGACATAGTACACGTGCATGGACCACCGTCTTACCGGACCGCTTGGCACATTCTGGGACACGCCCAGGACTGCGAAGATGTCTTGCAAGAGGCATTCATCGAAGCCCACAGACTGTTCATCGCGGGGAAGATCGCCAACCCTCAGGCATTCCTCAATAGGCTCGTCACGTTTCGGGCATTGGATGCACTGCGGCGACGCAAGCCGCTCGGTTCGGTCGATCCGTCGACATTCGTTGACGAATCGCTCGGCCCCCCGGAAAAAGCGATCGAGCACGAAGATGACATGCGACTACGAGCGATCGTCGCCGAATTACCGCCGCGTCAAGCGGCCGTCTTTTGTATGACGCACTTTGAAGAACTGTCACACGAAGAAATCGCCGACTCGCTGGAAATCTCCAGCAATGCGGTTGCGATGGCGCTCCACAAAGCGCGAGCCACACTCCGGGAAATAATGTTCAAAATCCATCAGGAGCAAGAGCGATGAACCAAAACCACAATGAATGGGAGCAAGAGATGCCTCTGGAATTTCAGTCCGCAATCAATCGAGTCCGAGACATCCCCGCCCCCGGCGAGTCCGTGGAGCGATTCATCAAAGTCGCCGCCGGTATCGAAATGACTGCGGCCGAATGGCAACGTGGGGGATTCAACAAATGGTTCTGGGGAAGCGTTTTGTTATCGCTCGTCATCCCAGCGATGGTCGCCGCACCGTATATCCTGGAATTCGACTCTTGGATTTCCGGGACGATCGGGGCGGGCATCATCACGACCCTCGTGTTCGTCGATTTTTTCTGGAACTGGGTCCAATCGAAACGAAACGCGGGCGCAATTCTGCTCGAGTGTGGAAACTTTCCATCTCGCGGATTCTACCTTCTCTTTGGAGCGTTCTATTTGGCCCTGACGATTGCCAGCATCATCTTCGCCGTGAAGAATGTCACGAGCATCCTGAGTCTTGAGGGGGCAATCGCGATCGCCTGGATCGGTATTTGTGTGGCAATCCTCGTCTATCAGAGCATGACGATCTGGGGCCGTTTGCAGTTTCGAGCCAACGGGATCTGGTGCTACGTTGGCCTCGTGCCTTGGAAACAGGTCGTTTCGTGGAATTGGACAGGCAGCACCGGCACCACACTGTTTGTTCAAAGGAAATCCCGGTTTGGGAGTCTCGCATCCGGTGCGGTCCCAATTCCCGTCGAACTGAAAGCCAAAGTCGATGAACTGATGACGACTCACACGGGAAAGGGGCCGCTCAACGGTTGACCCGATTCCAAATCCTGGTGACTTTTCCTGATATCACTCCGCAGTGATGAAGTGCCAGGACGGAAGGTTGGATCTCCCAACCCAGCCAAGCGAGGTAAGCGTTTCAGGAAACGCTTGCAACGGATGACAGAGACCGTAACCGCTTACAAGAATTCCGTTTTCAGTCCGATTTGATGTCGAATTTCAATCACCCATCCGTTGCTTCCTGCCAGAAAAATTTCAATAGCCATCTTGTTGTCCCGACTATTCTTTTTCAAATGCCCTCCGGCCAACGCATGACATGTTGAGGTGCTGCACATCATGACGGGCAACAATTTGGAGCCGAAGGCACGTCGCGTGTTGGACTCAATTCACTTCCCCAAGAGTATGGTGATTTCCGCTCTGGCGAAATGTGCGAGCCCTATGGCAGCGTTCGCAGGGCACGACGATTACTGAACGCTGCGGAGCAGTGTGTCGCGAGTGATGTCGCGGCGGAGCATGTTGATACGAGCTGCGTACTGCTGTCGTTCGGCGGTTGCCTGGATGCGTTTGAGCTGGACGGAAAAGTCGGAATGGACTTCGCCGCTGGCGTCAGCTTCTCGCCGAAGCGCATTCGCCAGCCAGGGACCAAAGTGGGCGATAAGTGTATCGTCCGCCGAGGCGAAAATCTGAGCGGAGCCGACATCGCCCTGTCGGCCGCCGCGACCGATGAGCTGACGATCCATGCGGCTGGATGTCTGACATTCGGCAACGATGACGTGCAAGCCGCCGCGGGCTTTCACTTCGGGGTCCAGCGAGATGTCGGTTCCTCGACCAGCAAGATTCGTGGCGATCGTAATTGCGCCTGGCTGACCGGCGTGGCTGACGATTTCGGCTTCGTCCGCGTTTTGCAGACCATTCAGAAGCTGAAACGCGATTCCGCGATCCTCAAGCAGCCGGGCCAGCGATTCGCTGTCGGAGATGGATCGAGTTCCTATCAGGACCGAGCGACCCTGCTGCTGGACTTGAACGGCATCGTGAACGATCGCGGCGTTTTTCACATCGCCGCTGGCAAAGAATCGGGTCGCATACACCTCGCGTTTCGAAGGTACGCGAAGCGGTATTTCTTCGACGTCGAGATTGTAGACGTCGTGCAGTTCCCGTTCGCAACCCAGAGCCGTTCCGGTCATGCCGGACAGATGCTCGTAAAGCCGAAAGAATCGTTGTCGAGTTACCTGTGCGACGGAGTACTTTTCCGCTGTGATAGGCAGGTCCTGCGACGCTTCGATAGCCTGATGCAAGCCATCCTGCCACGAACGATCTTCAAAAATGCGGCCGGTCGTTTCATCGACAATTTGAACTTCGTTTTCCTG
>JANMEV010000507.1:0-3162 GCA_031377305.1 Planctomycetota bacterium | reverse complement strand
CGGCGGGCATTCCTGCGGCAAGCGCCAATCCTGACACGGCGGCGGAAGTCACAAACTGACGACGGTTGAAAGGCATGAGTTAAACCTCAGGGGATTCAGAACGTTGAAAATAAGGAAGGGATTCGATCAAGACAGCTTCGCCGAAGCAGATCGATCCGCAAAACGACTCGACATGCACCGAAAACTGTAATTCAGCGAGGCGAATTGGCTGCATATCGTTACAGACGGATTCGCGAATTTGAACAGATCGGCTGAGTTTGACTGCTGTCAGCCGGGCAATTCCCATTCAGCGGACGCCGAAAGAGGTTTCCGACTTGAACCGGAACACTTCACCGCTACCGTTGTGGAACTCAAACCTCGTTATTTTGACACTGACACGAAAGAACACTGCAGGCCGTTTTGTGAAACTGGCGTGGCACTTCAGCAAGGTTAATCCGCGTTTCAAAAATCGCGAAGCCACTCAGGGTGAATTTTTCGCCTGCGATACCGAACTGCGCGCGCTGATTCGGGAGGCGGTGCAGAACTCGCTCGATGCCAAACGGCCAGGATTCAACGGGCCGGTTTCGATTCGCATCTTTGTGTCGGGCTCAAAAGCCGCGCTGTTGCCCGAGACCGCCAAACGCTATTTCAAAGGTGGCTGGGACCATTTCCACGCCGAAGGCAACGGTCTCCGAAATGCTCCGGATCGCGCCGAAAACTGTTGCTTCGTGACCTACGAAGACAGCGGCACGACAGGACTTACCGGTGACGTCGAGCAGTATCACGAAATGGCCGGCGTGCGAAATCCGTTCTACTACTTCTTTCGCGCGGAAGGACAGTCGAACAAGCTTGAGAGCGGGCGAGGCCGCTGGGGGCTTGGAAAGTTCGTGTTCCCTCGCAGCAGCCGCATTCGCAGCTTCTTTGGGCTAACGGTCCGTCATGATGACGGCAAGCGACTGCTTGCAGGTCAGTCCATACTGC
This sequence comes from Planctomycetota bacterium, assembly GCA_031377305.1. Classification (GTDB taxonomy): domain Bacteria; phylum Planctomycetota; class Planctomycetia; order Planctomycetales; family Planctomycetaceae; genus SXXK01. Next base: position 2,202 of record JANMEV010000507.1, on the reverse strand, counting down.
GGTCACACCACGTTGAAGAGAAGAGCTACACGCCCGATGGCTGGTTTGGCGAAAAGCCCGACAAGGATGAAGCCGCCCTTCCGGTCGATGATCGGGAGTTTATCGATCAGTTCGAAGATGACTTTTGTCTGGAACGCAAAAAGGACCCGGGCCTGTCCGTCGTCATTCCATTTTGCGAAGACACCTGGTCGGCGGCTGCAGTCATCGAATCGGTCGTGCAGGACTACTTTTATGTGATCATGCATGATGAGTTGGTTGTGACGGTTGAGGATGCAGATTCGCAGACCGTGCTGAATTCGCAAACGATTGCCGGCATCGTCGATCAGTCGCCGGAGCCGATTCGAATGGCGATCAGTCCACTGCTGACACTGTCCAGTTGGGCCGTGCAACAATCATCGGAGTCGCTGATCAGGCTGGCATCAACTGCCGGAAAAGCCGCTTCGAAATGGAATCGCAAAGCCATCGATCCTGATGCGTTTTCGGCCATGCAGCATGCATTCAACAGCGACGGGAAACTGGCGGTGCGAGTCCCCATTGATGTGCAGCATCGTCAAGCCGCAGCTCGTTCGACCTACTTCGACGTCTTCGTTTCGCGAGCCGAGGGGGCGGTGCAGAAGCGGCCTATGTTCATTCGAGACGGCATCATCATTTCAGATGTACGGACTCGGTTGATTCGAGACGTGCATGCGATTGTCGCCATTGAAGAGCCCGTGTTGACGGAGTTCCTCGGGGACGCGGAAAACCCAGCTCATACGGAGTGGCATGAAGAATCTTCGCACTTCAAGGGCAAGTACATCAACGGAGCCGCGACCTTGCGGTTCGTTCGAAACACGGTTGCCGACCTTTGTCAGATGCTGTCGGAAGCCGTAGAGGAAGAAGATCCAGAGATGCTGCTCAACGTATTTTCCGTTGGCACTGCTATCACCGCAACTACCAACGCAGGCATTTCCACCGCCGAGTCCGGCTGGCCCGTCGAATTCGCGTCGATGACTTCAAAGGAAAATGACACCGCAGCCGAACGGCTTCGCACGTTGAAGTCAAAGCCTCGACCATCGCGGTCGTTCCGGTTGGCTCGACGTGAAGGCGGCTTCCGATTGTCGGGACGACCGAAACCCGGGGAACGTAATCGGGGCATCGAGATTCTGGTGGCGTACGATCGCCGCGGCGGCAGTCCGCTTCGCAAGTACTCGATCACCGACTTTCAGCTAGACGCGGCGCCGGTGCAGATCGACGCCGACGGAGCCGTGTTCGACATCGTGGCGCCGAATCGGTTAATCGTCTACCCCCAGGCCGAGCGTTTTGAAGTCGTCGTCACCGGCTTCGACAACAATCGCGACTTGTTCCTGCATGCTCGCGCAAGCAAAGAATCGGCCCGGATTCGAAACATTCGCGAAGAGATGGTTCTGGACTAAAGGACCAGATCCGAAAGAACTTCCCGAGCTAGCGGAACGGGGCAAGCCGTCCAGTGATGCGGAACCGGAGGGGTCGCGCCCTTCCGCTTCTTTCACAGAACGGAGACTGTTTCGGAACTGTTCCTAACCCATGTGCCTCTAAACGCCGCCAAATTCGTCGTCGTAATCGGCCATCGCGGCCAGAATCACTTTTTCCGCGTGAGCGCGGTCGTAGATGTGGTCAATGGAAACCTGCTGAGTCGTATCGCCGGGCATTACTTTGTAGGTCGTGAAGTAGTGTCGCAATCGCTGAACAAGTGCCTGCGGAAGTTCGTCGAGGTCTTCGACATGTGACCAAATCGTGTCCTGAGCGAGAACACCGATGATCTTGTCGTCGGCTTCTCCACCATCCAGCATCGGCAATCCTCCGATGACTCGCACATTGACGATTACTTCCGACTTGGTGATCGGCCGTTCGCTCAACACGCAAATATCCAGTGGGTCGCCATCGCCTCGTTTTGCACGGGGCATCATTTCGGCCACTCGGCTGCCACAGAACGTTCGCGGAATAAACCCGTAAAGAGCGGGCGGCTGAGACGACGTTCGCTGAGGTCGGTCGACTCGCAAATAGCCGGTGACCTTGTCCACTTCGTACTTGACCAGGTCGAACGGAGAGATCTCAATGAAGGCATGTACAAGATGAGGCGGGTTTGGTCCCACCTCAAGGCCATGCCATGGATGAGGACGCCAGCGAAAGAACGGTTTTGGAAAAGCCATGATCAAAATCCAAACAAACTAACAGAACCGATGC
>JANMEV010000498.1:0-24475 GCA_031377305.1 Planctomycetota bacterium | reverse complement strand
AGGAAAGGTTCGATCTCCGGCGTTGACAATGGCGATGTCTGGCGACGAAAGTTTATTGATCGGTCGATTCCGCACGGTCGAAAAGCGATCGCTGCAAACCAATGAGGTCCAATGGAACGTCAGTGTCCCCGATGGCAAAGTAAACGGGCTGCGACTGTCCGCAGACGGGAAACGAGTCCTCATTGCGACTGGAACGCCGGGCCTTGCAGGACGAGCGATCGAAGTTGCCGTCGGTGATTCCGCGATGCTGCAAGAATTCGCAGGACACAACGACATCTTGTACGCAGCCGACTGGTCTCCCAATGGCAACGTCGTCGCGACAGCCGGGTACGATCGACGGATCATTTTGCACAACTCACAAACCGGCGAGAAGCTTCGTGAACTCACGGGCCACAACGGAGCAATCTTTGATCTCCGCTTCAGTCCCGACGGCACGTTGCTCGCATCTGCCAGCGCGGATGCGACGATCAAAATCTGGAACGTAGCCACTGGCGAACGCTTCGATACGCTCAGCCAGCCGCAGTCGGAACAATACTCCGTCGTGTTCAGCCCGGACGGTCGATTCATCTACGCAGCCGGCGCGGACAGCCGCATTCGAAAGTGGCAGTTGGTGTCGCTGACAGGGCCGCAGATCAATCCGATCCTGATTTCGCGATTTGCTCACGAGGGCACAATCACAAAGATGGCGATTTCCGCCGACGGCAAGTTCCTTGTGACAGCGTCTGATGCCGGTTCCATAAAAATATGGGATGCCGCCAGCGTAACGGAACTGTCGGCGGAAACCCTGAGTCACGACCTTGTGAGCAGCCTTGTGTTCGACAATACTGCCCGGCAGGTCGTTGTGGCAACATCTCGTGGCGAACAGAAGCTTATCCCGTTTCCAACCGCTGTGCCCTCAACGTTGGAAACAGTGGCGAGCATGCCTGACTCTGCCGCCGAAAGTGCAAGCGCCTTGCAGGATGTCACCGAAGTCGAGCCCAACAACGACGCTGCTGCAGCGCAGCTCGTTGGGTTTCCAGCAAAGATCTCGGGAATCATCCATAGCGACGACGCGAATGTTCACGATGTTGACGCTTTCCGCTTCGAAGCAAAGAAAGGCCAATCCGTGCTGATCGAAGTGAATGCGTCTCGCGACAAGTCACCGCTGGATTCGACTGTCGAAATCGTTGACTCAGAAGGACGACCAGTATTGCAGACTCAGTTGCAGGCTGTGCGAGATTCCTACTTCACGTTTCGAGGAAAGGACTCAGATACGGCCGACGATTTCCGCTTGTTCAATTGGCAGGAAATGGAGCTCAACGAATATCTGTATGCAGACGGTGAAGTCGTGAAGTTGTGGCTGTATCCGCGAGGGCCCGATTCAGGGTTCAAGGTTTATCCCGGATCCGGTAATCGGCATACGTATTTTGGCACCACGCCGACATCGCATCCTCTTCAGGGGCCAGCGTTCATCGTCAACGCTCACCGACCGGACGAAGTGCTAAAGGATACTGGTCTGCCCGTGTTTCCAATCTATTACGAAAACGACGATGACCCGATGCGCCAGTGGGGCCGTGACTCACGCTTGATCTTCCACCCGCCAGCAGACGGCTCGTATGTCGTACGGCTGAAAGACGCCCGCGGATTTCAGGGATCGGACTACAAGTACAGTTTGCTGCTGCGATCTCCGCAGCCAGACTTCAGCATGGCCATGGCTGGAAATGAACTCGCAATTTTTCAGGGAACCGGAAGAGAAATCAGTTTCACCGCCACACGACTCGACGGCTACGACGGCCCAATCGAAGTCTTCGCCGAGAGCCTTCCTGCCGGCTTTTCGCTTTCAGCCCCAGTGTTGATTCAGAATGAACAGATTCAAACTTTCGCCACATTGATTGCGGCTACCGACGCAGTTCAGCCAGCAGATGATGTCGTGGCAAAAATCCAGTTCAAGGCCCGAGCCCATTCGGATGCGAAGGAAATTGTTCATGACATCGGCGGCATGAAGTCGCTCAAGGTTGCCGAGAAGCCCAAGGTCCTTGTCACGGTGCTCTCGGCCGAGCAACATGATGCGGGGTCGTCCGAGCACACTCCGGAACTCACCGTCTGGGCCGGCGAAACAACTCGCGCCTACATGAAAGTGGACCGCAGAGACCACACCGGCATCGTTACCTTTGGAAACGAAGACTCAGGCCGCAATTTGCCGCATGGTGTCTTTATTGACAACATCGGACTCAACGGTTTGATGCTGCTCGAAGGGCAAAACGAACGCGAGCTCTTCATCACCGTCGCCAAGTGGGTGCCGGAGACAAGTCGTCCGTTTTTTCTGAAAGCAAATGTCGACGGCATCACCTCAAGGCCCGTAATGCTGCACGTCCGCCGCCGCTCCTCAGAAGAACCCAGAACGGCAGCGGCAGAATGAATAGCCGCTTGATCGGCTATCAGTCTGCCTCGACGATGCGATAACTCGTTGAACGGAACGTACTTCTCTCAGCCGGAAAGTGCCGCTGCGTGGTTTTTCGTCCCTGTGTTGCTTCGAAAGGCTGCTGCAGTGGGGTATCAGCTCGAAACGCCGGGGCTGCTTTCGCTTCGCTCTGCTCAGTCCAGCCCCGGCCGCCCAGAAGGCAACTCTTTCCCTTGAGAGACCAATAGTGACTTCGCTTTGCCGCCGTCCTAACTTGTCAGCCGAAGGATGAAACCACACGTCGGCGGCCGCGAGGCGACCAACTTGGCTCGATTTCCCTCGTACGGCAGTTTTTGGCCGAGACCGCCCGCCCAAAATTTGGCTTTAACGGTTGTGCCGGTTGTGATTGTGCTTGACGACGCTGATTTCAGGTTTTTAGCATGACTGGAAAGGAATGGAGAGATGCGAAGAGTCTGCCTGTTCGGTAGACTGTTCTCAAGCTGGCAGGTGCGCTGTCAGGATTCTTTGATGTCGGGAACAGTCGTCGTGACGTGTACGAAGTCGCGACGCGATTCGGCCGAACTTAGAGAAGAGATGTTGGCCAAACCGCCGGATTTTGTTGCGTCTGCGATGTGATTGCTCGCAGATCGTTCTTGGAGCTTCTTCGATGAGCAAGTTGGGACTGACTTGTCTGATACTGGTACTGATCGGTCTGGCCGCCGAATCGTACATTGGCGCTAAGCTCGGCATGCGTCGTGGCGAAGTTGATGATCAGCTTCGCAAGGCAATTGTTGATTCAGAAAAGGCGATCGAAGCGAATAGCAAAGCCGTATCCGAGTTGGGCGAAGCTCATCAGTTGCTGGCATCCACAAAAATCGGCTGGGGCCGCGAATGGAACTTTCCCGCTGGCGGAAACGTGGGTTCTGTTCAGCTCGTCGGCGCAAAGCTGGCGGTAACCGGCTTGGGAACAGCAAACGGCCTGGTTGCTGAGATGATTAAGGACGCGAGCGGTCAGGAACGCTATGCGTCTCCTGTCGTGCATGTCTTTGCTTTAAATGGTCAGGGTGGTTCGGTCTACATCGGTGAATTTGTCGCGGGCATTGGCCCAAATGAGCTTTCTGAACAGAACGCGACGCTCACACCAACATGGAACGTTTCTGCTCAGGAGGTTGCGAGCTGGAATTTCACTGCAGGCGTGCGATTGCGATCTCAGATTCCAGCCGGTGCTCGAGCGTCTGTGGAGAATGCCCATCAGACAATTACTCGAACATTTGAACAACTGACTCAAACCGGCTTACGAATCGAAGAACAAAAAGGCCTCAACGAAAAAGCAGATTTGGCCCTCGCTGGTCGCAAGAACGAACTGCTGGGAGATCCAGCAGCAGCAGATATCGACGACCATCCGGAGTATAAACTCGGCCTTGTTCAGGCGTTGGAAAACCTCGAAGAAGAACGAAACGCTGTCCAGGTAGCCGTCGATGAACTCCGTCGCCTGATCAAAACAGCCAGCGAGTATCGACAACAACAAATGGATACGCTCAAGCAAGTCGTTTCACAGATGCGACAGTCGGGAACGAAGCTCTCAAAGCGGTCTGAGTAGTTCACTCGGAAGAAAAGACGGTGTTCGCTTTTCCGTTTGTGTTGAATTCCAGAACGACGTGTGATCGATATCAGTCTCGGCTTATGCAAATGAGTAGTTCCCCGCAGGTGTTCTGAGGAAATGCGGTCTTCGGATACGGTGGAGCGTCCGGTTTAGAATTCGGTGGGCCTGGTCTGCCGGGTTCTTTGAAATGTCCGACGAAAACCCAACCACGGTGCCGATTCCGAAGACTCCTGTGCACCAGGTCTCCAGGTTGTCGGCACACCAGAGCTGTCCATGCTCATCCGGTTCGACACCGATTTCGGGCAGACCAAGGTGGTTGGTAAATCCGATCGCTCGACGACAATCCACAATGCTTTTCGCGTCACTCGAGAACAGATTGTGCTCGTCACATCCGAGGTCCGCTGGATGGTGTCCAATGGACACTCCGGCTGCGTGAGCGAGTTCCAGCATCGCGCTGCATCCATCGTTGCGGGCCAGCAGTTGAGTATCAACTCCAAATAGGCTGAACAACGCCGCGAGGCCCGTACCGACATCATCGCCACCAAGCACGCAAAGAGTGGCTGGAAGGTGGCTTCCGGCTAGCAGCAACTCAGGGCGGAGAAATGGCAACAGCCCCAAAGGTCGATGCATCGACGTTCGTCGAATGCCCATGCCGATGACCAGATTGTTGGCTTGAACCACGGTGCGACGGCAATCCATACCGCTGGTCACGCAGACTGCATTCCGAGACTGAAGGTGCGCTTCACCCAAAAGCAGATCGACTCCAATTCGCTCCAGCACCAGCATCTGCTCAGTCAACTCGGCCGTCAACGAGTTCGTGAGCAGCCTGTGTAGAAGCCGCGGCGTCCCGTTTCGAATCAGCAGTCTCTGGCGAGTCGTTGAGCGATCCACCAGTAACTGGCTCACCAGTCGGCGCAGAGCCTGACCGATGATCCACGAAGAATGTCGTTCTTCCGGAAGAATGGCAATGGAACGCTGACCCGCGGAACTGGCAAGGCGCAGCATTTCAAAGACGGCCTCATCATTTCCAATGACGGCAATGTCGTATCGCATGACTGCGACTCCTTCAACTGCTCGTCATGTTCAGTACATCCACAGGCGTCGTTGCCTGTCATTCGGACGCACCAATTCTGTCTGATCGCACAGTCTGGGGGATTTGATCGGCAGTCTGCCGATTGCCACTGAAGGTTAAGTGAGGGGGAATTGGAAAACTGCGAGGCACCTTGCGCAGAATGACGGTTATAGCAGTCGAGCAAGGCCTGCCGCTGAATCCACGAATCGACACCGCGTGTGAGCCGTATCCAAACAGCCTACTTTCGTGTGTCCGGTTTTCGTTTGAATGGAATCGCACAACCTCGTGCCGGGACTTCGGTGGTCGCAGGGACATCTCCCTTGAGAGCTGCTTCAATGGCCAGTTCGACATATCGTACTGAAACCAGCTTCAAGTCAGTTTTGTCGTCCATAGCACCCATATAGACAATCTTTCGGTCTTTGTTGAGCACGAAGAACTCGGGCGTAAAGCTGGCGCCGTAGGAATCAGCAATCTCCTGAGTCTCGTCGATGAGATAGGCGAAGGGGAATTCCTTTTCCTTCGCTCGGTCTTTCATCTTGTCGAGCTTTTCTGCTGGCTTCTTGTTGGCGTTGATCGCAACCAGAACCACTCCATGGGAGTTGTCCGCGTATTTTTTCTGCAACTCAATCATCCGGTCTTCATAGTCTACGGAATACGGGCACGAGTTGCAGGTGAAGCAAACGATCACAACCTGCTTATCCTTCAGCTCTTCAAGTGAATGCGACTTGTCATCCGTCCCAGGCAGATCTTTCCAGCCAGGTGCTGTATCGCCTATCCGGAGCTTCGGATTTTCCGCACCCGCTGAAGTGTAAGGCGCTGCAACCAGACTGCAGATCAAGACAAACGCGGTCAGAACAAAGTCGTGCTTTGAGAATGTCATATTCAGCTCCTTCACAAGCCGTTTCAAATCAGGATCGAGGTGCCGTTGGATGCAACTTTCGATGTGCCGCACGATAACAGATTCGCACTGAAAATCAGACTTGAGCCAATTTCAGAGATTCGTTAAGCCTCTCTTGGTTTGTGTTTGAGTCTGGAAACCAAACGGCAGGAACTGTGGTCTCGATCGGGACGAATCGACGGTTTGAGCCGAAAAAACTGGCTGCTGCTGATTTCGACCGCTCAAACTCGGCTGTGATTCGAATGATTTCCCTCAAAACTAGATTTCGTGTGACGACCGTTTTTCAGAACTCGCTCAACTGGTCAGTAGAAACCACTACTTCCCAAATCGGCAGTTCTTGCCGAGACAGTACTTCAGCCGGAAAAATCTGCTGCTTGAAGCGACATTTTGAATCCTTCCTTGAACTTCCGATCAAAACTGATTTACCTGAGAACTCCTATGTATCGTCAACCCCTTCTCGGAGGCACTGTCATGCGTGCATTCGCAATGGTTGTCTGCTTCGCGTCCGTCCTGGCGGCCACTCCAGCAATCGGGCAGATCAAAGAGTTTCCTTACGAAGCCAAAGTCGTTGCTGACGAAGCTTTCGTTAGGAGTGGAGCAGGGGATGGTTACTATCCCACTCAAAAACTGGCGCGTGACACGATTGTGATTGTTCACCGACATGATCCAGGTGGCTGGTTCATGATCGAGCCACCGGAAGGCAGCTTCAGCTGGATCCCCGAGCGATTCGTGAACCGGCTTTCTGATACAGAAGGTCAAGTCAAAGATGAAAGCGTCACTGCCTTTGTCGGAAGTGAGTTCGGGGATGAAATCTCAGTCTTTCAGCGTCGTCTAAAGACTGGTGAAAAAGTTGAGATTCTGGGGCAGCGAGATATCGATTCCACCAGCGGCATGCAGTCCATGCTGAAGATCGCGCCGCCTCAGCGAGAGCGTCGTTGGATTCCAGGGTCTGCTGTCGTTCCAGTCGACGAACAAAAACGGCTTCAGATGAACGCGGATCCCTACGCCGTTCCGGGAAACGCCAAAAGGCCGGAGGGAATCGCCGTAACTCCGACGCAGACTGTGGATACGAAGACAGCAATGAATGGTGTCACAGACGTTCCGTCTTTGGCCCCCAGTAGTCAATTGGCTCATCTGCAGAATCTACGAAGCGAGCAGAAACAATTGGCAGACATCGACCGTCGCTTCCGCGAGATGATCCTGGGTGATTGCTCGCAGTGGAACCTCGAAGCCATTGAAAGTGAATACCGATCTTTGCAGGACTCGGCCACGAATAAATCGATCGCTGGCGAAATCGACATGCGATATCCGGCCATCGAAAAGTACCGCCGCAAACTTGCGAAACTGTTGGATCTAAAACAATTGACAACGCAAACAGAATCCAAAGATGCGGAACTTGTCGGCCGTCATCAATCTGTTTTTGGCTTTCAGCCGCCGGTTATTGCTGCAGCGGGGCCCGAGTCGATCAAGGTCGCCGGCACTCCGCCGAAGCTGTCGGACGCGTTCGAGATGTTTTTGCGTCGCGATACATCGAACATCGCCGCCAGCACCGAGCCCACTGTCGCAGAAATTCCAGCTCCAGTAGAAGAAGCTCCGCTCGCCGGTAATGAAACGGCCATTGCTCCTGGAAGTCCGCAAAATCGCTACATTGGAGCCGGAATTATTCAGCGAGCTTCTGATCAGAGTTCCGGGTTTGTGCTGATGACGCCGACGGGAAAAGTCCTCGCAGATCTAAAGCCATCCGGTAATGTTCGACTCGAAGAATTCGTCGGCCAACAGGTTGGAGTTCAAGGCAGTCGCTGGTCCGAAAAAGAGAAACGCGACGTCATCGAAGTCAGCGGCCTTGAAGCGGTCCGCATTCGCAGGTGACGATAGCTGGCCTTTGTCTCGAAGCTATTTGCATATCTAGATCCAGAAGTTGTGCAATCGTTCCTGTGCGGTCACACCAAGCGGAAACTGCTTGCTGAATTCGTGGTCGGTGATGCCAGCGAATTCACGCAGACACTCGTGGATGTGCTCCGGACGAACTCGAATGCCCGTGCTTTTATCGATCGCCAGCGATTGAGAATTGATGGGCACCAGCTGCTGCTGTTCGTCCGTCGCGCCGATAACGCGGTTGCCGGCGATGCCGGGACCGAGGAACATGATGGAACCGATCGACCAATGGTCCTTTCCGTTTCCGTTGTTGTAATTTGGCGTCCGGCCCATTTCACTTTGAATGATCACGACGACCTTGTCGCGGATCTGCAGTTCCTCCGCCTTGCGAAGAAGATAGTCGATGCCCGCGAGAAACTCGGGAATCAGTTTCATTTGATCCGGGTCGTTGTTGTTGTGACTGTCGAACTGCCCGATCGAAAGATTCGCCGAGATACAAACGCCCGCCTTGAATGACGCGAGTGCAATGTCGGCCTGCTGAGCCAATCGCTCCTTCGCGGGCTCCTTCGGAATGAACGGGACGACTCGCTGCAAGGCCTTCGAATTCACCTGCGCGGAATACAGCATGCTTTGGCTGCGTTCGACTCGAGGAAGACGAGTACTGGAGACTCGTGCCTGAAACTGTTCTTCAAGTGCGGCTTCGATGCGATCCGACACAAACGGATCGTGATACGGAGCCCGCTCATTGCCTTCGACGTAATCGGCCTTCGCCAGCAGACTCAGTGACTGCAGATAGGGAACTCGCGACATAGGCACCAGATTGCCGGTCGCTGAGTAATTGCCGAAAGTCAAAAACGCCAGCGGCGCATCGCCGCCCTTGCAAGCAGCAATGAGTGCCGGGAACGTTGGATAGTTAGTGCTGTCGAGCTTCCCAGTCGCCATGTACCGGGCACACGGCGTGTGATTGTTGACAGAAGAATCGAGCCCGTTCAGGGTCAGAAGTTCTCTGCCACACTTCGCAAAGAAATCTTCGTTGCTCATCCCCTTTTCGATGTGCTTCGCCGTCGGCGCAAATCGATGTTCGCCATTCGTCTGAATGTCGCCGTTTTGATAAAGCCGATTGATGCCTTCGACGCCTTTTGGGTCCATTAAATACGTCGTATCCCAGCCTCCGGATGCGTTGAAGACGACATAGTACGGACCGGGATAACCATCGGGTTCGCTCTTCTTCGCCTCATCCGCGCGAAGGAGTGTATTCAGACCAACGGGCGAGGCAAAGCCCAGTCCAGCGAGGCTGCAGAGACGAAGAAAGTGGGTGCGTTTCATAGTCTGCCCTTCATTTGCGGAGCTGGACAATCTTGAGCATCATAAATCTACCGGTTAGAACGATTGAGGACAATCGCTCTACAATGTCGACGACCGTCTCAGTCGTTCACGCGGGCTGCCTCATTCATACAAAAACTCATGCTGCCTTAAAAGACATGTCACTACTGCGCGCCAGGCGCGGAGGGTGTAGTGGGGGTCTTCGGAGTGGAATTCTTCGCGGCCGCCGCAGAAGTAGGTTTCGCGAGGTTCGAAGCGGCCTTGAGCGTTCGCGTCGGCAATGATGCCAGTGAACAGATTGAACGTGCGTTCGATCTCGGGATGGTCGGCAGCCAGATCGTGGCCCAGAAGGCGTTGATACAGTGCAACGATCGAGTGGCGAATCTGCTGATTCGACATGTCGTCGCCGGGGACGACGGTTGGTTCGATCGTTGAGAACAGCGACCGCTCTGCCGATGGTTTTCGAAAGTCACGAGCCACGTGATAGCACGCCACATCGTTGGCAAGGATTCGCTGAATCGCTCCCATTGCACCGCTGGGATCAGCGTTGCGTTCGGTGATCGAGATCGAATCGATGCCTCCGTAGAGAATCTTCGTTTCGCCTTCGAGCCGTCCCCACTCCTTGCCAAAGATCGCCTTGATCTTGCGTTCCAGTTGCTCGGGACTGAGTAGCCTCACGAGGCCAATATCATCCAGCTCCGCCGCGCGGTCACGATTCGCCGCCGCCAACTGTATTCCATCCACGCGGTAAAAGTCCGACGCGACAAGACTGCGAAATGCGGCCTTCAGGTTGAATCCGCCGTCAGCAAATTCGCGGGCTGTTGACTCAATCAGTCGTCGCTGAGCCAGATACGCTCGCCGCCGAGCGGCGAACAGTGGATCATCAATATCATCCGGTTGTTGAAGCGTTTTGCGTCCGAAAAGGATGTAGTAAACGTGTTCGACCATCGCGATTGCAAAGCGTGGATCTTTGACCGTTCGTTCGGCCAGCCACTGAGGGGCTCGCCAGCGTTCGGACGGCGGCATGTCTTCGCCTTCGAAGCCGGCCTGGAACATGTCCGTGTACCAGCCGTCTTTGCGAGGAATCACGTGGCCTTCAAAATCGAAGTCCTGAAAAATGCTCGACACTGGATCGATAGTGCGATGGCACACCACACAGTCGGGAGCCTGCATCGTGGGGATCTCATACTTCGCCGCCACGGCTGACGCATCCGTCGAGCGTGGTGCGAGCTGCATGATGTCGATGCCCAGGAAGTGTTGATAGAACATGCGGGCCCGCAGGCGATTGCGATTGGTCTCCGTGGACGGATATCGTCGCAGGTAATGAAACATGCTGAGAAATCCGGCGTGCGGATACGATCCGGTTGCGGATTCCTGAGTCTTCCCGTCGCGGCCAATCAGCGCGGGCAGTTTGGCGGGGATGTATTCGAACGGGTCATCGGGATTCTTGAACTGGTCTTTAATGCTGTCGAAGATCCCATAGCCGCGAGCCGTGTGGCGTGAGACCATGATATAGTCGGCCGTGGCGATTTCAGTGAACGGTCGATCGTTGCGAACGATGTATTCGATCATTTGCAGCGGTTCCTGCAGAATCGCATCTCGGTAGACGTCCGCCAGCTTCCACCCCGCGCGTTCTCGATCGGCTTCCGGCAGGTTGCTGAAGTCCCAGTGCTGGTACCACAGCCGAGTTTTCTCGAAGTGATGGTAGGACAGAAGCGTCTCCGCGTTGTCTTCGATGCCAATGGTCTGGAAGATGTCGTTGAATCCTTCTTTCAGGCGAGCATAAAAGGCGTCTTCCTGCAAGATTTGATCGAGGATCTGAGAAATGGCTGAGTCACCGCCTTGCTTCACAGCCGCCAGTTCGTCGGCAGATGGCAATCGCCCGGCGAGAGACAGCGTTATGCGTCGAAGTTGACGATCGGCCGCCATTATCGTGACGCCGTCAAAGAAAGGAGCAGCCGTTTCGACAGGTGCCGCATTGTGTACAGACGGCTCTGATGTTGTGGGATCAAGTCGCCGGACAAATCGCTGCAGGATCTTCAGACCGGTGGAATCCGCTTTCAGGACTTCACCACCACCGTGTTCGAGTCCACCGCTGGCCTTGAGCAGCAGTCGCGACTGATCAACTTCCCTGCGCTTCGCCATTGACTCAAACGCTGCTCTGTTCTGAGCCAGCTGTTCAGAAGCGTCGTTCACGGCAGTCGGTTTAATCAACCGAAAGTCACTCTCCGCTGCGTCGCCTTTTTCATTGTGACATCGCAGGCAAGTTCGCTCGCCGACTTTGGCCCAGACTTCCTCTTCAAAAAAGCGATCTGTCAGGAGGCACACCGGCAAAGACTGGTTCGTCCGTCGTTCGCCCTGCGCTAGTGCCGATTCATGCAGAAAGAAGCACAGCCAAACGGCAAAGCAACTGACCGAATTCCACTTCATGGCAGACTCATCATCAGACTTCAACGGGAAATGGCGTGTTGCACAGTGTCCGCCATTCCGGGCTCGATTTCAATCTGATCGCCACATATGGGCGAGGTTGATTATCTTCACAGATTGCGGCCGTCCAAACCGGCCGCATTGAGTTCCAGTCGTCAACGATTCCAACATTTTTGGCGTGCGGGGGATTTCAATCGACTAGCGTGACCTGCCGCGGCAACAGTCTTGGCAGCACAGGCATCATGGTGAGTTCCGGTTCGAGTCAGTCGAGCGACTCGGCTACGAGTTTTTGATCTTGTCGGAAATAGATCGCAGATGGTTCCAGGTGAACAGGCCGGAGTCGTGAGTGTCTGACCAGCGGACTCGCAAAGCGTAGTTGCCGCACAGAGATACTTCCAGCAGGCCCAGATCGAGGGGGACTGTTTCGGGATCCAGCAGTTGCTTGCCGCTGAGCTCGTCGACGCAGACGGCACAACGACAGTTCTGACGAACGGTTCGAAACGGAAGATGCGACGTGTCGTCGTCGGACCAGATTAGCTCGAGCACTCGCTGTTCTTTATGGACTTTGATGTTCTTTGGAGACTGCATGGTGGGTTACTCTGAATCTGGTTCGTCGCTGTCATCATCGAAATCGTCGTCGTCCGTTGGCTCGTCATCGTCCGAATCGCCACGATTGACGAAACTTTCGATCAGCATGTCAACGAAGTCGCTTAATGACTCGGCAATGTATTCGAATTCGACGGCGTGGTGCCGAAACTGAAGCACTCCAGGATGTTCGCCGTCTGTATCGACACAGTAATAGTCTCCGTCGCCGGTTTCGCCAATCACCAGAAGCTGATCCGGCCAGCGAAATTCCCGACCTTCAGGATCGAGAATTGTTCCCATGCGTACTTCCTGATTGATTTTCAGGATTTCGGCCGATTCGGCGAGCAATTCGACATCAGCCACGGTTCCTTCGAAGTCCTGCCCATCGTCCGCTCGAAACGATTGGCGAAGTTCAGCCGGGTAGCATTTCAGCAGAGCCAGATAATCGGCAGGCGGAGGAGCTTCGCACAATTGTTCCAGTTCATGTTGCGTCTTGGGATCCATCAGCGTGGTTAGTCCTTGCCGTAATGCTTGACTTTTTCCCAGTACTCTTCGAACTTGAAATTCGGGCTGTTGTCTAAATCATGGCATTTGATACAGGTCTGTTCCTTCGCCTGTTCCAGAGTCACTTTCATTTCCTTGATTGCCGCTTCTTTGTTGTCAGCTTCGATCAACTCAATGTGGCGACTTCCCGGGCCGTGACAGTTCTCGCATTGGTTGCCAGCGAGGAGCGTTTGAAGAAGCTTGTCAGATTCTGTGGTCGCCAGTTCGCTGTTTACGAAGCCACTTTGAAAACGCAGGTACTCCTTAGGTTCCCAACCCGTCACATGGCACGACAGACATTCGGGATCGAATGTGCGAGCCACTCCCTGCAAACGTTCGAAGCCCTTTCGTTTGTTGGCTGGATCCAGGCTTTCAAAGGCATGAGAGTGAGGCGTTTTTTTGAAGATCTCAAAGGCCTTCGTGTGACATTCTCCGCATTTAGATGCCCCCACGAACTCAGCTCCGGACGGATGTCCGATCGCGCTTTCAGCGGTGACGATCGCTCCGTCTTTCAATCGCTCCTGATAGTTGCGCATCAGGCCGGTCATCGTTCCGGAATCGGCAAAACGATCGCCTGACAATGTGACCAGTTCAAAGCGGACGGGATCTGTTTTGTCGTCGGGGTAAATGCCAATAACTCCAGCCATTTTGCCTTTTTCGCCGACCTGAAGCATACGCACGGGGCCGATCATTTCTGGCTTCTGAACGCCCTCCCCGAATCCTTCCGCACTGATGACGATGTTGAATGCCGGGAATTCCCTCGCAAACGCGCGAGACTCATCGAGCGTTGCCTGGGACAGAAGCACTCGGAACGTAACCTTGGCTTCGTCGAACTGTTTCATCACATCCCTCAGAGCTTCCGTTGGGTCCGTCCACTGGATGTCAGCGGCCGCCGCGTCTTCCACGGATCGATCGGGAATGACCTCCCGGCGAATGATGTCGCTCATCACGCTGGTGATACCGACCTTTAGGCCATCGTGCTCGATCACGGTAAAAGGCAGAGGCGTTCCAATGTCTTTTGAACCAAAGAGGACAAGGTTTGCACCAAGGAATGTCAGCGGCGGATCTCCGTCAGTCGAATGCTGTGACAGAAGATAGCCAGCTTCCATTTTGAGTTCTTCAGGGCCGAGTCCAAGTCCAACATACTTGAGTTCTCGCAGAGCCTGAAGAGTGGTCTCAAACTTCAACTGAGCCTGCTGCCCTGTGCGACGCGACAGACTTCCAAGGTCGACGCCTCGCACTTCCCAGCCGAGGCCTTGAATCTTATCAAACAGACCGGCTCGGCGTGACATGCCACCGAGTTGATTGGCAGTACAACCACAGGGTTCAAAGTAACCATGCTGTTCGCCGGTTGCGACAATTGCCAGCGCTGGTTTTGGCCAGTCTGGGAACAGTAGCGGAGCAGACAACTGCGCCGATGGCTTGGCCGTCGCTGTGACGTTGGGTTTCAACTCCGAAGGTTGCTTTGTCACGGGGTCAGACAGTTTGACGGTAGTCGGTTTGTCCTTGCGGTCGATCTCGACGGGCTTTTGTGGGAGCGGCATCCAGATCAACGATGCCGCAAGGCAAATGAGCCCAGTAAAGCTGAGCACGATAAGGGTCGAATTACGCATAAGAGACTTGCCCTGTTGGCCAAACGACACTGGGTTGGGAAATCGCCAGGAAAAGCAAAACGATAGCCGTTTAGGGCATTTTCGAGAACCCCAAAGCCCTCAATCCACCTCGCCGCTTGCTTATTGGATATCGGAAGAACTGTGTTCGTCTGGCCATTTTCCGGCGGCTTCGTTGACCGATTCGAACATCGTCATTGCTCTATTCGGAATGTAGCCATCGTCGATCCGGCCACCGAGGCACTGTGAACCAGCTTGGAATCTCTCAGCAAGTGGCTACGAGTTCCGGTACATCGACGCAGATTTGGATACTGCAGCGTGAATGATGTCAGCCGATCAACCAGAAAAATGCGATGGCAATGATGGTTGGCGGAGTTGCTCCGATCAGCAACCAAAGCGGGCTGATGCCGTCTGTTCCGAACGCCTTTGCAGTTGAAAGGATTCCGGCCCCGGCAGGGTTTGGAGCATTCGCAATCACTGTCAAACCGCCTCCCGTGACTGCACCGGCGACGAGGGCATACTTCGATTCAGGTGAGATATCCATCACCAGCGTCCCAAGTGATGTGAGTGCTGCGTTGTCTGTGATCGCGGTCAAGGCTGTTGCGCCAAAATAGAGCTGCCCAGTTTTGAGCTGTGTGATCAGCGGGCTGACCCAGTATTCCTGAAGCTTTCCAAGCGTTACCAACCCCGCAAGGAAGAAGCCCACAAGCAGGCCTTCTTTAAGCTTGAGCGGCTCCTGATACTCCTGAGTGGCCGTTACAATTCCCAGGAAGATCATGAAGACTCCAAAGAATACGTCAGGATGATGTGAGAAACCAACGACTGCAGCCAGCGACGCCAGATGCAGGCCGGTTAGCCAACGAGGGATTAACTTTTGCTCTGTTTTGTCAGCTTCCACAGCGTTGAGCTGCTTCCAAAAGCAAAGGGCAACGAGCAGTGTCGAACACAGGCAACTCAAAGCGGCTCGCCATCCAAAGTGGGAAAACATGAACCAGGTTCCCCATTTCCACTTGCTCGCCACCATAAGAACTGGCGGGGCGGCAAAGTGGGTCAGTGTTCCGCCGATTGATACGTTGACGAACAGCAGGCCAATCGTGGCGTAGGCCAGTGGTTTGCTGATGGCCTGATCGAAGTAACGCCGTTTCAGCAACATCGCGAGAAGAGTCATCGCGGCTGGCTCGGTGATGAACGAGCCGAACAATGAGCCGAATGAAAGGGCCGCAATGTAGAAGGACACACTTTCCTTTAACGGCATCAGGCGAGCAATCCATAGGATCATCGCTTCGGCAAGATTGACGACAGGACGAGTCGCCGCCACAACCATGATTACCAAAACGAACTTGGGTTCACCATAGTCCAGTCCCTCGATGAACTCGACCGCGGAATGGATCGAAAGCTTCATCACGCAGACGGCGATAAACAGGATCGAGGCCCAGATGCCGAAGACGATTTCCGTTTCCGCCAGAAAGTGAAGCACGTTCTCACCGATCGACCCTTCGGGGTATTTGTGAGCCCACTTTGCAAACTGCTTGACGCAAAATGTGTGTAGCACCGCGAGTGCAAAAAGAACCGTCGCCACGATTTCCAGTGGACGACCAAGAGATTGCGATGCAGCCGCTTCAACGCCAGGGGCAACCTCCGCCAGTGTCACCAGGGATGCCGCTGAGAGTTCGAATGAAAACAGATTCATAAACGATCGTACGTCCTGTTAGAGCTTTTTGGAGAACTTGCCGAGGTGGGACGCTGCGAAAGTGCCCATGTCAACGGGAAGTCTACGAGACGCCCACCGGCAATTCGATCTTCAGGCAGATTCCGATGCAAATGTCTCTCAGAATTCGCGACTTCAGCCAAAAGGAAAGCGATTGGATCATTTCGCATGAGCCGGGCAGTGATTAGACTCCGCCGCGCGGATTGGATGCGGGGGCTCGAATCGATAGCATCGAAACTTCGGCATCTTCTTATCTGTATGGCCTGACGCCTGATATCGATGCCCGTCGCGGGACCGCGGCGGATTTCGCAAACCTAATTTTCACCTCCATCACATTGTGAATTCACTTCGGAGCAGCCTGACATGCCCGTTTTTCTTGGCATCGATATCGGAACAAGCGGAACGAAAACTCTTGCGATCAACGAATCGGGGAAGATCCTCGCGTCGGCGACTGAGGAGTATCCGTTGAGCAGTCCGAAACCCGGCTGGTCTGAGCAGGAACCTGTCGACTGGTGGACGGCGTCTGTGAACTCCGTCAAAAAAGTGATGAAGGCGGCCAGGCTAAAGCCAGCCGATGTCGGTGGCATTGGGCTCAGTGGCCAGATGCACGGTAGCGTGTTTCTGGACAAGTCAGGCAATGTTATCCGTCCCGCTCTTCTGTGGAACGACCAACGCACCGCAGCCGAATGCGGTGAAATCGAAACTCGAGCGGGCGGGCGAAGTCAACTCATCAAGATGGTGGCCAATCCGGCACTGACCGGATTCACGGCTCCCAAGATTCTGTGGCTGCGGAACAAAGAAAAAAAGAACTTCGACAAAACGGTGCAGGTCCTGCTGCCAAAGGATTACGTGCGATTTCGGCTGACCGGAGACTTTGCGACGGAGGTCAGTGATGCGTCCGGCACCTTGCTTCTGGACGTCGTCAACCGCTGCTGGTCGAAGGCTCTGCTTCAGAAACTGGATTTGGATGCGAAGCTGTTTCCAAAGGTTTATGAATCTGAAGACGTTACAGGAGTACTCTCAGATTCAGCCGCAAAGGAAATGGGCCTGAAGCCGGGAACTCCTGTTGTCGGCGGCGGCGGCGATCAGGCAGCCAGCGCGATTGGAAATGGCATTGTTGGCAGCGGAGTGATTTCAGCAACGATGGGCACCAGCGGTGTTGTGTTCGCGCACAGCGATGAAGTTCAGGTCGATCCGACGGGGCGAGTCCACACGTTCTGTCATGCAGTGCGAGGCAAGTGGCATGTGATGGGGTGCGTGTTGTCGGCGGGTGGAAGCCTGCAGTGGTTCCGCAATCAGTTGTGTCAGGCAGAAATCACGGCAGCGAAGAAACAGAAAATCGACCCATATGAATTGATCACTGAGGAAGCAGCAAAGGCCCCTGCGGGCAGTGAAGGTCTGTTCTTTCTGCCGTATTTGACGGGCGAACGAACTCCACATGCGGATCCGAATGCTCGCGCCTGCTGGATTGGACTTAGCCTCCGTCACGGAAAGGGCCACATGGCTCGTTCGGTGATGGAAGGTGCGACGTATGCTATGCGGGACACACTTGAGATCATCAAGTCGATGAAGATTCCTGTCAAGGAAATCCGTTTATCCGGCGGTGGTGCTCGCAGCCAATACTGGCGTCAACTGCAGGCCGACATTTACGGCCAGCCAGTGGTGACAATCAACGCGTCTGAAGGCCCCGCTTACGGAGTCGCACTTTTAGCCGCGGCCGGCACAGGAGCGTACAAGAACGTCGTTGAAGCCTGCAAAGCGACAATTTCCGTCGTGACGAAAACCGCCAACAAGGCTCCAGCAACAAAAACCTACAACGCGGCGTACCCGGTCTATCAACAACTGTATCGTTCGCTGAAGAATGACTTTGCGACGATCCAAAAGCTGATCGATTAGGCCAGCGAGCCGACGGATCTGCTCGTCAACGGAGATTCGCCGCTCCGGCGGCGAAAACGGCCCCGTCTGCATTCGCCAAATCAAGTGTTAGCACACCACAAGCGGTCCTGTGACGACTTTGATTTGTGGCTAACACGAGCCGTCGGAACGGCTCTGTCGGCAGGCCCAAAATCAAGTGTTGACAGGCCGCGAGTGTTGGGCAACATGTTTTGACAAATGCCGTTTTCAACGATCAACCGGAACGCGATAACTCGTTTGTGCTATCCAAACGCGGCTACTCGACCGCAGCGGAGCAACATTGCGATAAACGAGGTCTCTCTCAGCAGTTCGGTGCCCCCCAACACAAAACCGGTTTTCTTGCAGCATTGACTTCGTCAGGACGACAAACGGCAGTCGAATGAGGAGCACCCTTGACGAGTTCCGGCGGCTCACTGCAGATGGCTCGCAGTGCAGCCGCGAACGCATCCAAAGTCTGCAAAGATTCCGTTTCCGTTGGTTCCATCATCATCGCTTCCTCAACGACAAGCGGAAAATAGACCGTTGGAGCATGGAAGCCGTAATCGAGCAGTCTCTTGGCGATATCCATCGTTGTGACGCCGGACTGATCTTTCAGCTTCTTCGCACTGGCGACGAACTCATGCATGCAGCGGTCACCATGAGGAACTTCCAGGAAGTCCTTCACCTGGCTCAGAAGGTAATTGGCATTCAAGACGGCATTCTCCGACGCTTCTCGAAGGCCCTTTCCTCCCAGAGTTCGGATGTAGAAGTATCCTCGCAACAAGATACCAACGTTGCCAAAGAATGTGCGGACCTGACCAATCGACTTCGCCGGAGTTGACAACGAATACCAGTTCTTGACAGCGTCGTGAGTGACGATTGGGGCCGGAAGAAACGGAGCAAGGAAGTCACGAACGGCGATTGGTCCCGAGCCTGGTCCACCCGCTCCATGAGGACCAGTGAATGTCTTGTGCACGTTGTAGTGCATCATGTCACCACCAAAGTCGCCGGGGCGAGTCTTGCCAAGAATCGCGTTCATGTTCGCGCCGTCGATGTAGACCAGGCCGCCGACAGAGTGTAGCAATTCCGAGATCTTCGCAATGTCTCGTTCAAACAATCCCAGAGTGTTGGGATTCGTCACCATGAACACAGCCGCCCGTTCGTCGAGTTGCGACTTCAGTTCATTCAGATCGACAAAGCCATCCCGCCCACCCGCCAGCTGCACACATTCAAATCCCGCCAATGCCGCACTGGCGGGATTGGTTCCATGAGCACTGGAAGGGAATAAAACTCGAGTGCGGTTTTCACCCTTGTCTTTGAAGTAAGCCGCCGCAGTGAGAAGCGCGGTGAATTCACCCTGAGCACCTGCCGCGGGATGAAGTGAGACCCCTGGCAGTCCGGAAATCTCAGCCAGCATCCCCTGCATTTCAAAAAGGATACTCAGCAAACCCTGGATCTGATTCTCAGGCTGGTATGGGTGACTGGTGGCAGCCTGCGGCAAGCGAGCCAACCGCTCGTGCCGCTTCGGATTGTACTTCATGGTACAACTGCCCAGCGGATAGAAATGGGAGTCGACGCTCATGTTCAATGTCGACAGATTCACAAAATGTCGTACCACATCGGGTTCGGCAATCTCAGGCAGCGGCAATGGACCGCTGGCAAGGAACGATGAGTCGATGGCTGGAAGCGAGGTCACTTCAGGGACATCGCTTTCCGGAAAGACAATCGTGCCTCGATCCGCTTGAGACATCTCAAACAACAACTGTGTGGCAGTTTGGTTTCGCATAGGACTGCTGATTTAAACTTTGGTTATGAACGTGAGACGAGTCTTCGAACTCGCCGTTTCAATTGGAACAGTTTTAAGAACGAACCAGCGACAGGACGGGGCGACACGACGAGTTATTGGCTGATTTTCAATCCGGAAACTAATTTAGCCGACTCACCTATCCCACAACTTCCTTCAATGCTTTTGCAAGAGCTTCAATTTCCGTCCGGGTACGTTTTTCTGTTAACGCGACAAGGAAACAATTCTGCCAGCCATTGACATTTGTCATTTCGAATCGAGCCAGATCGGGCCCGACATTGATCCCCTTATCCGCAAGTGCGGCAAGTACTTTGGCCGACGGCTGTGGTGTTTGAAGCAAGAATTCGCGGAAGAACGGTCGATTAAACTTCAAAGAGACTCCAGGAATGCTGGTCAGAAGCGATGCCGCGTAACGAGCCTTCTGATGGCTGAGCGTTGCCATCTGAGTGAGTCCGCGAGGACCAATGGTTGCCAGAAACACGGTGGTACGCAGCGCCAGCAATCCCTGATTCGTACAGATGTTGCTTGTCGCCTTGTCACGTCGAATATGCTGTTCGCGAGCCTGCAGGTTCAGAGCGAAGCAGTCCTTTCCTTTGCGGTCGACAGTCTTGCCGATGAGTCGACCGGGCATCTTGCGAACGTATTCGTTGCGACAGGTGAAGATTCCGAGCAATGGCCCACCATACTGCAGGGGCGTTCCCAACGGCTGGCCTTCAGCGACAGCAATATCGACGCCGTATTCGGATGGCTTCTTCAGCAAACCGGGACTCACGGCATCGAACGCCAGGATCGAAAGAGCACCTGCCGTGTGAGCAATCTCTGTTAGGCCCTTAACGTCTTCAATACAACCGAGAAAGTTTGGCTGCTGAATCACGATGGCCGTTGTTTCGGAATCAACCGCCGCTTTACAGGTTTCCAGGGAGATCACACCGTTAGTATGAGGCATCTCAACAAGTTGAGTCCCAAGGCGAGCAAAGTAGGTTTCAAGCACGCGGCGATATTCAGGATGAAGCGTCCCAGCGAACGCAACTTTCTGATGTCGCCCGTTGATTCGCATCGCCATGAACACGGCTTCGCTGACAGCCGTGCCGCCTTCGTAAAGACTGGCATTGGAAACGTCCATTCCAGTCAATTGAGAGATCAGTGTTTGATACTCATAAAACGCCTGCAGCGTTCCCTGACTGGCTTCAGCCTGATAAGGCGTGTATGCCGTGTAGAACTCGCCCCGCGAAGTAATCTCATCGACAACAGCAGGAATGAAGTGATCATAAACTCCACCGCCAAGAAAACAGGTCTTCAGCGAGGTGCCACCTTGCCCAAGGCGAGTTTCCATCTCCTGCTGCAATGCCAATTCAGAAACGGGTTGAGGCAGATTCAACTCCCGCTTCATTTGAAGATCTGCGGGAATTTGACTGAACAGCTCGTCGATAGTCTGAATCCCAATCGCTTCAAACATCTTCCGACGCTGCAAGGGGGTATCAAAGAGGTAAGGCATGTGAGTGAAAACCGTCGCGTAAGTTATGGTTGAAAGTTGTTCATGAGATCAGTCGAATCGCAGAAGCCCGGCATCGCGATGATGCCGGGCTTCCTGTACAACTGTGTTTTGTGGTGGATCACACCTTAATGCCCGCTGCTTTCGCAGTGCGTCTGATAATCCGCATAATCCATCAGTTGATTAACCTGCGATGGATCGGCCATCTTGATTTTTGCGACCCAGGCTTTTTCAAACGGACTGTCATTCAGCAATGTCAGGTTGTCAGGAAGGCCTTCGTTTACAGCGATCACTTCGCCTCGGACAGGGGCGTAAACATCACTTACAGCCTTCACACTTTCTATCTCGCCCATCGACTCGCCTGGCGAGAATTTCTTTCCGACAGCGGGCAAAGCAAGAAAAACAATGTCAGTCAACAACTTCACCGCAAAATCGGAGATTCCTATCGTGGCAATGTCACCTTCAACTGCGACCCATTCGTGGCTCTTGGCGAATCGTAGGGATTCGGGTTTCATCGAAGTTCTTTCGGGGTAGAGCAACAGGACTTTGGGAAAAACTTGCCGGACGGTTTCAAAACTGAATCCACCGCAAAAAACATGTGAAGATCGGACTGGCGATCAATCAATGCACCTGAGCTTTGTTCCAATCGACTAGTTGCCATCCTCAGGTGGACTCAAGTGTTCGTCATGACAAAGCTGGACCGCGATTTCTCGTTCCAGCTCGGCAATCTTCTGCAGGCGTCGAGCATGCCGGCCTTCTTCAAAAGGGGTCTTCAGCCAGATCCGGATCACCTGATCGGCCAACTGGTCGCTCAACTGATCAGCAGAAAGGCAAATCACGTTCGCGTCGTTATGCATGCGGCTGTATTCTGCAGTGACGCTATCGTGACATGGCGCTGCTCGCACGCCCGTGAATTTATTTGCGGTGATGCACATTCCGATGCCGGTACCGCAGATCAGAATTCCGCGATCCAGATGCCCGTTCGACACTTCACGCGACACCAGAGCGGCGTAGTCCGGATAGTCAACGCTTTGCGCTTCGTGCGGCCCGAAGTCTCGCACTTCGCAGTCCAGACTCTGCAGTAGCTGAGTCAGCCGCGTCTTCATCTGAATGCCTCGATGGTCACTGCCGATGCCAATTTTCATAGCGATTACGAGTCTTTCCTGAACAATTCGTCGACCCAAATCCGAATGTTATCTGAGATCTGAGCAGCACAATAACGGTAATCGTCCAGCGATCCACCAATCGGATCGTCAATGTCGACCCCGTTTCGACTAAGAAGCTTAATTCGATCGGCTAAATCGGGCCTGGCGTCGCACAAAACTCGCCGATGCCGCTCTGTCAAAGCCAGCACAAGTGTTGAGCTTTCCAGCATATGGCTATTAACAAGCTGACTGAGGTGTTGCGACAGATCCAGTCCACTCTCCTGCATGATCTGTACCGCTTCTCTTGTCGCGGGATCACTTTCACCGGCCGCCACACCTGCCGAAAACACGTCGATACGACGTTCGCGAAGTTCCCAGTCGCGGCAAGACAGTCTTTCCGCCACCATCTTACGAAAAATGGTTTCTGCCATTGGACTCCGACATGTATTCCCCGTGCAAACGAATAGGACCCGCAGCACAGCATTTGTAGCGCTATCGCCACTGCTCACGTGGAGTGTCCTTTGGGAAAGGGAACTAACATAACTCAGCCTTTAGCTGCAACAATTTCATGGGTTCGACAGTCGACGATCTGCACCAAAAAATTTCTCAACCCCGAATCCCGGCCCAAATGGACCCGTCGCAAGAATTCCGACAGCGAACCACTTTGGCGTGTCAAAAATTCGCAATTGAACTCGTAGTTCGAACTCAACGCCTGCGTTGATGATCGCAAATCATGGCGGGATTTTTGTAAATCTCAAGTTTCCAGCTCGCATACTCGCCGACTTGCTCGCGGATTGTCTTTGGCAAGCCAACTCAGTCCAATATTCCCGCCAAAGGGACGAAAGCAGATTTGGTCGCATTTTTGCACTGGCAAAAATTCTGTGAACCAAGTTCCATGGACTTAGAGCGAAGTTGCGTTTCCATTGGACGGCGAGTCCGATAGGATCTTACGCGAATCGCTTGCCCCATTGATTCTCGTTCAGGGATGCCGCTTGTCGTGAAGAACCGAGTTGTTAGCCTGCAGTCAAAAGCTCGTCAAAAACTTCGAAAACTCGGCGAGTTTCGTGGAATTCGGAAGCAACCATTTGGCAGCTACCAGAAGTCTGTCCGGCGACTTTATGATGGGCCCCGAGGCGCTGTCCTCAAATTCAGCAGCATCATTTCGCTGCACGAGCCGCTGATGGGCAAGCTGTTTCGGTCAGGACGTTTTGACGCTGGCCGATTTGGCCGTATTCTGGACGTCGGATCTGGCGCTGGCCAGATCATGCGGCATCTGCTGGATACCAGCCGCCCGGACACAGAAGTCGTTGGCTTTGATTTGTCATGGGAAATGCTCCGTCGAGCTCGGGAACGGCTGCAGTCGAGTCGTCCGGTCTTTGTCGCCGCAGACATGCGAGCCCTTCCGTTTCGCGATGAGACTTTTGATTGCGTGACGTGTGGCTATGTGCTTGAGTACCTTCCAGACCCAACAGATGGTCTCCGCGAGTTTGCGAGGGTACTCAGGCCGGGCGGAACCATTTTGCTTCTGGCGACTGAAGACTCCTTTTCAGGGTTGCTCACCAGCCATACATGGAAATGCCGCACATTCAATCGAGAAGAGCTGCAAGTTGCAGCCGAATCCGTTGGACTCACATGGAGCAAAGTTCATTGGTTCACTCGATTTCACGAAGTCTTTAAGCTCGGCGGCATTCTCGTCGAACTGGTCAAACATTCGGTGTGATCTGTTCCAACGAACCAATGGCTTTCAGTCTGTATTGTAGCGCCCAATGGCAACCTCTGATCGCTGTGATCCCTGTCACGCCATCACGGGGACCGGTTTTGACCGGCTTCGCTCAATGCTCTGCGGTGCACCTGGATTCATCACCAGTGTCTCGACGACGAAACAGTTGCGTCCCGAGTTCTTAGCGCGATACATGGCTGTGTCAGCACATGCAAACAGCTCGACACCAAACTCCTGCTCTGCCCCAACGACCTGACCTTCCGCAAGCCCGATGCTGCACGTTATGGGAATACGCTTCCCATCGAACTCAAAGACTGCGTCTTCGATTTTCTTTCGCAGTCGTTCCCCAACAACAGCGAGACCAGCGGCGTTTGCATCCTCAAGGATCACGACGAAC
>JANMEV010000496.1:0-26391 GCA_031377305.1 Planctomycetota bacterium | reverse complement strand
GCCCGTCCGGTGTCCTACCGCTGCGACCAAAACAAGCACAAGGCTTTCGCCACGGTAGGACACCGGACGGGCCTTGGTGAACGCCTCTGGTCCGCAGATCGAAGTTAGACGTTGCCTCTCCCGCGTTTTCTTTCCCCTTTGAAACCGTCCTCATGCTGCTTCGACTGCTGCGGTTTTTATTCGGATTTCCAAAGCAGGCCTCACTGCCTCGCGATGTGCCGTCATCGATGGCGGAGCGTGACTTTTTCAGTCGGCCCGGTTCTACTTCCCCGGCGACGTCAACCCAGTCGTCCGTTTCCAGTGCGAACCCCAAGTCGGGACTTTCGGGCCTCGACACCGACAAGTTTGCCCCTCTGTCGGTGAACGAAGCACTTGCAGCGACCTCAACAGCGGACTGGCGATCCGCAAACTTTGATTCGCGCAGTGTGATCCCGCCGGCCGAGCTGCCTCGTATTCAGATCATTGATCGCACGATGGTCGGCATGGGACTGATCTCGGAAAAGGAACTTGCCGAGATCCATGACATCGGCAAAACGATGGCCCAGTTTCAAAGCGACGCGGCCTACATTCATGCTCAGGGCGTGAAAGCAGTACAGGAATCTCGCGAGGAGCGAAAGCGTCGCAGGGAACAAAAGAAGGCTGAGGCCGAACAGAAACGGCAGACTCGGCGAGAACAGGTGGCTCAGCGACGAGCAACCGACATCGTGTTTCTTGGCCGAGGCGTCTCGAAGGGACTCGCCGATCGACGCGCCAACGTTGAAAAACTGCAGGAGGCCATGTTGCCTGTTCTTGCAAGTCCAGCCGATGTGGCGGCAGCGATGGGGCTGACGATCTCGAAACTCCGCTGGCTGGCGTTTCACAGCGATGCTCCAACTCGAGTTCACTACGTTTCGTTTGACATCCCGAAGAAAAGCGGCGGGACTCGGCGACTTTCCGCGCCGCATCAGCAGCTTGCGGCGGCTCAGCACTGGATCCTGACGAGCATCCTGAACCTGCTGCCTGTGCATGAAAATGCTCATGGGTTTGTGGCTCAGCATTCGGTGGTGACAAATGCGACTCCGCATGTAGGATCGTCGGTGGTGATCAACGCGGATTTGAGCGACTTCTTTCCGTCAATCACGTTTGCTCGAGTCGACGGTTTGTTCCGCCGAATTGGATACTCGCCAGCCGTTGCCACCATTCTCGCGCTGCTGTGTACGGAGTGTCCTCGTCAGTCGGTTCGACTGGCTGACACGGTCTATCACGCGGCGACTGGACCGCGAGCCCTGCCGCAGGGAGCCTGCACAAGTCCAGCGATTTCGAACCAGATCGCAAACAAGCTCGACCGCCGCATGTCTGCCATGGCGCAGAAGCTGGGATGGCGGTACACTCGGTATGCGGACGATCTCACATGGTCGATCAGCGGTGAGCCGTCGCCATCGATCGGCTATGTACTGGCTCGCATTCGACACATCGTGGACGACGAAGGTTTCCGGTTGAATCATGCGAAGACTCGCGTGCAGCGTCGCAGCCAGCAACAGTCAGTGACGGGAGTCGTCGTGAACGATGGGCTGAGCGTTTCCCGTGACACGGTTCGACAGATTCGAGCGATCCTGAATAACGCCCTAAAGACTGGCCTGGCCGCTCAAAACCGAGATCAGCATCCACACTTTGAAAGCTGGGTGGCCGGCATGATCGGCTGGATTGGCATGGTCAATCCTGAACAGGGGCAGAAACTTCAGACAAAGTTCGACCAGGTGCGGGTTTCATAGCTGCAACTTTCCGACGGTTCATTTTCTGGACGAAATCATGCTCTCTCAGACGTCCGCGTTTTTGACTCGCAGCATCCGCCAGGAATCCCGCTTGCTGTCGCACCATCTGGTTCGCGGCGGCATGGTCGTGCTGATGCTTTATCTGCTGATGCTTCAGGTGGCCGGATCGCGGCAAATGGGAGCATCGGGATTGAGGCTCATCAGCAGCGTCATGAGCTGCTGCTATTGGTGTTTGACGTTACTTGGAGTCATGTACTTTGCGGTCGCCATCACCGAGGAAAAAGAAGAAGACACCCTGCCGCTGCTGCGCATGACCGGGGTTCGCAACTTCACGCTGCTGCTGGGGAAATCGCTGCCTCGCCTGGCCGTTGTGATGCTGTTGATTCTGGTGGCAGCTCCCTTTCTGATGCTGGCGGTCACGTTGGGCGGAGTGGTCTCGGAACAAATCATTGCCAGTCTTCTGGGGCTGATGTGTTACGCGTTTTGCCTCAGCCAGGCAGGTCTGTTTGCCAGCACCGTTTGTCGCAACAGTTCGAATGCTGTCCGGATGACTTTTCTGATATGGCTGGTCCTTGAATTCGGTCACTGGCTGTTCTATGTCGGAGGAATCGCTGGTGCCGAATGGCGACTGCCTCTTCTCCAGACCCTCTGTATGAATGTTGCCGGGTTTCTTTCGGAACGCACCATGTGGAACGCTTCTGGAATCTACTTGATGTTTGATCGTAGCGATTCGATCTGGCATCCACAGATGTTGTCACACCTTATTGTTGGCATCGCGTTCTTCGGCCTCAGTTGGCGACTATTCGAACGCTTCAATCAGGCGGCGATTGCTCAGGGAGCGACGGCTTCCTCTGTTGTTCCGCGAGGCCTGCAGCAACGGGTGAACTCGGTGCAGTCTCGTCGCTCGTGGGAGGCGGCCCTCGAATGGAAGTCCTGGCAATTCGAAGCCGGCGGACGAACCTGGTTCTGGGTCTGGCTCGTGGCCCTGCCGGTTGTTTCAATCTCACTCGTCTTCTCGATCAGTGTGCTGGTTGGAGACTACCTACCTGCTGAGGTCTATGCGGCCACGCTCATGACCATCGGACTCGCCACGTTGGCGCTGCTTATGGCTCGGCTGTTCGGAAATGTGTTCAACCGGGAAATCTATCAACAAACGCTCGTCTCGCTTTGCATGCTGCCGATGAGTCGCGCCGCAATCCTGTGGAGAATGGCGCTGGGGTTGATGCCGTCTGTGATTCCCCCGGTTGTTTGTTTCGGGTTGGGATTCGTCTGGATGTCATTCTCCGAACCTGGGTTCCTGAAAGAAGCTTTCGAAGTCGTAATAGAACCCTGGCTCTGGGCTGGACTCGGCTGGGTCGCGGTGACGGTACACGTCGGCGTGCTGCTATCTGTGTACTTCCGTCACGGAGCGATGTTGATTGCTGTGGTATTGTGCTTATTCGTGGTGCCGTTCATGGCTGGCATCTTGATCAACATTCTGGCCTTCACGCTCTTCCGCGGAGTTGGCGGCCGTTCGGAAGAAGCCATTTTTCGATACATGGTGCCTATTGCAGCAGTCGTTGCGGAGGCGGTTTTCTGCTACGTAGCTCAACGCCTGATTCTGAATCGAGTCGAAGAGGTCGCGGCAAAATGATCGATGGGCTGAGTCCGGAGTTTTCGAAGATGAAGAATCTGGCGGCCGCAGTCCATCCGTTGTCATCACCGCATGTGCTAGACTGCGCTGCTCAACTTCAAAGGAGCTTCCTCACATTTCCGACGACCTGCCCAAGATGACTCTCCCGCAGTTCCTCACCAGCGCGGCGCTGTTTGAGGGAGCGATGTTGGCGGTGGCGTTCGTTGGTGGATGGCTGTCCGGATTTGGTCCGACGGCAAAACTGACATGGTCGCTTCCCGACTTTGGAATGGGAGTACTCGCAACCGGGCCGATGTTGATTCTTCTGGTGATCTGCTGGCTGTCCAAGTCCAAAGGCATCGTGCAGGTTCGCGAATTCGTGCGAGACGCTATCGGGCCGTATCTCAACGAATGCCGTTGGTACGATATTGTCCTGCTGGCGCTGCTGGCGGGAGTTTGCGAGGAAGCGTTCTTTCGAGGCTTTCTGTACCTCTGGATTCAGGAATGGAATCCGTTTCTTGCCGTGTTGATTACCAATCTTCTTTTCGGATTGGCTCACGCCGTGACGCCGGTCTATGTGATGCTGGCCGCGTTCCTGGGATTGTATCTGACCGCGTTGATGGCCGCCGATGCGACTCCCAATCTGCTGATCCCAATGACCGCTCACACGCTTTACGATCTCATCGCATTCATGGTCGTCATCTGGGACTATCGCCGACACGCCGATTGAAGTCCCAAGGCATTGGCGAGCGGTTGGGCGTCAGCCCTCCGAGACATCGCGCAGGTGACTCGGAGGGCTAACGCCCTGCCGCTCGCCGAAGTCACGTGAGCAGCGACGACACTGCCATGGAACCGTCAGCAATTTTTTGCGCCAGTTCTGCAGCGTCCAGCGCCTGCAAAGGACTGATTTCGATTTGCAGATCGATGGGCGAGAAATGTCCGGCTGCGGCCAGCCACTCGTGAGCAATCCGATTCAGCGCGGCACGGGATGTGTCGGCAGAGTCTGCTCCTGATTTGTTCTTCACCGGATTGAATTCGCGAGCTCGGTTGCCTTCGACGATCAACGTCTTCTTCGCAAGCGGTAAGGCGTCGAAGATAAATCGTTCGAGCTTAATCGCGTTTGGGTTCGAGGCATCCGTGGGCTGGATCAACTTGCCGGAACCATCCACAAATTGCACGTTCTTGCGAGCGATGTGCAAAGGAAGCCCGCAACCTTCTTCAGTCAACGTCTGCAGAAAAGATCGGTCGAAAACATGAATCGCCGTGTTGCCGGCCCAGAAAATCCACTGCCCGGTCGAGTCGGAACTGGCAGCCTGTTCCGGAGTAAGCTCACTGTATTCAATGATCTCCGTGTGGCCGTTGACGTCAACCAGCACGCCCATACGTTCTGTTGGACTGGTTTTGCACACGACGTTCGTTGTCAGTTGAGATTTTTGCTCGGCGTGGAAACCAATCAGCGCTGGGTCAGCGATGATGACTGTGGGATTATCCACCTGATGATAAAAGAGGTGCTCGATGCCATCCTGCTGCATCCTCGCAAGCAGACCAGCTCGCTGGAGCGCGTTGACCAATCCGCCGTGACCGTCAGGTGACAATGCCAGACTGGATGTGGTGCTCAGAAGAATTCTTCCTGTCGCCGCATCCAAAGCGGGCAGGCTACCCTGCTTAAAGAAAGCGACCGTCGATTTCGGCAGCGAGAAATAGTTGTTGGCTTCGAAGAACCGAGCGGTCTCATCATGTGTTGCGTCGCTGGTCATGATGAACCACGGAATACTGGCACGATGACGTTGTCGACGGGCCAGGATCTGTTCGGCAAAGACTTGAAAGAGCGTTCGATCAGAAACAGGACCGATCGGAAACATTCCCTTGGGATGATCAAATCCCAGGCGAGTCCCCTGCCCTCCAGCAACAGTGATGACGGCGACTCGGCCAGCTCGCAGTTCGGCATCGCCGAGGGCTTCAGCCGCTTTCCAGCGATTGGTATCGTCAACGCTCGCTGGCTGCCGGATCACGCTCTCAGGTGCGGCGGCCTGTGAGATTCGCTCAGCGGGGGACGATGCAACCGTCGCATGATGACTGGGATCCCAAATCTCCCGAAGCTGCCGAAAATCGGCGAGCCGAAGCTGTTCAAGGAGCTCCAGTTGCTCAGCGTCGGAAAGCTCGCCCCAGAATTGGACGGTGTGCAATTGATTGAACTGCTGAAGTAGGTTTTGAATGTCGGTTGAAAGAGTCGCCATGCTTTTCCATCACAAACTACGAATGCGCGAGGTCGTCTGGTGCAGATGCTGGATAATCCCAAGCAGTTGCTCGGGCTACAACCAAAGTTCTGGTGAAAGAATCCGGGCACAAAGTGCAGTTTTGCCACACCATTCGCCAAACTGCGCAATCGCTACCAGTGGGATTTCCGGGGAAGTCTGGGTGGTGCGGACTATCAGGGAAAGTCGGCGGGGAAGCTGTTTTCACTTGCCAGTCAGGCTTTTATCGCTGTAAGTTTGGCCAACAGATCACCGCAAAAGGGCGTAGACCCCAGCAAACGACGCATTGCGCGCGGACCCAGGCAGGCACTATACCGTTAGATTTGAGAGAATTTTCGCGTGACCGGCGACGAGAAAACCAACGACGAATCGAAAAAGTCCGAAGACATTTCGAAACCCATCGCACCGCCCATGAAGGCCGTTTTCTCGGACGATTTCGACGATCCTGACAAATCACGGGATATGGACGAGCTTCCGGATGATGAACCGCTGACTCCCGAATTGGTTGAAGAAGAGGCCATTCGCGGCGACTTCATGCTGCGATGGGCCACTGTGTTGCTTGCCATCCTGATGGCCTTTGGTCAGCTCAATGACACCAAGCCCCTGGTCCTGATCCGCTCGGGTGAGCTGATGCGGGCCAATGGTTTCCTGCCGTCCTCCGTTGATCAGATGTCGTTCACTCTGGAAGGCAATGCTGACGAGAACGTATCCGCGGATCCGGTTCCCAATGTCAGTTGGATGTTTGATCACGTCGTCAGTATGGCATGGAGCGCCGCTGGTGAGAAAGGGCTCACTTTCCTAAAGGTAATCATCGCCGGACTTGCCGCATATCTTTTGACTCGTATTTCGATTCCCGGCGTTTCAAGCTGGTGGAGCTCGATCTGCGCGGCATTCGCTGTGGTTGCAAGTTCTTCAGACTACATTCCAATTCCGGAGTTGATGACCATCCTTGGCATGACTCTGACGATGCGGCTGCTGTTCCTGCAACGGCTGGGGAAAGGGGAAGGTCTTACGTGGAAGCTGCCTCTGCTTATCGCCGTCTGGTGCAACTTCGATCCACGCGCATGGGTCGGTGCTGGAGTTGTCGTTGCCTATGCGGTTGGAGCGAACATCTCAGGACGCATCGAAGCTCGTCGGAAGAATACGCTTGTTGTCGAAGGGGCTACAACATTGATGGTGCCCGCGATTCTTTCCGTGCTGGCGTTGCTGATTAATCCGTTTCCTGTCAATTCTTTGCTTGGTCCGCTCACGACCTACAACATCGAATATCCTGCCATGCAGGCCCAGCGCAGCCTGGACACGCTGGCGGCGAAAGTAAGTTTCGACAGCCGTGTGGACTACTTTTCGGTTCTCAACCCGGCAGCCGTCGTCCTTTTCGATCATTCACAGATCGCCGGGCTGGCGCTGTTGCTGATGGCAATGGTTGTGCTTGTATTGTCGCGAAGCCTTCGTGACTCCGGTTTCCTTGC
Organism: Planctomycetota bacterium; assembly: GCA_031377305.1. Lineage (GTDB taxonomy): Bacteria > Planctomycetota > Planctomycetia > Planctomycetales > Planctomycetaceae > SXXK01. Next base: position 19,304 of record JANMEV010000496.1, on the reverse strand, counting down.
CGCCTTGATCTTCATGACAGGACTTGTTGTGCTTGCGGCACACGAGCTACCTGCAGCAGCCATCGTTGCCGCAGTCGTCGCCAGCGTGTCGGCTCAGGACTGGTACCGCCGTTCATTCAACATGAAGTATTCGACGGAGTCCTCCGAGTTGTTGTTTTCACGCGGCGGACGCGCAGCCACTGTGCTGGCCCTGGCCCTTGTCGGCTTTTGCGTGGTCGCATCAAGACTCCCCGGAGCAATGCCGCTGGGATTTGGTTTTGAACCGGAAACCAAAGTCACAATGGATACGTTTAAGGAACAGCTCAGTGACCTGGATCCGGAAGCTCGCATCCTGCATACACGAATTGAGCAGGGCGACCTTCTGATCTGGAATGGCCGAAAGAGTTTCGTCGACAGCCGCATGCTGCCTTTTGGCCGACCCGGCGATAAGAACTCCGTATTTGGAAAACATACGAACATCCTGAAGTCGCTGTTCCAGCCAACTCCACTTCCCAAAACTTCGGATCCGAATGAAAAGAAGAGTCTTGAGTCTGAGCGTGACCAGTCCATCGTCGACGCGAAAAGCGCCATCAACGAGTTTAAGGTGACGCACGCAATGACCCGACTGGCATTTCCCGGTAAGCCCGACTATGTGTCCATGCAGAATTTGGCCAGCTCAGGCGAATGGATCCCGATCAGCATTGGCGCCTCCGCAGCCATTTTGGAAAGATTGACAGCGACGACGAGTGAGGCTGCAATTCTTTCACGGATTCCAAACTTTCCCAAATTGGCTTTCCAGGTGTCGGACCCAAAACTGACACCAACGCGGCAGTTTGCAACTCCTTTAAATTTTTACGAGAAGTACGTCTATCGAACGCGGCCTGTCTCAAAGGCTGACAAGCGTATTGCCACCCACTACCTGCAGATGGCGAATCCGAAGCCCGAAAGTATGCCACAGGCCCTGGCCAGCCTCTCTCTGGCAACCCTTGCAGTTCGACACTTGAATGCATCATTGGCTCTTACGCCCGATAGCGCTGAGTCATATGAACTGCTTGGCCAGGCCTATGGCCGCATTGGCATTCTCGAACAGATGTTGGCGGGCGCTTCAGCAATTGATCGCCTGAAACAGATTCGTTATTTTCAGTCGGTCATCGCTTTTCGACAGGCATTGGTGATTGACCCATCGCTCCTGAACTCATGGGAAGGGTTACTGCTTGAGTATCAGCAAATGAACAAGCTCGATCTGGCCTCTGAAGCGCTCAACAAGTGGCTGGAACTTGTCGAAGAGAACCCACCTCGAACGGACGCGGAGTTCGAGGAGTTCGTCAACCAAAGATATCTGCAGAAACGTGAGTTTGATGAACAGTTGGAGCTGCGGGACAAGCAGATCTCGGACGCCGTGAGTCAACAAACAGAAGCGATGAAGGCTCAGGAAGCAGCAGCCAAGGCGGCAGCCCCGTTGGATGAGAAAGCGAAATCGCTTGAAGAAGCGCAGACTGAAGAAGCAAAGGCCGTGATACTGACGGCGGTCGTTTCCAATTCTGCCGGATGCCCCCGAAAAGCACTTCAGGCGTTGCAGGAAAACATCGACGTCGTGCGGGCAAATCCAATCAGCAGCCTGTTGCTGAATCAGTTCCTGCTGGAAGTTGGCGAACTGGACGAAGCCCATCAGGGACTTGCCCTCCTGAGTCAGGAAGCACTCAAGCAGCCGACGGCGTTCTCCGGAATCGAATGGCAACTTCCAACGGTGATCTCTCAACTGTCGATCTGTGAGTATTCGGCGGCACTTCAAACATGGACATCGCAAATGCGTCTCGTCGATCAGCAGATGTCGTCGTCGCAGCTCTATTCGGGGTCGCTGTTCTCACTTCCGATGGTTGCGGATGTGAATTTTGCGGTCAACGAGACGATTCCGGTCTGGCCGTTCCGCAACAGCATGGCGGTGTCTGAGCAAGCTCAAAGTTTCAATGAATCACGTGCTGAACTGACGTTGCTGATGGCGATTGCCAAGCTTGAAGAAGGTGACACTAAAGGAGCCCGGCCGCTGCTTGAAACGATCCTCGCGGATTTCGGCGAGACGCGGCCTCGAATGCTGGCCACGATCTACTATTCAATGATGAACGACAAAGCTGAGGAATTTCTGTCGCAACACGCAGCAAACACATGGGAAGAATTTCAATATCCTGGTGAAAAAGAGCCCGTCGCTGCAACTGCTCCTGCCGGAACCCAGCAGCGGCAGCCCGTCCAGACTGGTGATGGATCGCCTTCGGGAGGAGCGGCAACGCCAGGCAGCCGAGCGCCAGGTGCGATCCCGTTGAGGTGATTTTCTGAGCCATTTTCTGATGCTCCAGAGCTTGAACATCATCTTCTTCATCGCACACACGGCGCTGATGATCTTCAATTTGACCGGTTGGGCGATTCCTCGAACTCGATGGCCCCACTTGATTTGCCTTCTGGCAACGATGTTCTCCTGGTTTGTAATGGGAGCGACGCGCGGCCTGGGCTATTGCCTCTGTACAGACTGGCACTTCCAGGTCCGACGGGCGATGGGACTGCACGACGGCGTTCGCAGCTATCTGCAACTTCTTGCCAGGGTCTTCACCGGCATGCAAATGAACAAATTCACATCAGACGTATTGGCGGTAGGTGGATTGCTGTTCGCCGTCGTTGCCACGACAATTATTTGGAGACGAGACTGGCTTAAAAAGCGTTGGACACCCAAAATCGAACGAACTTTATGAATTCCACTGCCGACTCGAACGATTCTGACAACCCTTCCGGCAAGTCCACGAGCAGTCTGCTGACGTGGCTGCAACTCATGCGGCTACCAACGGTGTTCACCGCGCTGTCGAATATTCTGTGCGGCTTTCTGATCACTCATCATCTGAAGGTGCATGACCTTCTCCATCAGACGAGTCTTTGGCTGTTGCTGGCCTCGACGATTGGACTGTACCTTGGCGGTATGGTGCTCAATGATGTTTTCGACTCAGCACTTGATGCAGTCGAGCGGCCCGAGCGACCAATTCCTTCTGGTCGAATCTCGCGAAGAGCAGCCGGGATCTTTGGAACCCTGTTAATGGCAGGCGGAGTTGCCGCCGCGGCCACGACCGGTATTCCCAGTCTGGTCATTGCGTTACTGATTGTTCCGTCCGTTCTGCTCTACAACGGTTTTCTGAAGACGACGTTCGCCGCCCCGCTGGGGATGGCAACCTGTCGCTTTCTCAATCTGATGCTGGGTGCCAGCGCGGTGCCGAATGTGGCTTCACTATGGCAAACCACGCCCCTCGCGGTCGCTGCTGCTTTGAGTATCTACGTTCTTGGTGTGACCGTGTTCGCTCGTAACGAAGCCGGTCGCAGCAGTCGGTGGAGCTTGATGCTGGGAACCACCCTGGTCGTATGCGGCATTGCGCTGAACGCCTGGCTGATCAAAACTTCAGGAGCCTCCGTCCCGGCTATCGCCACCGGGCGGATGGCTTTACTGCTGCTTGCCTTGAATCTACTGATGCGAGCCGCAGCGGCAATCTCTAATCCGGCACCAAGGCGAATTCAAAAGACTGTAGGGTTGATGCTGCTCTGCATCATTTTCCTTGATGCGATCGTCGTCTTTGCAATGACGGGCGACTCCAGGCTGGCACTGCTGGTCATCATGCTGGTCGCTCCGGCATCGCTGCTTCGCCGCGTGATTCCAATGAGCTGATTTCTCGGATTTCCAGGCGTTATGTGCGCTTCGGCTTCGCCCGAATGATCGCCTTCGCATTCTGGCTGGTCTCATCGATCGCTTGCTCCCGAGTCCCGACGGTCGCCACGTTTTGACAACGAGTGATATCACTTTGGTGACACATCGCCTGCTCGCGGGAAGTCTGGAAAAGGCTGGAGCACTGGTTTTTTGTGCGTTTTTGGAGCGTTGTGAAAAACCTGGCACGCGACTCGCATAGAGTGGTCCGAGGTGGTCATTTCCACGGTTTCTTTATCACGGAAACAAGGAGTAGAGAAATGAAGAGTCTGCTTTTAGCAGCGAGTACCTTGTTGGTACTCAGTGTGGTGGTTGCTGGCGAAGCTTCGGCACAGCATTGTCGATCCGGTCATGGTCATGGCGGCTATGTGTCGCCGGGGTTTTCTTTTTCAATCGGCTATGGAGGCTACTCCGGATACAACCCGGGGTACTCCAGCTTCGGCACGGTTTATTCGGGCCACGGCCATGGCTACTCGGGATATCACGGCATTCCCGTCTACAGCGGCCATTCGCACCGAACATGGCACGACACGACGCACCTGGACTATCACGGTCCGTCGCTGATTCGGCACGGCGGACACTACGACTATGTTCCGGGGCACTATGACGTGCACCGCACCGGACATTGGGATCATCACGGTCACTGGTAACAGATCGGATCGACGGTTCGCCTGCCGACATCTCATCGGCAGGCGATTTTTGTCGCTAAGAATGAGGCCCTTCATTCAAGGCAACTTACTAACCCGCACTACAAACACTTCAACCCACATACTCGTTCACAGGAGCTTGATGTCATGACGATCACACGCATTCTTTTCGCGGCAGCAGCAGTCACAGTATTTGGTTCGACGGCATTTGGTCAGGCAGGATATCACGTCGATCATCATGACCATGTTATCCGAGACAATCACGGCCATGTGATTGGTCGATACCATCACAACGTAATTCATCGCGACGCGGTACGCATCGTTCCTCACTTCAGCGCAAACAGCCATGGGACCTACTATCGACAGGGACAGCAATCGTACTACTACCCACAAACGGCTCAGCTTGGTTCGCAGGAAACCCCGCCAGCCCCACAGGAAATCTCGTTTGGCGGCTATGGCCACGTCGATGATCTGGCGATGCGTTTGGAAACGCTGATGAACGACTTGTGTCTGGATCTCTACTATAACTACTCACACAATCCGGGCTTCATGGAAACCTATTCCGAAGCCTACACGCTGCTCGAAACAGCAAAGTACATCCACGCTGCAGAACACAACAACGACCGCGATGCTATCAGCAAAAAACTTGGCGGAGCTGATGCTTTGTTTCATCATGTGCAGGAAGATGTCCGCGGCTGGTCGCGAGTGCATAACCGGCAGGTTGGCACGCTGGGAATTCTCAGCAAGATGGAAATGTCAGAATCGGTTCTTCACCATCTGATGAACGACGTCGGCGTGAAACCGGAAATGCCCGAGCAGGCTCCCGTTCCGCAGGCTGTCGGCCCAGAACTCGCTCCTCCTCCAACAGCATTGCAACTGGGTCGCTGAGACCGGGGATTGCCGAACTTGTTGAACGGAGTAACGAGCCGACGGAGTGGCTCGTTTGCAGTGCTCATTTGCAAAATCGGCTGAAAAAGCTTGCCGTTATTTCTTCGGCAAGTCCATGCGGCATGCAGAGTCCACCGCAACCGGATCGCCAACCTTGTCGACCGGATGGTTAAACAGGTATTGCCAAACGCCTTCATGCACGAATTTGCCATCGGCATCTTTGACAGCAGCCCCTCCAGGAACGACAGAGCTGTGAGCTCGTTTGTCATCGTTGTTCACGTCGGCATCCGTAATCAGTCGCCGTGAATTGCCATACGGAGGCGAAACCATACCGACATTGACAATCGATCCATATTCCTGCAGCCCAAGTAGTTGCCAGCTTCGGCAATAGTGGTCCCCACTCCAGCCGGAATCCAGCACATGACTGAATCCGAAATAGCGATGGGCTTCTGTCGCTGATGGCAGACCCTGCCATTTTTCGAATTGATCACGGGGCCCGCAGAACATGACTACGCGGTCTACCTTCTGATGCTTTGCGAATCTCGCCGCAGTTGTTGAACCGTGAGAGCTGCCCGCCATGATCACCCGATCCCAGCGAAGTCCGTCCTTTTTGCTGTTGAGGAAATGGTCCCATTTCCCCTGCGGGTTCTCCTTGTCGAGCCATTTTACGAACTGTAACGCTCGCTCCATCATTCCATCGGGTTTTGGAATGGCGACAACGTCACTGAAGTCTTCACCAGTCGCAGCCTCCAGACGAATCTTGCCGAGGAAGTACTCATCAGCCGGCACGGGTTCCTTACCGAACTTTCCGAACCAGCCGTTGGCGTAATGCACCTGAATCGCATGCAGCCCGTAACCTGATAGTCGTTCGAACAATTGTGGACTGTGGCCCATGAGCCAGATCACGAGCTTGCCCTGCGGCACGACTCGAGTGTCAACAGCCGCATTCTGCAGATCCTGAGGCTTGCCATCTTTTTCGAAGAGAAACTCAATCTCCGGATGTGCCTTAGTTCGCGGATCAATTTCACTCGCGCGGGCCTTCAGATTATATCGCTGGGGTTTCTTGTCTTGAAACCGCAACTCCGGTTGCGAAGCGGTACTTCCCGAAGCCGCCGATTCCGAAGCAAAAGCCTCGCACTGAGCGATTGCAACACACAAGCAGCAAAACAAAGCTTGACGACAATTCACAGTCAATAGTCCTTCAATCGGCGTTACGAATCGGACAAACTCGGATTGCAGCAAAGGACGAGGCCAACAACAAGCGTGTCCGCGAATCGAGGAAGCATCGAAGCATACCAACTTCGGCTCCGGCGAGGAGAGTTGGCCAATATAGCCCCTTCTTCGGGCAAGGCATGTACTCGAATCGTTTCGCTACGCCAACCCCGCCAGCTTTCGGCCTGTCCAGAATGCGCCGAGCAGCACGACGATCATGCCGCCCCACGCGGGGTGGCTCCAGAGGCGGAATCGGCGGATGATCGGTTCGGGCTCGGGCATCGCGGCGATGCGGTCGACGAGTCCCTGAATTTCGGACACCGTTGTTAGTTCGCCGCGAGTTACGTAAGCGATCTCCTTCAGCACATCGGTGCGAGCCGGCTGGCCGATGAGTTCGCGTTCCTGGCCCTGAACAGAGATCATCGTTTCCAGACGTCCGCCGGTTTCGGAACATGTCGTCACCAGTTTGTACTGGCCTCCTTCGGTCGGAGTGAACGATCCCGTGAAGAGCCCCCAGGAATCTTCGCCCGCCGCCGCGAGTCGGACCGAATCGGTCTGGCCGGACGGCGAAACCGTTTGCACGATCACGGTGCCCGTTCGCAGCGGATCGCCAGCGGTGCTCATCACGTTGGCGTTCAGAGTCAGCACGTTGCCGGCTTCTGGACGATCGGGCGAATAGAACAGCCGCATCGATTCGCCCTGTGACATGTTTCGCTGATACGCCATCCAGCGGACGACCTGTCCCCAGAAGCGATAGTGATACAAGTCTTCAACGCCCTTTCGCCATCGCCAGGCTCCGTCCGATCCCATGAACAGTACTTTGCCCGTTCCGACCGTTCGAGTCGCAATCAACGGCACTCGACCGTACGACGACGAGTCCGAATCATGAGTCGCCAGCACCTGCGATCCGATCTTGGCTCGCTGAGCTGCCGCGTACCAATGAAAGCCCGGCAGCGCGTTCCAGACGGTTTCGTTCGCGTTGTCGTCGGGTTCGAGACGAGTCAGCAGGCTGCGACGTCCGGCTTCTGTCAAAGCGAATCGGGCCGGTCGCGATGAACCGTGACCTTTGGGATGCGCCGCATCCAGCACGACCGGATACACCTCTTCCAGCTCGCTGGACTGCAGCGAACTTTGAAAGCCGCGAAAGCCGGGCAGGAACACGAGACCGCCAGCCTGACTGCGAACAAGCTGCTTCAGATTCACACAGTCCTGTGACGTTAATTGTTTTGTGCCAATGCCCACATCGCCAAGAAAGACGACGTCGTATTGGAACAACTCTTTCTCAGTTGGAAACTGATCGAGATAGCCGCGACCACCGCCAACGCCTTCCAGATCCGGATGATACAGCAAGCAACTGACGGACACGCCGGGATCACGCTCAAGGGCGTTTCGCAGGTAACGATATTCCCAGCGAGGATACGATTCGACAACGAGCACCTTTAACTCTTCGTCACGAATGGTGATCGGAATCGTCAGCGTGTTGTTGTCAGCCAGCGTTTCTGATTCATCGACCGGAATCTCCAGCGTCAGTTTGTACTCACCGGTCTTATCCGGCTTCCATTCGATCGTATCCTGTTGCTGCCCCATGCCGGTGACTCGAACGTTCTTTTCGATCTTCTCGCCCCGAGTTCCGGTCAGCGACACTTTCACATCTTTGTCGGCCGGCAGCCAGCTGATGATTCGAAAAGGAATTCTCAGCGATTTATTGACGACACCAAACGTCGGCGCATCGGACGCCGCCAGTTCCATATCCGGAAGACGCTCTTCACTTCCAACGCCCACCGCAAACACCGGCACGTTCTTCACTCGCAGCGCCGACGACGCAGCACCCGGTGCCTGGCCGATGTTCCAGTCACCGTCGGACAACAGCACGATGCCTCGCAGATTCGCGTGCTTATCCGACGCCGCCTGCAGGGCCTGGTTCAGGTCGGTTCCTTTTTCCGCTGTCGGTGGCTGTGAGGAAAATGGCTCAAAGACGACTGTCATGCGTCCTTCAACCGGCTTCCAGAGTTCGGGCTGAATGACCGGCGTGACGGCATCTGTTCGCGTCTGAGGCTTCTCAGCCGGAGCCTGTGGGTTGATCACATCCTGAGTCCTCATGCTTCCGGATGTATCATGCAGCACCACCAGCGTCGGTTGCTCCTGCGGCTTGATCTCCTGAGTGAACTCAGGTTGATTCAGTGTGACCAGAACCACAGCGATCAATACGAATCGGAAAACCTCTAACCACATCATTGACCGCGTATACCCGCTTCGCCGCCAGCTAACAAAGCAACAAACCGCCGCCGCAATAAGAACGATCGCAGAGAGGATGAGCGTGAATGGAGTCCAGACGAATGTCATGAGTGTCGAGTTTCGTTCTTGTGTTTTGGCATTTCCAATTTGCAACTCGCCGAGGCATTCAATCGGCCGATTTGAAGTTTCATATTTGAAATCTCAAATGGCCTCAGCCCTCGTCAGGTCTTCATCGTTGACACCCTTTTTGGAAACGGAATAGGCTGAACCGGTGTGTCGCGTTTGACGGTTTTTTCCTCTGCAATCTTGAGAGCCTGTTCCGGGACGCATAACAACGCTTCCGCCATCAGAGCGATGATCATCAGCACCAGAAACGTGCGCCAGACTTCGCTAGCAAGAGCCATCGTGCTGCCCGCTTTGTCGTCGATGCGGGTGTAATTCAGGCCGTTCAGAACCTGCTCCAGAGTTCCGTCACTGACAAATTCGACGGCATCTTCAGCCAGTGGTCGATTCAACGCGAACGCAGCTTCCTCGGATTCGTACAAACCGCTGTTGATCGTACGTTGCGACAACAACACTCGGCCCGAAACGTCGTCCAGAGGAGTCCACGCTTCCGCAACGCTCGACTTCAACGCTCCGCAATCGTACTGCCGAGCTTCACCCAGCGCCGCGGCACCGCGAGCAACGGCTCGCTGGATCATCACGTAGAACGTAATCCCGTTGCTGACGAAATTGGAATTCTCGGTCGTCGGCAAAGTGCTGCAAAACCAGACCGCGCCCTGATCGGTCGGAGCTCTAAGAAGAAGCGGCGGGCCTTTCTCAAGTTGAGCCAGCACGGTCGCGTTCTCATTGACGATCTCACAACTTCGATACGTCACGACCTGGCCAACAGGCAACGGCGTCCCGCTGAGCGTATTGCTGAGCACATCCGCATCCGTTCGCCAGCGTGACAGTGCGAAATGATCCGAGTCCTGAGGTTCCTGCCATTGACCCCAGTGAGTCCCAAACACGGCCGCGTCGGTTGGAGCTTCCGGCGGAAAAAACATCACGCAACCGCCCATCGCAACAAACGATTCAAGCTGCTTTGCGAGAACGTCCGTCGGCAGCGGAGCCTGCCAGATAACGAACGCGGTTTTGTCCCATTCGATCACTGCAGCCTGAGCCTCAGGCACGATCTGAGCATCGTAGACCAGACTGCGATCCGAAGGTGTCGCAGCCGCCAGACGCAGCAAGTCTGCCACGCCCGCATCATCCGAAACAATCACGGTCTTCTGAACAGCCGGCTCAGCGTAGACGAAATCGAAAACATTGTCAGACGAATTTGCGTCGCGAGGCAATTCGACTCGACCCCAGCCTCGCTTGGATTCTCGATCGATGGGAATCGTGTGACCGTTGCGAACCAGTTGAGTCCCCGTAAGTTCCAGATTCACCGTCGATCGAGCTCCTCCGATGACAAACGTGATCGGCACCTGAACCGGATCGTTGGTCGTCGTCGCTCGAGTGATCTTCAGGTCCATCACAAGCTCCGCGCCTTCCGCAGTTTCGCGGCGATGAACTCCACTGACGGAAACGGCGAGATTGTCAGGAGCCAGATCCTGATAGGCCAGCAGATACAGTCGCACTCCATTACGGTTGCGAAGTTGCTCGCGAACAGATTCCCAACGCCCGCCGCTTGGGTTCCAGTCGGACTGTCGAAGGTCCGAACAAATCCAGACGTCGGTTCGCCCCGCTTCGTTGGTCAGAATGTACTCAGTGGCTTCCTGCATCAGCGCCGGGATGTCCGCGCTGGTTGAGGTCGGAGCGGTTTCAGGGAGTTCCATCAGTGCTTCAGGCGAATTCAAGTCGAACCGCTGTCCAGTTGCACTATCGAACAGTGCGATGCGAGTATTACGGCCGAGATCCCTGAAGACGCTGGCCAGCTTCTCGATCGCCGTCTCGCGCTTGGAACGGTTTGTCTTTGGGTCGTGTTCTTCCATGCTGACGGAGCGGTCAAGAATCACAACAGTCAGCTCCGGCGCACCGCTGGTGGTCAGTCCAAGCCAGCCTCCGGACATCGGTCGGCTGATCGCGAAGATCAGTCCGGCCACGGCCAGCATGCGAGCGATCATGATCAAAATATACCGCAGCCTCGCCATGCCTCGCGCCATTCGCTTGGCTTGCAGAAGAAACATCGTCGCAGCCCAGGGGATCGTTCGGTGTCGATTCTGATTGATTAAATGGATCAAAATCGGCAACGCGATCAGCGGCAGTGCGAACAGAATGAAGGGCTGTAGAAATGTCATGTGTTGGTTTGGATCGTGATTGTGACTCGTGTGAGTTCCATAGTCGTTGTTCGCTCCGCGAACAAAACGGGTTGTAATTCGCAGTCTCCAGAATCTGAAGTGTCTTGCAGGAGTCTTTGTCTACGGGTCTTGGCGTGGTGAGTCTTCTCCGCAATTCGTTTTGTTCGCGGAGCGAACAACCACTATGGTTTTACTTCTTCCTCGCCAGCAAAAACCGGGCGAGCACGTCTGCGTAATTCTCTTCGATGCTGACTCGGTGATAGTCCACGGCCGAATCACGAAAGACGACTCGCAGTTGTTCCAGCCAGGTTTGCACGGCCTGTCGATACTGTTTGGCGATCGTGGTTGGATCCACCAACAACGGACCGGCTCCTTCCAGATCCACGAATCGGATCGGACGATCAAACTGAAAGTCGATCTCGTTCTGTTCCACCAAATGAAACACAGCGACGTCATGCTTGCGAAACCGCAGATGCTGAAACGCCCCCTTGAGCGTTTCCGGATCCATAAACAGATCTGAGATCACAACCACGAGAGCTCGCTGAGCAATTCGTTCGGCCGCCTGATGCAGAGCCTCCGGCAGACCGGTTTCGCCTTCCGCCTTCATGTTCCCCAGTTCGTCCAGCACATATTTCAGATGCGCTCCGCTGCGTTTGGGGCGGATCTCTTTCTGAAACGTCTGACCGGCAGAATACAGACCCACGGCGTCGCCTTGTCCTGAAGCCAAATAGGCCAAAGTCCCCGCAATGCGGCGAGCGTAGTCGAGCTTCGTGGCGCCTTCCACCTGGCTTCCATCGGGGCCAAAATTCATCGATCCGCTGACATCGACGACCAGACACAATCGTAGGTTCGTGTCAGCTTCGTATTCTTTGATGTAATATCGATCGCTGCGTCCGTAGGCTCGCCAGTCGAGTCGACGAGTGTCATCGCCGGGGACATACTTGCGGTATTCGGAGAACTCCAGACTGGATCCCCGAGTCGGGCTGCGATGCCGTCCGGACACGCTTCCGATCATCGGAGTTCTGGCATCCAGAGCCAATCCCTGCAACCTTGCCACAACTTTTGGATCCACAAAGTTTCGCATTCGGACTGTGGTCTTTCGTGTGGACAAATTTGGCTGTCAGGAATGATGACATTCGCAAGCAGTCTGGCGGAACTCTTTGACTTTAATCATCCGGCAACCATCACTGGGACGGTCGAGCAATCGACGGCATTTCCAACGCAGCCTTATCACCACCCAAAAACAATTGTTCCAGGGGTCACCGGAGTTGAAGCATACTACGTTCCCCTATGGGGCGATGTCCCGCGATAATTGGAAAAACATGCAAGGAAGGTCGTCACGCGTCAGACAGACTTCGCGTCGGTTTTTGTCTTTCGAATTTCGCTCAGTCGCTACTGATCGACGGAAAACGTCTCCATCTGGGGAAAGTTCTGACGACGAAGAGTCCGATCAGCATTCCGGTAGGCGCTGAAACGACGTCGATCGTGCCCTGTAAAGGCGGTAGACTGCTGAGTAGAAGATCACCAAAAACAAAACCCAGAAACGCGCCCTCTGCGAGATGCCGTACGTATCCGAACTTCTGCCCAGGTCGCTCCGGCCGAGAATCAATCTCGGGAGCATCGACTTGATTCTCGTGCTCTTCAATTTGCGAAACTACTTCTGGATTCCACATGTGCAGACCCATTCGCTGAAGGTGATCCAGCAACGCGTAGTCCTGCCCTGAGACAGGTTTACAAATTCCCGTCAGCGGAGCGACGGGCGTACCGTACACCCGCCGCTCCGCCGGCGGGAAATCCGTGCGCACGTGATTCAAACTCGCCAACCCGATCGAAGCAACTCGCTCGCAAGCGGCTCACTGCAAAACCCTAAACCGGAACTCCCGTCGATGAGCACGACGCTACTGCCGCGGCGGTGCCGCCGATGATTGGCAGGAGGCTGCTGCTGCCGTTTGTGCTCGTGTTTAGATTCACCAGCACGTGATTGTTTTCTTCCAGCGGCGTCGGCGGCAGTTCCTTCGCCAAAACAGTTTCGATGAAGAACTGCATGAGATCGCGAATCTGCTCGTCTTCAATTTCGGCGACCAGCGATTCCGCCTTTTCACGAGACCGTTCGACAAAGACCTCAGCCTTCTCAAACACGTCACACGCACGGTAGATCTCCCGCATCCGATCGATGCGGTTGTAGTTCGTCGAACGTCCGGGCGGCTCGGACAGGATTTCCTTTAGCTCGGCCTTTTGCTTTTCGTTCGCATCTTTCAATGCCAACGCCAGCAACACGGTCGGGCGCAGGGCGAGAGCGTCCTGGCCGGCAACTAGTTTGTTGTCCGTGTCGCCCTGCCAGTCCTTCAGGTCGTTCAGAACTTGAAACGCCACGCCGACGTGTCGACAGAACTGAGGTACCAGGTCCGTCTTCGCCAGCGGATGATTGGCCATTCGCAGGCCCGCATACAGAGCCGCTTCAAACGCCGGAGACGTCTTGAGCGAATAAATCTGCAACGCATCCAGAGGCGTCAGGTTCCAGTCCGGAGACTTCTGAAACGCCATTTCCGCGCCTTGACCGTCGCACAGGCGAATGTGAGCCGTCGACATGCTGTTCAGAACGTCGATCGCCACTTCCGGGCTGAGTTCACGAGCCGCATGGATCAAGCGATAACCAAGGCCGATCAGATAGTCGCCGATGTTGATCGCGTGCCCGGCACCGTGCTGACGATGCAATGTCTCGCGGCCGTAGCGGTACTGGTCATCATCCTGAATGTCGTCGTGAACCAGCGACGCTTTGTGGAAGGCTTCGATCGCCATTGCAACTCGCGCGACAGCATCGGGGATCTCCGGAGTCTCGTCGCCGATGTGAAGCTGACCGGTTCCCGCTGCGGCCTGCCATGCCGCCAGCGTAATAAACGGACGGAATCGTTTTCCACCCTTGGCCAACCAGTCGTAAGCGATGTTTTCAGTGAACGCAACGGGCGATTCGCGGCGAGATTCGTCCTTTGTGCGAACTCGTGGCAGCAGTCGTTCGAAGTCAGACTCGAACATCTTCGCCGACGCTCGCATCAGCGGCACATAGCTGTTGGTCGGCTTTTCGGGCAGAGGTTCGTATTTGTCGAGCACATCCCAAACCCATGCTTCGTCGAGCGTCGTGTTGAGACAATCGCCCGAATGCAGCGGCACTGCGTACGATGGCACCCCGGCGATCAGCACTTTGTCGATCGCCTTTTCGAGCACGTTCAAACAGGCGACGCCGAGGATTCCATCGATGTAGCCGGACACGATGATCTTCAGAACGACCGGCGATCCTTCGGCGACCAACACTTTGTAACCGAGCTGTTCGGCTCGCACTTTGTAGTCAGCAATCGAGCACGCTCCGCAGCGTTCACAGTCGAGCCCGAACTGTGTGTATTCGGCTGGGCAACCCTGAGCATGTTTCAAACAGTGCGGCAGCAACAGCATGCGGCGATTGAATGGAATGGCGAGGAACTGCTGCTTCCAGAAGAAGTTGCCCACCATCACCATTGAGAACCCGAGATACTTTTCCGGCAGCCCCATCTGGTCCAGCAGTGTTCGTCCGTGATGTTCGAGCTCATTGCGAGTAAACGCGCGACTGCGGTCAAGGGTTCTGGCGTACTCTTCAGCGGCAGCTTTGACTTTTTCGCGAAGCTCAAGAGTATCGGGCATCGCCTTCAGATGCGTGGTGCTTCGGCGCTTGCCTTTCTTGCGAGTCGGGGCTGGATCGTCGTCGTCATCTACCAGCCGATTGTCTTCCGGAAAAGAAGGGCGGATCGGTTCTTCGTCCACAGCGTTCTGGTTTACATCAGCAATCGACACAGGTGAGATCTCCAGAAGGAGCGATGAATTCGTTAGGGATCGGTGAGCATATCCATAATGAGCCGCAAGGCGCTAGCCGCGGGTGAAACCTTGCACTGTCTTCCGCCAGCGGTTTAACCCCGCTGCGGCAAATATGATTGGGTAAAGATCCTCAAAATACCAGAGTCGAGCGAAATAGAAGCCAATCGGACTTGGTCGATCCACTGTGCCTTCATTCACCCGTGCCGCCAGCCACATCGCCGCTCGGTCAATCGCTGGTCGAGCATCTGCAAAGTCGACAAGACTGTCCAATGCCAGCCCCGTCTCCTCTACAGAACTTTCCAAACCGCGACGCGCCGACCAGCCTCCGTCGTCGTTTTGATTTTCGAGAAGCCATTGCACGGCCTTCCGGCAGCACTCCGACTTCTCTTCGCCTATCGTACCCAGCGCGCGGACGACTCGCGACGTCCCGTAGAGCGGATTTTCGTCGTCTTCGTTGAATTGATGGCCAAACCAGAGCGGCAACCAGGTTCCGTCCACTCTTTGAACGTTTTTCAGATACCGGATGCCTCGCTGCATTGATTTTTCGGCTCGGCTCATCAGCGACGGATCGAGGCCCGGAACTCGCCGCAGCCAAAAATACAGGGCTCGAAGAGCATGAGCCGTCAAATCACACGAACTTCGATCAAACGGCAACGTGCCCCATCCGCGACAAAACGTCGGCCAGCCACCGTCACGATTCTGCAAATCCAGCAACCAAATCGCCGCCGCGCGAAGTGAGGAAATCTCTTCCGGTGAGAATGACTCTTCCGGTCCGCGAAGATTCATCACGGCCAGCATCGCTCCCGGAGTGTCATCCGCATCCGGAACTCCACCAGGCAGATCCGTCCACGACCAACCGCCCGGCGCGGCATGAGTGTAAGGATGGATCGTTTTGTATTGCTGACTGAGCAGCCAGGTTCGGATGGGGAATGGCGAATGAATATTCTCGGTAGTCACTCGCGACTCACCACTCGCCACTCGCCACTCGCTCAAAGCATTCACGCTCAACGTCGTCACCCAGGTCGCGAGGTTCGTATCGATCGGCCAACTTCCATCTTCGCGAACAGATGCTTCAATGAACTGCAAGCACCGTTGAGTCACCACGTGATCGAACAGATCGCATCCAAGCAGGCTCATGCATACAAAACTGGTCAGCGGAGTCGCTTCAAGAAATCCTCCGTGAGGCGGCTGGATCGATTCCAGAACCTTCAACGTCGGCGCGATGGCTTTGCGGCGAATCAAACGCATCACCGGATTCCAGTGCCCCTGATGCTTGAAGATCACCTGCCCGATCGCGATCAACGCCGGCAACGCGTAACTCACGACCGGCATCTTCACGGCGGCATACCATCGATGAGGCACACAGGCCAATTCAAACGGAAGCGGAATCACATCCTTCCAATCCACAACTCCCGCCAACGCGCAGTGAGTCAGGATCGGAACGGAGAACGTATGATCCTTGCCATATCGCTTGATAACCGCCGCAACTCCTCCCACTTTGGCGATGTAGTCATCGGATAAATTGACAACACCAGCAAAGTTTCTTTCATATGCACCGCGTCCCTTCTCCCCCGACCGGGGGAGAAGGTGGCCGACAGGCCGGATGAGGGAGCCGTTCTTCGCAGCATCGCCTTGCCCTTCGCCAATCGCCCGATCAGATACCGCTCGAAACACCGCGTTGGCCAGCATCGTCGTCGAGATATTACTGATGCTCAGTACCGTGTCACCCCAGCCGCCGTCGGAATTCTGATGTTCGGCCAACCATCGAAGCCCGCCGTTGATCAGCGATGTCCAGCGAACTCGCTGAGCGTCATCCCGAGTCGCCTCACCCGCCTTATGCAACGCCATCACGGCCGTCGCCGTGGACAAAGCCGACGTCGACAGCCGCCCAGTCCACCAGCCCTGCTCGTTGCGTTTGGACAGCAGCAGCGCGTTGATTTTTTCAACCGCGGCCAGTGCGGAGACATGTTCGGAACTGGACATTCGATGATTCTGTTTCTTCGCGCGGGACAGACCGAGCTTGCGATTGGCGAGCGGGGGACGTGAGCGTCAATTCGCCGCAGAGTACCACGGACGCGGAATCAAGTCAGCCAATTCGCTCTAACTCTCGTCTTCAAGTAGGATGGCGATTCCTGCCGGTCGGTCTAGCCACAAATAAGTATTCAACGGCAAGCCGCAGACGACTGCGTTCTGCTCGCACAAGGCCGAATGTTGAAGAACCGTCATTTGTGAATCGATCGATGTGGGAAGCAATCAACGTCCAACTCCTGGTCGGACAAGAATGTCCAACCTACAGATCAAAGTTCGAATCGACCCGAATCAGCCTCACTCATGCGGCATCTCAGCACAGCATCTCTGCAGACCATGTTGAAACTGCTCGCCATCGCGATGGTCGGCAAGATCATCGTTGCGGTGGTGTTGAGCTACCGCGACTACATGCCGCCGAATTTTGATTCGAGCTTTCTTCAGGGTCGCGAGTACTATTTCTATCGCGGCTATCACTGGGCCTTCTACGTTCACATCACATCGGGGCCGTTGTCGCTTCTGCTGGGCATGATTCTGGTCAGCGATCGCTTTCGACGGCGATTCGGACATTTGCATCGAGTGTTCGGACGGATTCAGGTGATTTGCGTTCTGCTGCTGGTTGCCCCAAGCGGACTCTGGATGGCACGGCATGCAGAATCAGGAGTGGTTGCAGGCACCGGGTTTGCAACTCTGGCTGTTGCCACGGGAGTATTCATCGCTCTCGGCTGGCGAGCCGCCGTCAAACGACGTTTTGCAGAGCATCGTCGCTGGATGTGGCGATGTTTCCTGCTGCTGTGTTCGGCCGTTGTCCTGAGAATCATCGGCGGAACCGCGACCGTTTTGGGACTTGAATCTGAATGGCTCTACCCCATCGCCGCCTGGATGAGTTGGCTGCTGCCACTGACGACCTATGATATCGGACGTCGCTTGAACCCCTCAAACGTCTGAAGACAAGCCGCACGTGCCTGCGCACTGCAATGTGCTGCTGCAACGTGCGACAGTCATCCCGCACTCAACAGCCGCAGATCTGCCATCGTCCAAATCGTGAAAAGGCGCAGATACCTGGAACAGAAGACAACGAAGGAATCGCCGGTCCGAAGGATCACACATCGACCAATTAACTTTCGCTGAGACTTCCTTTGTTACCTTCGTTTGCTTCTGTTAGCCAATTCGGTCCCTCAGCCACGTTTGGACAGAACCTAGGCGTCTGCGGCTTGCCGTCAAGCGAACTGGTGGTGTGTGGTCAGGAAACGTGAACTGTTCAGAACTCTCCGACGTCTTCCTGGCCGGAGATCGAAATAATGGCACGCAGCGTGGAGGGATCGAGATTGATAGAGAGAAACCGAACCGATCCGTCGCCAATCGCAGCCTGATAGCCGCCGGTGTGGGCGAGAGTGTCCTTTTCGCTGATGCTCAGAATCAGGTGTTCCTCGGCGTCCTGAGGTGACATCCATGGAACGACCTTTTCCTGAGGGACCTCGATCACCATCAGTGTGTTAGAAAGTCCATCGGTGATTTCGGAACGTGCTCTTGGGTTCGTTGGATGGAAGCTGCCGTTCTCGCCAGCGACGCCCAGATATCCCGTGTAGTTCGGCGGCAGATCGGCACTCGGACAGCGATAGATCTGAGGAGTTGTCTTGAACGCTTCCGCGTTGACCGGATCGCTCCACGGTTTTGAGAGATCAATTGAATTGTAGAGAGCCGCTTGCTCCAGATACGGCAGGATCAGTGTCCGCCAACTATGCAACGGTTTACCGTTGGAATCGACCGTGTAGGCTGGCGGAAGCGAATCGTACTTGTCGTGATAGTTGTGCAGGGCGATCGCGATTTGCTTGAGGTTGCTGAAACATTGCGTGCGCCTCATCGCTGACGGTGTGAAGCGAGTACTTGGAAGGACAAGCACAATCATGATGAAAACCATCCCAAGGATCGCAAATAGTGCCCACACCCAGAAGCGGGACGGCTTGTTTTCACCGGGCAGAATTTGCGAAGCCTCCGGACCTTTGTAGGGATTGTCGGCGGCGGAGTTGCTGGGTGGTTCCGTCTGCATCGAACTGACTCCCGAACATTGGCACATGAATGCGAAACAAATCCCGTCGGCGGAGCGACGGGTGTACCGTACGCTGATCTGTCTCAGATCAGCAACTGCGCACGTCGCTGAACAACGCCGAGTAGGAATATCGCTGCCGCGCGATTCAACCAAGCGGCCCGAAGCCCGACCTGAGACAGGTCGGGCTACTGTAAGAGTCTGTTTCCGCCCGAATTCGTCTACAAATTGATGCGGGCTTCCGGAATCCTTGATCGCTTAGTCTGAAGGAGTCAAGCTCTACAACCGCCGCAACCCATCTTCCTTCATCGGCGTTGGAATTGCCACATCGATTTCATCAATGCGAGCTAGCGTTTCTTTGCTCAGCACTAAACCGTCCGCCGCGAGGCTTTCATTCAGGTGCGCGACGGTCG
>JANMEV010000461.1:0-24134 GCA_031377305.1 Planctomycetota bacterium | reverse complement strand
CCTCCCCGGCTTCATGCCCGACGAACCGCTCATCTGCCAGACATTCTACCTCCCACGAATCCTCAACGACCTCCGCCACAGCCGAGCGATCCTCGCCAACCAGGCCGAACACGAAAAGTTTCATCGCAGGACTGAAGACCGGCTGATGACGTGATTGTCGGTCTCCTAAACACCTCGCAGCGAACTTATGACAGAGTACTCGGTGTTGTTTGAGCCAAACACACTCAACGGGATTGCCAGAATTCCATGTTGCTCCTTCAAATCCCGAAAGTTCAGCTTCTTCGGGCGCCGTCATTTCAAGGCAATAGCTGCTTGGAACGGTTGTGTCCTGAAAGGCAAGATGTAATCGCGACACGGCGATCGAGGACGATTTAATGAACTGCCCCCAGTCCGCTTCGTTCATCGGGAAACAGTTCACCTTCTGAAATCTGAGTTTCAAGAACGAGCAACTGATCCCTGGGCAGCGGCAGCTTCAAAAACAGCCTGCTACGAGTCAGTTAGCTGAGAAGTTCATTGGCGGTCTTCGGGAATCGCCCTGCGAACCCCTGCTTGATCCGCAAAGCAAACGCCTGCAAACCGTTTGGCAAACCGTTTGGTGAATCGTACGGGCTCAGGGACCTGAACCGTCATCAGCCCTGTACAGACTGTATCCTGAATTGGCGGCGAATCTTGAACCCGGTAGCAACGACAATGACTCCCAGCCAGATGATCCGTTTGTGAATATCCGGGCTATGAATGCTGACTGGATAGGTTGAAATGATCGGCGAACGCTCCAATGCAGACTAATCCGTCGAAGGATTCAGGAAGAGTTCGTCGGTCCCTGGCCGAGGGCTGGAAGTGTCTTCGAATTCCGTCAGATACATCGTCGAAGAGGTCACGACATTGTCTTCCCACTGTTGTTCCCCGAGCAGGATTCGAGTCAAAAACTGCTGATCATGATCCTGCAGTCGGTTGGCCCAGACCGTTTTCGCCGGCTGACTTGTTGAGTCACCAAGGAATGCGTCCATCCGTTCGTTAGCGAGAACAAACAGTCTGAGGGTTCGGCCTGCTGCCTTCGTGGTGACGGCTCGCGCATCCGCTGGTTCGCGATAGGGATAAAAAGGACGATCCGTGTTGAACGTAATTCGCACGGGTTTTGCAACCGCAGGAGTACCGTTTGGGGATCGTGAAATTCGACAGGCGGTCAGGTACCAGCATTGTTGAGTGTAGATCTGCAGCCACTCCAGCAACTCTGGCCTCGCTGCATAGTGGCGTTCCTCCAGCCACTTCAGTAGTTCAGAAGCATCAGACGCTTTGAGAATCGTGGCATCGTATCCGGCCACGTTGAATTCGCCGACAACTTCTACCGGCCCCGCCGACATTGGAGCCGTTGAGTCTAATGGTATTGCTGAACCCGGAAGAACATTCAAAATGAAATCGAGACCCGTACCGGGTTTGAACAGCCGGAACTCATTCTCATAGCGAGGACGGTATTCAATCCTCGCTGCTGTGCGGTCCATCAATTCAGAGACAACGCGACCGCCACTTTCATGCGAAGTGGGCACGGAGGGGGTTGGCACCATAAAACCAAATTCGGCAGAGGAGGTCTGAAAGTTTGCGTTGCGAATGAAGTGCTCTGATTGAGTTTCCTTGTCCCATACAATCAACGCCGCTTCGTCGATAATCGTAACGTCTTGTTTTTTCGCGGAGCCACAGCACAGCCATGACTCGCGTGCTCGGAGTCCGATAGAACTCCAATCACAAGTAGACCAAAAGCCAGCGGCAGTGTAATCAGGAACTTTTTCAAAGGAATCACTCCTATATGGCACGACAACGACTTCAATGACACAACGACAACGATGAAGTCGAGTTCGAGTCAATTTGGTTCAATGAATCTGAGCAGATCTGCTTTTACTTTAAAAAACGGGGCGAACCAAATACGGTCACGGGCATCACAATGTGGTGCGAAACACTTGGAGCGCTATCCTTCGACTGTCGAAGTCCAAAAAGGCCGGAACATTTCCATCATGTGGGCTACCACCGGCCTGCTTCACCTTTCGCATGGACCTTTGCAGAGCCGCGATGTGTGCGACAAAGCAACTAAGCAAACGCCGCCTTCAGCATTGCCAGGCTCTTCGGGATCGCCACTCTGGGATCCTCCTTGCCTTCAAACTCCAGCGACACGTAGCCGCCGAAGTTGTGCTTCTGCAACAGTGCGGCGATGCGGGGATAGTCCAGATCCAGTGAATACCACAGGCCGCCGCCGTAGTAGGTTTTGGCCTGCACAAGCACAGCATCGTCAGCCATCAGCTCCAGACGATCGTAGGGATCCTCCAGAAAGTTGCCGGTATCCAGCGTGGTCTTTATCCAGGGCGAGTTGATCGCCCTGACGATCCGCATAACGCCTTCCGGAGTTCGCCCAAGACCCCAGTGATTCTCAAGCCCGAGCGTCACGCCGCATCGTTCGGCGGCGGGAAGGCATTCGATGAGTCCATCAATCACCCACTTGAAGCCTTCCTCTTCCGTGTGACCCTCAAGAACCGGCTCGATGCCTCGGTTCTTCATCAAGTCATCAAAGCTGCCGCTCGTTCCCCAGCGGCCGGTGTTAACTCGCATCGTTGGGATACCAAGAGCGTACGACAGCTCGATGCAGTGAATCGTGTGCTCGGTGTTCTTTCGACGAACCTCTGGATTCGGCGACACCCAGCCCTGATGAGTCGAAAAGCCGCACAAGTCCAGCCCGTTGATGAACGCTCGCTGTTTGATCTTCTGCAGAGTGGAATTCGACTCATCCGTCATCTGCCGATGCAGAATCTCTATGCCATCGAATCCCCATTCGGCCGCCAGATCGATACACGTCTCGATGTCACGCAGTTCCTCTCGATTGAACTGCCAGAACGAATACGTCGAGACGCCGAATTGAACTCGACGTTTCCTGACCGCGACTTTTTCTTCATCGGCAATCACCGGAGCGATCGGCATCGGCAGTCCCGCCGCCAACGCTGCTCCGCCAGCCATTGCCGACATCACCAGCCGCCGTGAAACTCGTTGAGCGTCGTGCATGCGTTCGTCTCCCCTGCTCTGCGTTGAATCTGTTGACATAATCAATTGTGGGCCAGGATTCGCCGACCCCCGCAGAGCATAGCAGCGTCAGACAAATCCTCCATCCGACGCGAGAAATTCGTGGGAGCAATCGCCCCAGGGTTCGTGATAATAGCCTCGCCACGCCATGCTGGATTGCGTCTCCCGTTCAGTGCTGTTGTGACGAGGTTCGTTATGCGTCAAAGTGCCCCGAATAGCTCATCTGGAGATTTCATACTGAAACAGGAAAGATCTCAGACGAAACAGGAGCAATCTGAAATCTACTAAAATCGAGGAGCGATAATTCGGTCGTCACGGCGATGACAGGCGAAAAGGCCCATTTACGATTCCGGGACTCCTCAAACGGTTGAGCCTTTGCCAGATGACGAATGTAAACCACTCACTCGAAATGAGTCGAATGAACTCCAAATCCAGCAACCCGTTCGCCGCTCCCGAAAACGCTCTCTCCGAACGAGCACCAACAGGGCAGAGATCCGCAGCTCGGCAGTCTTTGATGGTCGCTCCAATCTCTTTGCTGACCGCGATCGCCGGTGGCATGCTCAACAAAGATCCGTGGCTGGTCCCGAAGATCCCCAATCTTCACCCCATGGCACCGGCAGGCTTGGCTTTCGGCGTCGGCACACTCATCGCAGGGATCGTCGTCTTTCAAAGGCGAAGGCTCTGGATGCTGCCACTGATGCCTCTCTTGCATACAGCGGCATTTGGCCTGGCCGGTGTGCTAATGTCTCTGGCAGACAAAAGATTGTGGGCCGGAGGCGATACAGCAAGATTCATTGTCGAACTATCCCTGGGAAGCTTTGCCGGAATGATGCTGATCTCTGCTTCGCTCCTCGCCGCTGGCGTCGTCTCGATAGGCGGGGCTGCTCGCTTTGGAACAATTGGAACCGTGCTTGGAGCTCTCTGCGTCGCTGTCGTCAATGTCATTCATGTATTATCGCCGCCTGCCAGGCTTTTCTGGTCCATGTTCATCTGGCATCTGGTCATGATGCAGTATCTTGCCTGGCTTAACCTCTCGAAGCGACAAAACTCCTGACCCCCAAACTTCCCGGACACGAGGGGCAATTGAAGCTGCGGCCCTGAGCCAACTCTAAGGCCGACGCAGGTCAAACCGTTCTGTTGTCCGACAATAAAATGCCCCACCAAGGCGGCCGATGAGATCCATCAACTCGGAATCTGCATAGCCAGTTGGATCCAGGACAGCATCGTCCAGATGAATGTGGATAATCCGGCCGATCACAATGTTGGCTCCACCCGGACCGTCGTCCAGCGACAAGTGCTGTATCAACTCACATTCCATTCGCACGGGCGAATCAGCGACGCCAGGCGGTTTGACGACCGTTGACGCTGCCATGGAGAGCCCTATCAGATCAAACTCTGATTCTTCCGGAGGCACCTCTGCCGAACTCAGATTCATCGCCTCCGCCAGCCGAAACGGAACAACGTTGATGACAAATTCGCGAGTGTCCACGATGTTCCGCAACGTATCCTTGAAGCCACCGTCTCGGCGGTTGGCCGGACAAAACAGCACGCTTGGTGGCCGCGAACCAACGCCTGTGAAAAAGCTAAACGGGGCGAGATTCGATTTGCCAGCAGATGAAATCGTTGACACCCAGGCAATCGGGCGCGGAGCAATCACGTTAATCAAATGCTGATAAACAGCCGACGCACGAGCAGTTGAGGCATTCAGTTCCATGGTACTCATATATCCTCAGCCATCAGGCGTCTGGTAAAATGCTCTTTAGCCTGTCGTACGACACTTCGCAACGCATTGCAAAAAGTGTCTGCAACTTTTTGGCGGCGGCACTGAAACGCAGCGAATAGGATCCGACGGAGAGTTCCAGAGACGTTTTTCAACAGCCTCTTAGCCGTCACGCCGCTTTGTCCATCGCGATCAACCGAGGAATAGCAATTCGCAAGCCTACAACATCCCCGCAATGTGCCTGCAACTCCGAAAAGCTATATCGCAGAAACTGGACCAGGTCGATGGGCACATTCATGCAAAGGTACTCCTTGGCAAACACGTCCATTTGCAGGTCGTAGCTCTTCTGACTGCCCGTATGAATGTAGCATGACCCACCAAACCGCCGTATGTCGCCGTTGAACTGCGGACTGATGTGATACAGCTCGTGGAATACGGTAATCAGCTTCTCGTCAAACGACAAATTCAGGAATCGAGGCAGAAAGAAAGTGAGGATGTACAACGCTTCTCTACCACGATGATACACCCGCTGCACTGTCCAGAGCCGCCCTTTGCGTCGTTCGACAATTGCGCCACCTTCGAAACGCAGAGGAGTCAATCTCGCCTGCATACCCCACTCGACAACCGATCGAGTCTGTGCAAAGGTGACTGCTACCTCCGGCATCCGAACGTGCCGAAATGCTGGATGACGCCGACTAATATCTTCGCACAAGGCCGTCATCGCATGACAGAAATCAAAGTATTGCTTCACTGCAGTCACTCTCTCCCGGTCCATCGGAAGTTGCCGAATCTCCGTCAGCAACGCAACGTAAGATCCCAGTCGATTCTCAACAAGGTCAATCAATGGACGAAAAAAAACCCTCGTTCAACGAACGAGGGTTTCATCTTATCGTTTAGTTCAGGTCGCCTACTTCGCAGCAGTCTCAACCACCGGACCCGTTCGCTTCTTTGATTTCACACGATCACGCTCGCCGCAAAACTCAATAATGGCTCTCTGACCAGCATCACCCAGTCGAACTGCAGCCAGACGAACGATGCGAATATAGCCGCCATCCCGGGCTTCGAAACGCTTGGCAAGATCACCAAACAAGATATCGACAGCTACATCGTCACGCAATTCAGAAAACGCCCGTCGTCGCATCGTTAATGCTGGGGAACTGGCCTTGACCCAGTTCTTGCCTTTCTCCGAGTCACGCCATGCTTTCCATGCGTCAGACCCACGCTCTGCATCTGTACCGTACTGCGCAGCAGCGGCAGAAATCCTTGCTGCCTTTCGCGCCATCGTGACAAGCTTCTCAACGATTGGTCGAAGTTCCTTTGCCTTTGGAACCGTCGTAATGATGCGACCAGCCACCTTTGGCTGACCAGCAACACCTTCTTCAATTCGCACAGTGCGAATCAGGCTAACGGCCATATTACGAAACATCGCTTTGCGATGAGACGCATTTCGGCCAAGTTTTCGTCCCGCAACACGGTGTCTCATGTCAGACACTCACTCACTTAAGAACCTTTGCAAACCACGTTCGAGCCGCCCCGAACCAACACCAACCACAACCCTATTTCAACTGCTGATTTGGCAATCGCATGCCCAACCGGAGGTCGATCCCACCCAGTCGCTCACGAACTTCTTCCAGCGTCGTTTCACCGAAATTACGAACCTGTAGTAGTTCATCCTCTGTCCGGACCACCAAGTCACGTACCGTATTGATACCAACCGACTCAAGACAGTTTGTAGCACGAACGGAAAGGTTCAACTCTGCCAAGCTCTTGTTCAGCTTCTCTTCCAACTCCATGTCAACGGGGGAATACCCAGTGGCCTCCATCATGCCACGCAAACCACCTTCCGGACCAGACTCAGGACCAGGTTCTCGGAACGTAATGAAGCAGTTCAGGTGCTTTCGAAGAATCTTGGCAGCCTCAACCAAAGCCATGTCTGGCGTGATCGTCCCATTCGTCCAAATCTCAAGGTTCAACTTATCGTAGTTCGTCCGCTGACCAACGCGGGTCTCCTCAATAAGGTGACGAACTCGTGATACCGGAGAGAAAGCAGCATCGAGCGGAATGATCCCTACCTCTGGCTCGTGCTGATATTGTTCGAAAGCAGGAACATAACCGCGACCGTTCTCAACGGTCATCTCAACATGAAACGGAACGTCATCCGTCATCGTCGCGATCACAAGATCTCTGTTAACGACCTCCACCTGATCATCGCAAATAACGTCGGCACCGGTCACAACGCCACGAGTGTGTTTCTCAATCTTCAATGTCTTGCTTGACGCACTGTGGTTCTTCACAACCAGCGACTTCAAGTTCAGGCAGATGTCAGTCACATCCTCCACGACACCCGGAATGGTGGTGAATTCATGCTGCACACCCTGAATCTTGGCTCTCGTGACAGCAGACCCTTCCAGACTCGACAACAGGATTCGTCGCAGACTATTACCGACGGTGGACCCGAAACCACGCTCGAAAGGCTCGGCAACAAAACGACCATACGTTCCGGTCCGCGTCTCACGATCGATTGCGACCCGACTTGGCAACTCAAGACCACGCCATCGAATTCTCATTACTGCCCCCAAATAACAGATGTCAATTTAGCCAGCTACTCTACCCCGGACTAAACACGCCGTCGCTTCGGCGGACGACATCCATTGTGGGGCAACGGAGTCACATCTTCAATCGACTTGATTGACATCCCTGAGGCCTGAAGCCCAGTAATTGCACTTTCGCGACCGGCTCCGGGGCCCTTCACGCGAATTTCAACTTCCCGTACGCCAACCTTTGCCGCTTTTTCCGCAACTGTCTCAGCCGCTCGCTGAGCTGCAAAAGGCGTACTCTTTCGCGAACCCTTAAAACCGACAGTCCCTGCTGTCGCCCAGCAAAGCACATCGCCACCAGCATCCGTCATCGTCACGATTGTGTTGTTGAACGTCGCTTTAATGTATGCGATGCCCTTATTCACATTACGACGAATCTTGGCTTTTTTCTTAACCTTTGCCACGCCACTCTCTCACTGAACGAAACCAAATAGACGGATACCACACCCCAACACATGAGCCCTAGTGCTTGGCGTCCTTAACACCCTTCTTACCCGCAACGGTCTTCTTCCGACCTTTACGAGTTCGAGCGTTCGTCTTCGTGCGCTGCCCACGAACGGGCAGACCCTTGCGATGCCGCACGCCGCGGTAGCACTGAATCTCTCTTAGACGACCAATGTCCTGCTGAATCTTGCGACGCAACGGACCCTCCACGGTGTAGTTCTTATCGAGGTGATTCGTGATACGACTTACTTCGTCTTCGGTGAGTTCGCCGGCACGCGCGTGAGGGTTAACACCCAGCTCGTAACAGATCTGAATCGCAAGGAACGGTCCAATCCCATACAGGTAGCCCAACGAAACATACGTTGGTTTGTTATTTGGGATGTCAACACCGAGCACGCGGGGCATCGTTAAAACTCCGGAACAATGAACCAATAACTAGAAATCAGCCCTGACGCTGCTTGTGACGCGCATTAGAAGAACAGATCACAAAGATCTTCCCGCGACGCCGGACCAACTTGCAGTAGTCGCAAATTCTCTTAACGCTTGAACGCACTTTCATTTTTACACCAAAATTCGCAGCCGGAAACCGACCGCTCTATTTATCAGAATCAAGGAGACCCGGGTAATTCCGCATCACAAGATGCGAATCGATCTTCTGGACCAAATCAAGAGCAACTGACACAATGATCAGTAAACCCGTACCGCCAAAGAAGCTTGCCGTAATAAAGTCCGAAGTCATGGTATTTGAAACAATCGTCGGAATCACTGCAACAACTGCCAGAAATGCCGCACCAACATAGGTAATGCGAAGCATAACCTGCTCCAAATGAGCCGCTGTTCTTTGCCCAGGACGATATCCCGGGATGAAACTCCCGTTGTCCTTCAGGCTCTCCGCCATGTCTTTAGGGTTGAACGTAATTGCTGTCCAGAAGTAACAAAAGAAATAAATCAACACGATGTATGCAAGACTATAAATGAATCCCTGACCGGGTGCAAACGATGTCCCAACCGCGAGCAAAACGCCGCCAATCACCGTATCCCGCCCCAGCAATTCGCCAAACTGACTGAACAAAAAAAAGGGGATCATCAATAAGCTAGAACTGAAGATGATTGGCATGACTCCCGACTGATTCACCCGCAGCGGCAGCCATTGACGATTTCCGCCCATCACGCGTCGGCCACGAACATGCTTCGCACTCTGAATCGGTATTCTTCGCTGTCCCTGAGTGATGAAAACCACAACGGCAATAACGCAAATGAACAAAGCCGCCATGACCAGCAATCGCTCAATGCCATAACTGGAACCGATCTGAAGCCCACCCTGACGAATTCCATCGACCCATTTTCTGACAATTTCCGGCATCCTTGCAAGAATACCCGCCATAATCAACAGGCTGATGCCATTTCCAATTCCATACGCATCGATCTGCTCTCCAATCCACATCAGAAAGACAGTACCCGCTGTCATCATGATCGTCCCGAACAGCAGCCAGCCAATCGATGTATACCCTGACAAGATCGCCGCCTGCCCATCAGCCCCTCCACGCATTGACCACAGTAGCGCAAAACTCTGAAGCAGGCAAACAAACACCGTCGCGTACCGAGTGTACTCATTTAGACGACGACGCCCGGACTCGCCCTCTTTCTGCAATGCCTCAAGCGGCGGATAAACAGTTCCGAGGAGTTGGAACACAATCGAAGCCGTGATGTACGGCATAATTCCCAAGCCGAACAGCGAACCGCTTTGCAGTGATGACGCCGAAAACACGGACACGGCCTGCAATAGACCGCCAATTCCCGTAGAATTCCCCTGAGCCTTCTCCATCACCTCGCCAACCGACTCATGATCCATGAACGGCAAAGTGATGTGGTAACCAAGGCGGTAGACGCCAAGCAAGACAACCGTCAGAATAATCTTACGGCGCAATTCAGGGATTCGAAACACGGTCAGCAATTTTTCAAGCATGCGGCTCCTCCTTCCCTAAATCAACGTTTACAAAAATCAACCGAGGCTACCAGTCGATATCCGCGTGTACGTCCCACCAGCCGCTGAAATCTTCTGCTCTGCGCTCGCCGAAAAGCGGTGCGCAGTTATCTTCAAACTCTTGGTCAACTCACCGTCGCCAAGTATTTTGAGTTCGTCATACTTCGTACGAATCATCCCCTTGCTCGCAAGCAGTTCTGGAGTGATCTCGGAATCCGCTTCGAATGCCTCACTCAACTCGCCGACATTGACCACGGCGACGTCAGGAGCGAAGTACTTGTTGCTGAATCCTCGTTTCGCAAAACGGCGAAACAGCGGCATCTGCCCGCCTTGGAAACCCGGACGGCGAGACGAACCCGATCGACTGAAGAAGCCCTTGTGCCCTCTTCCCGATGTCTTACCGTGACCAGACCCTACACCACGCCCAATCCTTTTACGACCCTTGCGAGGCTGAATTCCAACCTGTACGTCATTCAAAATCACAGTGACACCCCTCGCAATCGTTCAATCTGCTCGCGCGTTCGCAACTTCTTCAGTGCGTCAAACGCAGCCTTCACCAGGTTCAACGGGTTCGTTGAACCGTAGGCCTTTGTCAAAATATCAGTGATCCCAACTGCTTCAACAACTGATCGGACACAGTCACCTGCAATGATTCCGGTACCCGGCTTTGCCGGCAGCAGCAAAACTCGTGACGCCCGATACTCGCCGAGCACTTGGTGCGGGATTGTCGTCCCCACGATCGGCACAAACATCTGCGTCCGGTTTGCCTGCTTTGTGGCCTTATCAACAGCTAGAGGCACTTCTATCGCTTTACCGTAGCCGTAGCCGACTCGGCCGTTCCCGTCTCCGGTCACGACAAGTGCAGCAAAACTAAAGCGACGGCCACCTTTGACAACGCACGCACAGCGGCGAATCTGGATTACTTTTTCGCCTGAATCATTTCTTATATCTGACGTGGACACCGGACACCTCAGCAACTAACACAGTAATGAACTAAAACTGCAACCCAGCTTCTCGGGCGGCTTCCGCCAAAGCTGCAACGCGGCCATGGTATCGGAATGTACCACGGTCAAAAACCACTTCAGAAATACCCGCCTCAACAGCTCGTTCAGCGATCAGCTTGCCAACCTTCGCTGCCGATTCCTGATCACCGCCTGCACCACCAGGCCCGGCAATCTCTGTGTCAACCGTGCTGGCAGCAACCAAAGTGCGCCCCGCCACGTCGTCTATAATCTGGGCATACATATGCCGATTACTTCGAAAGACTGACAGTCGCAGTCGGCCGTGCGCATCACGCACCACACGATTACGAACACGAAACTGACGGCGTTTCCGCTGTAAAGCCAATCGCGACCGAACACTCATCGCAAACACTCGTTCTAACAAAAACCTGAAAACTACTTGGACCCAAACGCCTTACCGGACTTTCGCTTCACAAACTCATCCTGGTAGCGAATCCCCTTGCCCTTATAAGGTTCAGGTGGCTTTACAGCACGAATATTTGCAGCGAACTGACCACAGGCTTGCCGATCGACACTCTTGACCAAAACGTGAGTGGGATCAGTCACCACGCAAGTCACACCGACCGGAACTTCCAAAACAATCTTGTTTGCAAACCCGACTTGAAGTGTCAGCTTGTTGCCAGCCAAACTTGCATTGTAACCAACACCCTGAATCTCAAGCTTTTTCTCAAAGGGCTTGACCAACCCTGACACCATATTTTGAATCAAACTTCGCGTCAAGCCGTGAAGAGCACGACTGCTCCTCTTATCATCCGGTCGAAGTACGTGGACCACGGCTCCCTCGACCACAACCTCCATCGACGGATGAACCGAAAACGCAAGCTCGCCGGCAGGCCCCTTCGCAGAGACGCGGGCACCCGCTACTTCGATTTTCACACCGCCCGGAATGGCAACCGGCTTCTTCCCAATTCGTGACATAGCTGAACCACCCGCTTAAGGGGACTACCTTTTGAATTCTACTACCAGACCTGACAAACGAGTTCGCCGCCAACGCCCTGCTGCCGAGCCTCCCGGTTGCTCAACACACCCTTTGATGTGGAGATCACAGAGATTCCCGTTCCCTGACGAATATCCTTCATGTCAGAAACAGCACTATATACCCGGCAGCCCGGCTTCGAAACACGCTCAATGTGCTGGATCACATGCTCACCGTTTGGACCGTACTTCAGATTCACACGCAGGGTCTTCGCCGGAGCAGAGTCGATCAGCTGATAATCCCAAACGAAACCTTCACGCTGGAGGGCCTCGACGATATTCACCTTAATCTTTGACGCCGGAACATCCACAAACGGACGCTCAACTCGTACAGCATTCCGAATGCGTGTCAGCAGATCGGCAATTGGATCAGTCATCATAGGAACACCAAACCCTTACTCTACCAACTTGCCTTTTTTACGCCTGGAATCAACCCGTCAAGGGCCAGATTACGAAAGCAAATACGACAAACTTTGAACTTGCGATAGACAGCTCGCGGACGCCCACACAGCATGCAACGGTGTTCAATGCGGCTAGAAAATTTCGGCGTCCGCTTCGCCTTTTCAATCTTTGCTTTGCTTGCCATTACCTAATCTCGGGATCCAAAAAGCGACCAAAAAATTATTCTTCCGCTTTAAACGGCATTCCGAAGGCCCTGAGCAACGCTCGGCCTTCGTCATCAGTACTAGCAGTCGTCACAAAAGTGATGTTCATGCCCTGAGTGACGGTTACAGTCTCCGCATCAATTTCCGGAAAAACCATCTGTTCGTTCAAGCCGTAATTGTAATTTCCGTTCCCGTCAAACCCCTTCGGACTGACGCCACGAAAGTCACGCACTCGAGGAAGTGCTAACGTAATTAACCGATCGAGGAAATCAAACATTCGCTTCCCACGAAGCGTGACACGACACCCAATCGGCTGACCCTCACGAAGCTTAAAACCAGCAACCGATTTTCTTGCCTTACAGATCTGCGCTTTTTGACCAGCGATCTGACCAAGTTGCTCAGCAGCCTGATCTAACCGCTTGCGATCGTTCACTGCTTCGCCGACCCCCATGCTGACAACAATCTTCAGCAGACGCGGGATCGAATGAATGTTCTTGCGTCCGAAAGCTGCCTGCAGCTCAGGGACGATTCTGGATTTGTATTCGCTCTGCAAACGGGACATTTCAAACCACTCTTCAAAAAAGCGAGCAACAAGCGATATTCAGACCACTTCATTCGCAAGGCTAACAATCTTCATGTATTTTCGCTCACGTAATTCACGAGCAACAGCGCCAAAGATGCGGGTGCCCTTTGGATTACCATCATTGTCAACGATGACAATAGCGTTACGGTCAAATTTCACGTAGGAACCATCCGATCGACGGGCAGCCTTCCGTGTTCGCACTACCACGCCCTTCACAACGGCCCCGGACCTAATCGCACTGCCGGCGATCGCCTTCTGAACGCTGACGACAACGATGTCACCCAAGCCAGCATAACGGCGACGCGTTCCGCCAAGCACTTTGATACAACGAGCCGTCTTCGCACCCGAATTATCTGCCACGTCAAGCAGTGTCTGCATCTGGATCATCGAACAACCTCAACTATGCTGCATACAACGCAAGAAACCAGCTAAACCGCAGCACCTGCCGACGGCTGCTCGTCGACCGTTGCCGCCGAACTAATCACCCTCACCAGATCCCATCGCTTTAACGCGGATCTAGGCGGACACTCTACAATCTCGACGGTATCCCCCTTCCGGGCTTTCCCCTCTTCATCGTGGACGTGACAAATCGTTCGACCGCGAATGATCTTCCCATACTTGGGGTGTTTCATTCGACGAGCAATTTCGACTCGAAGTGTCTTGGCTCGCGAAACGCTCGCCACAGTACCGATCAACGTTTTCTTCATCTCATAAATACCAAAATCAGGCCTTAGCGAGTTCACGTTCACGCTGAATCGTGCAAATACGAGCGATATCTCGGCGGAGCTTCTTTACATTGCTCGGAACGTCGTTGCGCTCCGTGGCAGCCTGAACGCGCAGACGAAACAACGACTGCTGAGCCTCCCGCAGCTCATGCTGCAGTTGCTCATCAGACATCTCACGAATCGCAGTTGACTTCGACATTTCCAAACGCCTTAACACGAAAATCAAATCTCAGGACGACGCCCCACGAGGCGAACCCGAACCGGTAGCTTATGCGCCACTCGATTAAAACAACTCCGAGCAGTGTCGTGCGACACTCCACCGATCTCAAAGAGAACCGTACCGGGCTTCACAACAGCAACCCAACGATCCGGCTCCCCTTTTCCCTTACCCATTCGGGTCTCAAGCGGCCTTGCAGTCACCGGCTTCTGAGGGAATATGCGAATAAAGACTCGACCTTCTCCGCGGACATACTGCGTTGCAGCGATTCGACATGCTTCGATGGTCTGACCAGTAATATGACCAGGATCCAACGACTGTAGTGCCCATTCGCCGAAGACGACAGTGTTCCCGCGAGTCGCGTTACCTCTTATACGCCCTCTTTGGCTTTTTCGATGCTTGACCCGCTTTGGCATTAGCGCCATCTGCAGTCTCCTCGTTCGAATAATCGCCCAGATCAATCCACACTTTTACGCCAATAATACCCATCGCCGTCTTTGATTCAGCAAAGCCATAATCAATATGACGACGCAGAGTCGACAACGGAATTGATCCGCGACTTGCCTTCTCCTGTCGAGACATTTCGGCACCGCCCAAACGTCCTGACATCTGAATCTTGACACCCTCAACACCGGAACTCATCACTTCGTCAAGAGTCTTCTTGATCGCACGACGAAAACTACCTCGCTTCTGAAGCTGCTGTGCAATCTTCATCGCTACCAACCGGGAATTCCGATTGGGGTTCGTAATCTCAACGATCTTTACATCCATTCGACGGCCAGTGAGGTCTTCCAGCTCGGCCTTCAACTTATCGACCTCCTGACCCTTTCGACCGATAATCACTCCCGGCCGAGCAGTGTGCATATGCACCACCACCTGATCACGAGTACGTTCGATCTCGACGCGTGCGATCTCGGCAAACTCATACTTGGTCGCTACGAATTTTCGAATCTTTTGATCTTCCAGGAGCAGATCGCCGAATTCGCGTTTGTTGGCATACCAACGACTGCGCCACGTCTCCATAACACCGACGCGGAACCCTGTTGGCCTGACTTTCTGCCCCATGACCGTTATCCTGCAATCTCAAAGCGAAATGAATCAACCCAACTCAGGAGCATCGACGGCCACATGAATATGGGCCGTGCGACGACGGATCAAGTTAGCCATCCCTCGTGCCCGAGCATGAACTCTCTTAAACATCGGACCACCGTCAACGCGAGCCTCAGAGATCTTCAGTCGATCAGGACTGCGAACTCCGCGATCTTCAGCGTTGGCAATGGCACTTTTCAACACACGTTCCAGAAACCGAGCTCCACGATTAGGCTCAAACGCCAGAGCATTTAAGCCTTGCTCCGCAGACATCCCGCGAATCATGTCGGCGAACGGACG
Organism: Planctomycetota bacterium; assembly: GCA_031377305.1. Taxonomy (GTDB): domain Bacteria; phylum Planctomycetota; class Planctomycetia; order Planctomycetales; family Planctomycetaceae; genus SXXK01. The sequence goes on along the minus strand of JANMEV010000461.1, from coordinate 8,813 downwards.
GATTTTGGTCGGTGAAATTCTCGCAAAGCGATGAACGGCACGTACTGCAGTCATGACTACTTCTTACCTTTTGAACCATGTCCGCGGAAGGTGCGGGTCGCTGAAAACTCACCCAGCTTATGCCCGACCATATCTTCAGTGACGTACACACTAATGTGAGCACGACCATTATGTACAAGGAATGTATGCCCAACGAATTCCGGAGAGATCGTACAACGACGAGCCCAAGTCTTCACTGGCTCTTTGCGTCCAACCGAGTTCAGCTTTTCAACCTTCTCGAGCACGCGAGGGTCAACATAAGGACCCTTCTTCAGCGAGCGACCCATTCAACACACCCTTCCAAACCGAAAACTACAGCTTAACCTCACCGTATCGAACCGACTTGCGTCGACGAATGATAGCACCAGCAGAAGCTTTCTTACGATTTCTCGTACGTCCGCCCTTAGCCAGTTTCCCAGTTGGACTACAAGGATGTCGCCCACCAGAATTTCGACCTTCACCACCACCCATCGGATGCGCTGTTGGATTCATAGCAGTACCGCGGACTCGTGGACGAATGCCCTTCCAGCGATTGCGGCCGGCCTTACCAATCACAATACTACTGTGCTCGCCGTTTCCAAGAACACCGATCGTAGCGCGACACGAACTCGGCAGTCGCCGAACTTCACCGCTCGGCAACGTCACCTGTGCCCAACGACCTTCGCGGGCGTTAAGCGTCGCACCGACACCAGCACTTCGACACAACTGGCCACCTCGACCTGGCTGCATCTCAATATTATGAATGATCGTGCCCTGCGGAATCATACCAAGAGGCATGCAATTTCCTACGTTCGGCTCAACCTTGTCACCACTCTCGATAACATTACCGGCTTTGAGACCCTCAGGAGCCAGAATATATCGCTTGTCTCCATCAGCATACAGCACCAGCGCAATTCGAGCAGATCGATTCGGATCATACTCGATATGCGTGACAGTACCCAACACGCCATCTTTATCTCTGCGAAAATCAATCACGCGGTACAATCGCTTATGACCACCGCCGCGATGCAACGCCGTGATCTTCCCCTGATTGTTACGGCCGCCCTTTTTCTTAAAGCGAACCGTCAACGCCTTCTCGGGACGCTTCTTCTTGTCAGTGATTTCTGCAAAATCACTGACCGACGCGCCACGACGACCAGGAGTGACCGGCTTGTAAAAACGAATCCCCATGATTCAAACTCACATCCACACGCCAAGAATCTTCAGATGAAACACAGACTGCTAAAAGAACGCAATACGATCTTCGTCATGCAACTTCACAACAGCCTTCTTCCAGGCACGAGTCAAGCCAACAACCATTTTATGGCGTCGCGGCTTACCGATTCGTGTCTGAGTACGAACTGCAACCACTCGAACATCCCACAACTGCTGAACAGCAGCCTTGATGTCAGTCTTTGTTGCAAGCGGATGAACCTCAAAGGAGTATGCATTCAGCTTCTCAGAGAGATGCGTGCCCTTTTCTGTTACCAGAGGGCGGCGGATCACCTGATGAGCCTCAAGAGTTATACCACTACCGAAAAACGCAGTCATCTGAACACCAAGCCCCAATGTACAAACTAAGCCTGACGACCAAGAATACGATTCATCTCACTCACCGTGATCACCAAGTGCCGCTGACGAAGCAAAGTGAACGCATTCAAATCAGCCCCAGGCAACACCATAACACCGTGGATGTTACGAGCCGATCGCCAAACATTTTGATCCACGCCCTCGGTGGCTAGCAAAACAGTTTTTCCCAGAAGTCCGACAGCCTTCAAAAATCCAACAATCACCTTCGTCTTTGGCCCTGAACACTCCCAGCCCTTGAGGACTACGGCCTCAGAGTCCTGGAATTTACTCAGCAGCGCCATTCTCATAGCCTTACGAACCGCCTTCTTCGGAAGGCGGTAGTAATAATCACGCGGAGTCTTACCGAAGGCATGACCCCCACCACGCCGAACCGGAGTGCGAATACCACCAGCACGCGCACGACCAGTGCCCTTCTGCTTGAACAACTTCCGGGTGCTTCCCGCGACCATCCCGCGAGACTTAGTCTGCACTTCACCAACCCGACGGTTAGCGCGGTACATCACAATGGCGTCGTGAAGCAACTGCTTGCAGATCACATCGGAAATCTCCGACGGCTCAAAAGCAAACGTGCCACAGTCAGCACCGGACATATTTTTAACTGGAACGGAAATCATGGTACCACCGGCAAATGTCAACGATTCTTAGCGGAACGACGAATGACAACATAACCACCAGTAGGGCCCGGTATGGCACCCCTAACCAGCAGCACATTCGAATCACCATCAACTCGCACGAGCTTCAAATTTCGCACCGTGATGCGAGCACTACCGTAATGACCAGCCATCTTTGTACCAGGATATACACGAGACGGGTCAGCACTCTGCCCAATCGAACCCGGCGCTCTATGGACTCGCTTCGCACCATGGCTCGCCGGCATCCCGTGAAAGTTATGCCGACGCATAACACCAGAAAAACCACGGCCACGGGAAACGCCAATCACATCAACCCACTTCACACCCTCAAGCGAGGCAGGGCCAAGAACCTGCCCAACCGCCAATCCATGCGAAGCATCCTTACAACGAAACTCACGAATAAACCGCTTTGCCTCACACTCAGCCTTCGGAACAGCAGCAACGCCAGCCGAAGTCCGGGACGCCTGACGGCGACCGCTCAAGGCCGCAACATGGCCACGCTGAGCACGCGAAGCCTTCCCTCGAGGACGATCCGCAAACCCAAGCTGAACCGCGTCGTAACCGTCTTTCTTTTCAGCACGCACCTGCAGAACAACGCAAGGTCCAGCCTCAATGACTGTCACAGGCACAATAACGCCATCAGCGTCATAGACCTGAGTCATTCCAATTTTTCGACCGAGTAATCCGACTGACATAGCTCCGCACCCGCGCGCAGAAAATAAGAAAAAGCGGACAGAATTCGTCCGCGAGAATAGACGACACCAATTGCAATTGACCAAAACTAGGCGGTTGCCGTCGCCTTGATCTTAATATCAACCCCGGCTGGCAATGAGAGCTTATTCAAAGCATCCACAGTCTTGCCAGTAGGCTGAATGATGTCGATCAGCCTCTTGTGGGTCCGAATCTCGAACTGCTCACGAGACTTTTTGTCAATGTGAGGACTTCGAAGGACCGTATACCGCTCTATTCGAGTCGGCAACGGAACCGGACCATGGACAATTGCCCCAGTACGCTTTGCAGTATCCACAATTTCTGCCGCTGACTGATCCAATACGGAGTGGTCATAAGCTTCCATCCGAATTCGGATACATTCTTCACCAGCAGCAGCCACCGCAAACCACCTTCAGCATACAGCTTACGCAAATTGATTTTGGGAACCCGAAAAACGGGGAATCGGGGAGTGTATAGTTGATCGCAGTTGCTGTCAATCAACGTCGCGTGAGAAATCAATTACTTCGACAGAAGACCCGTGAAACTTCAGCTACATCATTTGCTCAACCACGTTCAGAGGGGCAATTTCATAGCGACAAGGCTCCATCGAGTACGATGCCCGACCTTGAGAAAGACTTCGAATCTGGTTTGAGTACCCGAACATTGCCATCAGAGGCGCCTCGCATTCAAGTACGCAAAGGTCTCCTCGTCTGTCGGAATTGACGATGACAGCTCTGCGGGAATTCAGGTCGGACTGGACATTTCCCAGGAAATCTTCCGGGGTCACTACTTCCAGAGACATGATTGGCTCCAGAATTGCCATTTTCCCATCACTCAGGACTTTTCGAAACGCTTCTGACGCCGCCATGCGGATCGCCACTTCGTTGCTTTCCGCTTCGGTGTAGTTGACGTTTAAAATAATCAGGCTTAACCCCATGATCGGGTTTCCGTAAATCCCGCCGCCTTCTGCCTCTTTTTGAATGGATTCCAGCAAAATCTGCAGGAGCTGCTTTGGTATCGCCTCTGGCGCCAATCGGTGCCCCACGTTCACTGTGACTGTTGAATCGGCGACCTCGCGAGCGAGCAGCGTCAGCCCAAACGCAATTGAACCAGATGGCATTTGCTTGGAAAAGTCAACATTGACCGTCACTTCACCAACTAGTTTTTCGCGATAGCTGACTCGCGGCTTATGGAATCGAACTTTCAACTTGAAGTCTCGCTCCATGCGATGCCGGATGACCTCAAGATGCAATTCCCCCATCCCACTGATAATGGTTTGCCCGGTTTCCACGTTGGATTTCACTCGGAATGTTGGATCCTGTCGTTCCAAACGCTTGAGCGTATCGTCCAGCTTCTTGCGATCATTGCTGGATTCGGGCTCAATCGCCATTGAAATCACAGTCTCCGGAAAGATAATCGACTCGAGCGCAATCGGCGATTGTGCATCACACAGCGTGTCACCGGTAGCAGAGTCCCGAGGTCCGATGATTCCGCAGATGTCGCCCGCCTCGACAGTCTCCATCTTTTCTCGCGAATCTGACTGAATATGCCAGAGCTGCGTGACCATTTCCTTCTTGCCCGTTCGAGGATTCAGAAGCTTCGAATTGCCATTCAGAACCCCCGAATAAACTCGAGCAAAATACAGGTCTCCGTGCGCGTCCGCCTGCACCTTAAATAGCAGAGCACACACTGGCTCTTTCGTTGACGCCTTACGAATCGCGGTCTGACCTTCCTGCTTCCCCGTTGGAATTAATCCCTCAACCGGAGGACGATCCAACGGACTTGGAAGGAAATTCTGCACTCCGTCCAGAACAGGCTGGACGCCGATGTAGTCCAGCGAAGCACCGCAAAACACTGGCTGAATAACACCGCTGAGCGTAGCTTTTCGAATTGCTGAAATGATCAGGTCGCAAGGAACCGGTTCGCTTTCCATGCAGGCCATCATCACGTCATCGTCAATGCTGGACAAAACGTCCAGCATCTCGCCTCTCCAGAGTTCCGCGTCATCCTGATATTGTTCAGGAATGGCCTCTTCTCGAAAATTCTGCCCCTTCGACTCGGCATCCCAATACATTGCCTTCATCGACAATAGATCGATGACGCCTCTGAACCCGTCGGCGTTGGTGGACTGGCCTGCTCCGATTGGGATCTGCATAGGGACTGGCTTTGCTGTCAGCCGGTCTCGGATTTGTTCTAAAACACGATGAAAACCAGCCCCGATGCGATCCATCTTGTTGATCATGCAGATTCGAGGCACTTTGTATTTGTTCGCCTGCCGCCAGACGGTTTCGCTTTGAGCTTCAACACCCTCAACTGCACTAAAGATCACCACCGCGCCGTCGAGCACTCGAAGGCTTCGTTCAACTTCTGCCGTAAAGTCGACGTGTCCCGGCGTGTCGATGAGGTTGATGTTGCAACCCTTCCACTGACAGGAAACGGCGGCCGAATAGATGGTAATCCCCCGCTGAGCCTCCTCCGGATCGAAATCGGTCGTGGTCGTTCCGTCGTCGACGTTCCCCATTCGATGTTGTGCGCCCGTGTAGTAGAGGATGCGCTCGGTCGTGGTCGTCTTGCCGGCATCAATATGTGCGATGATGCCAATGTTTCGAATTGTCTCTATTGCGCGAGCCATGATCTGATTGACCGTAAAAACACGGGCTCTCAACTGGGAGAGCCCGAAATTGCCATGAATTTGCTAAGAATACCGACGACACTCGACACCAGCCAACGTTCGCTCTTCGCCGACTGACCCTGTCGCCCTGAGCGTCAAAAGGGACTTCTGGACCAGTTTTGTCAGCCGAATTGTGTCCGCCAATAAGGTCGGAATGTCGATCTGCGAAGACTACCACTCCCTCGGCCTGAAACCAACCTATGCCTTCAGACACCCTGCCTCGGGAATCCGGGCAGCGCCCTCGCCAATCGCAGGGACCTCTGAAGCGGAGTCCATACGTTTTAATGCATGGCAACAACATCGCGTTAAACTGAGAACTCCTGCCGATCGACAACCGAAAGCTGGTTCAATTGCCCCTCTTCCCCGTGAATTGGCCCGGAATGCTGCGGTGTTGAGGAAATCCGGCTCTCGAATCTCTACGATTCCTCGTAGAGCGGACACATTGAGACCGATCGAATCTCACAATCCCAGCCACGAAGCGCAGTCATGACTGACACGAAACTCAACATCGTCCGAAACCCCACTCGCAAAATCGCGGTTGGAGATCGCTTCATTGGAGGCGACGCGCCGATTGCTGTCCAAAGCATGACTGCGACCAAGACAACCGACATCGACGCCACCGTTCGTCAGATCAATGATCTCGTCAACGCCGGTGCCGATGTCGTCCGTGTGGCCATCGACAATCAGAAAGATGCCGAAGCGTTGATGGAGATTCGGAAGCAGGTCAAAGGCAACCTGTCTGTTGACCTTCAGGAGAATTATCGTCTGGCCGAAGTGATCGCACCGTATGTCGACAAGATTCGTTACAACCCCGGCCACTTGTATCATCACGAACGATCCAAGCCGTGGCAGGAGAAAGTGAAGTACCTCGTCAAGGTCGCTCAGGACAACGACTGTGCCATGCGAGTCGGCGTGAACTGCGGCTCGGTCGATCCGGATGTCAAATCGAAGTTCGACGAACACGATTCAATCTCACCGATGCTCGAAAGCGCGTGGGAGCACTGCAGCCTGCTGGATGAACTGGGCTACGAGCGTTATTGCGTGTCACTGAAGGACTCGGATCCTCAGAAAGTGATCGAGGTCAATCGTCGCTTTGCGGAAAAGCGCCCCGATGTCCCGCTGCATTTGGGAGTGACCGAAGCCGGTATGCCGCCGGACGGAATCATCAAGACTCGCATTGCGTTCGAGCAGCTGATTAGCCGCGGCATTGGCGATACAATTCGGGTGTCATTGACCGTCGCAAACAATCGCAAGGCCGAAGAGATCGCCGCTGGTCGAAAGATTCTAGACGACATCGCTGCTGGCCGAGTTCGCAGTTTCGTGGACTATGGACTGAAGACACTCAACATAATCAGTTGCCCAAGCTGTTCGCGAGTCGAAAACGAAGCCTTCATTGAACTGGCCGAGCAGGTTCGCGAGATGACTCGATACGCCGAGTCTCACAAGATCACGATCGCTGTGATGGGTTGCCGAGTCAACGGGCCAGGCGAAACCGACGACGCTGATCTGGGCCTCTGGTGCGGCCCCACTCACGTCAACCTGAAGCGCGGCAAAGAAAGCCTCGGTGCTTTTTTGTATGACGAAATTCTGCCCAAGCTTCGGGTCGAACTCGATCAACTGATCGCGCGGCAGAGCCTAAAGTGAAGTTTCCCCGATCGAGTTTCAACCTCGCGGTCTTGATCCTCGTCGGGTTGCTAGTCGGCGGTGGATTTTGGGGATTACATTCGTTGCGGCAGATGTTCGTGATCGTCGAGGACGCCTATGCTCAGGAATGGACGGCAATTTTTATCATCGAGATTTAAAGGCAAACAGTAACAATTGGCCGTCCTGTTGGGATGATCTGCACGATGAATACCAGCGGCTGAACGATCCCCAAAGCTACCCGTTCACATGGGAGAAACTTCAGAACCGAGTCGTTGTGGACTGGAAGGCTGATCCACAAAAGCTGCTGCACGCCCACGCGAGCGACAGCCCGCCGTTTATAGTGGTGCGTTTGTCTGACGGTTCAAAGCACAATTGGGAAGGCGGAGAGCCAAATCAAATGATATTGAGTTATCTGTTGGCATCAGCAAACCCGACTCAGGAACCCTCGAATTCTCATTCCGTCAAGAACTTGGAGGCAGCGTCATCCACTAACGAATGATGAACGCTGTCCGAGATCGGCCTTTCGTCTTACAGTCTCCCCATGCCGCTTGACCTTGATGACACGATCGTTGCCCTTGCTTCAGCGCCCGGTCCGGCGCTGCGCGGGATTGTGCGAGTCAGCGGCGTCGAAACAGCCGACATCGTTGCGAGGCTGTTTCGGCCCCACGAACAATCCACACATTGGCGAACAACAATAGTCCCGCGAAGGTTTACGGGGCAACTGGATCTGCCAACCATCATCGTCCCCGTTCCCACGGCGCTGATGTACTGGCCGACTCGGCGAAGCTTTACCGGGCAGCCGATGGCCGAGCTTCATCTGATCGGCTCAGTACCGCTGCTGGAAGCCACGATCGAACATCTGTGCGGATCCGGAGCTCGCTTAGCACGCCGCGGTGAATTTACAATGCGAGCGTTTCTCTCCGGCCGCATCGACTTGCTTCAGGCCGAAGCAGTCCTCGGCGTCATCGAAGCGACTGATCATGACGAATTGCAGAAGGCCCTTTCGCAACTCGGTGGCCGCATCACTTCCAGACTCGGACACCTGCGAGTCGATCTCATCGCGTTGCTGGGCGATCTCGAGGCGGGCCTCGACTTTGTCGAAGAAGACATTGAGTTCATCACCAAAGCTCAGATCGCTGATCGGTTGGAAACGGCGCTGATGATCCTACGGCAACTGTCCGACGATTCCGCCAGTCGTTTGCCGGCTGGGTACCGTCGCCGAGTCGTCCTTGCCGGACTTCCAAACGCCGGCAAGAGCACTCTGTTCAATCGCCTCATCGGACAGCAGAAGGCGATCGTGTCGCCGATTGCAGGAACCACGCGAGACTATCTGACGGCCACTTTGAAGCTGGGATCGATCGAGGTCGAGCTGATCGACACCGCCGGCTGGGAAGACGCGGCCGACCTGATCATGGAACGTGCTCAGGAACTGCGTGGCGAGCAGGTGGCAGCGTCTGACCTCGTCGTCTGGTGCACGGCCGCGGACCTTTCCGAACAGGACCAGGCAGACGACAAGAGACTCTGCCACCTGGCAACGAAGCAAAGCG
>JANMEV010000368.1:0-8816 GCA_031377305.1 Planctomycetota bacterium | reverse complement strand
TTAACAAGATCCATCACATCAAGGCAAGGAGGCCACGGCATGAGCATCGCAGACACGAACGACAGAGACAAGTCTGAATCTTTGATGGAATTAACGGTTCAGGTGGAAAACTTTGTACGCCTGTCGGCTGCCGAAGGGTGCACTCTGAGCGACTTCGAGCGCAAGTTTCTGGATCAACTGCTGCACATCGGACGGGTGGGAATGGATTTGTTTCTTGTCAGTCAGGGAGACGGTAATCTCGGTGAAACTGTGACCACCGCAGATGGACACACGCAGTATCGCAGCGAAGAGCCTGTCACTCGCCAACTTCGAACGGTGTTTGGCGAGCATCAGTTTGAGGTCTACGTGTACCGAACGGGCCAGCACCCCAACACTCCGATTGCACTTCGCCCGATTGCACTTCGCCCGATCGACATTCGCCCGATCGACATTCGCCTCGGAATAGAGCCGGATCGCGGGTCGCCGTTGCTTCAGGAACTCGCCATGCTTTTCAGCGTCGAGCAGGCGTTCAATCCAGCTGCAAAGGCGTTTGAGCACTTGTTTCGCCATGCATGCAACGTCCTGTAAACCGCCGCATGGCCACGGTGTCCAGCGTCTATCCGGTCGATCCGCATATTCGCACGGCAGACTGCACAGCTACAGCGATTTGCTGCTTTTGGGGTCTGCGGCTTAGTTCCCGCCCGCTTTGTCGAAGTCCTGTTTTCGGAAGACCATCAGAGGGTTATTGCCAACCACGACGAAGACATCTTCGATCGACTGGGCTTTCTGCATCTGGACGCGGACTTTGAACGTGGGACGGCCTTCGACAGATTCTTCACCGAGGATTTCAAACGACTCAAGCTTGCCACCGTCACGCCAGCGAGTATCAAACGTCTCAACCGGGATCTCGTTGAGCTTGTTCGAGCCAAACGGTTTGCCGTCTTTCCATGCGTTCAGAACCAGTTCCAGCGCTGAACGTGCGGCGTTCGAATCCGGAAGGTACTTTGCCTTAGGATCTCCGCCGCAACCCGCGACTGTCAGTGCCGTCAACATGAGAGCGGCTGTCAGAGTGCGTCGAGAGAGACGTGGCGTGTTGAGTTGCAGAAACGCAGTCATGATTATGCTCTTGAACGAATATTGGTTCTTGTGAGGAACGAGTCTTTGTTGAACTGAAACAAACTGACGAAACATATCACTGTCAGCCAGAGCCTGGCGATACCTCTTTGTTCATCGCGGATGAATTCGATTTATTGGTTGGATGTAATGCCAGCCAGCGTCGTCGTCGAACGTGATAAAACAGAATCGGAAGCAGCAGGTCAATAATCTCATCCGCCACCAGAATTCCACCGAGAACAGGGGCGGCCATAGGGCGAATGATATCCGCGCCGGTGCCGGTGCTCCAGATCATCGGAGCCAGGCTCAGCAGAGTCGTTGCCTCAGTCAGCAGCTTTGGTCGCAGGCGTTGGACGGCTCCTTTCAACACGGTGGAACGCAGCTGTTCCAGCGTCATTTTTTCAAGCCCGCCAGCCGTCGCAACGGCTTCGCGCAGATAAACGAGCATGACAACGCCCGTTGACGCCGCCATTCCAAAACAGGCGATGTAACCAACACCGACAGCAACGGAAAACTGATACCCAAGCAACCACTGACACAGAATTCCGCCCGCCAGAGCGCCCGGGGCGGTCAGAAGCATCAGTAACGCATCGGCCGCATCGCGATAGGTCCAGAGAAGCGTCAGGAAGATCAACAGCACGACGACGGGAACCAGAATGAGCAACGACCTTCGAGACTCGGCCGCATGTTCGAATTGTCCCGTCCACTCAACGAACACACCGGGGCGAGGTGACAGACGCTGGGACACAATCCGTTTTGCATCTTCGACAAACTCCAAAGGATCTCGGCCACGCACGTTCAGTCGAACATAGTTCCTTAGCCAGCCATTTTCGCTCTTGATCGTGGCTGGTCCTTCTTCAACCGAAACCTCCGCGACGGCGTCGAGCGGAACTCCGATCGGCACAGCCGTGTGCGTCTTGTGACCCGTGCTGGTGATCGGAGAGGGGATCTGAATTTCACGCAGTGTTTCTTCGTCAGCGATGCGATTACTGGGAATCAGATTCAGACGCACCGGGATGGGAGATTGTCTGAGCACAGTTTCGGAAATGACTCGGCCCGAAAACGCGTAATCGATCGTCGACACCAGGTCGTTTCTGGTAACTCCCAATGCCGCAGCTTTGTCAAAGTCTGGGCGAACACGAATTACGCCCTTCCCTCGAACCGGGTCTGCAACCACGTTCGCGGCCCCCGGCACCTCTCTTAGAATTCGAGCGATCTCCTCGGAGGCATCAACGACGTCGTTCAGAGATCGTCCCAGGACTCGAACACCGACTTCGCTGTTCACGCCGGTCGCAAGCATGTCGACACGATTTTGAATCGGGCGAGTCCAGACGTTCGTCCAGCCCGGCATCTGCAGCACGCGATCCATCTCCCCTCCGAAGCTTGCGAGTGTTTCCTGAGTGTGCCGATGCAGTTTCAGTGAAGCCTTCCAGCGCTCGCGCAGCTCTTCGCGGATCCTGTCGTATTTCGGGTGAGGATCCACAAATGGAAGATCCCCGTAGGAAGCGAGCCCGTGATGATGGTCGCCTGAATGGTCCGCTTTGCGGCTGGCCTTCCGCAGTTCAATGACCTGCTCGCGCTGTTTGCGGAGCTGATCATCAAGGATCACTGTCCTTGCAAAGATCTCATCGCTCAGAACATGCACGAAGGTTGGAACCGCGCGCTTCTGAAGTGTCTCGTCAAGATTCCGTGCGGCAGTCTTCCATTCAGCGTCGGCCGTCCTGATGATCGCCTTGAGTGCGAGTGCGGAGTCTTCCCGGAAAACGGCCTGCCCGGAATTCGCAACATCCGCTGTTTCAGCGATGTCTGTTTCGTTCAGAATTCGTTGAGCATGTCGCAGAAAAGTCGCGACAGTCAGATCAGACGGCGTCATTTCCAGATCACGCAGCACCTCCGGAGCAATCTGATTCTGAACCCGCCCGACGTCTGCAGTTGTAAGTGGCTGCTGGATCTCGCGGCGGCTCAGCCAAAGTTCCGCGACGGCCAACAGGCAAGTCGCGCATAGTTTCTCCCGCAGCGAAGTACGGAATGTCTGCTGAAGCTGCCACGCCGTTTCCCTCTGCGCCGCATCGAAGCGAAACAACGCCGCGTCAGTGATCTCACTGAGCTGTTGATCCGGAATCGTTTCGATCAACCCGCTTTGGGCGAGAGTTCCCGCAAACTCGCGAGACAAACGAGTCGCATCCTGTGTAAGCAGAAGCCTCTTCGGCCAAACGTCATCCGGAAAGAACTCGACCATCGACTCAATCATGTCCAGCGGAGCCGGGTCGAACGGCGTTGCCGCACGACCTGCTTTGCCTGTGACCATCCGAATCTCCGGGAATCGGCACAGCACCATGTTGCGAGCCTTCATGTCGTCGGTCGACTGAGTCACATTCGCTCGCGGTACGGTGATCGGCATGTCCATCACGATGCCTTCCCTCAGCGGCATTCGCAGTTCCGTGGTCAGGGGAGTCATGAAAGTCGATGCCGAAAGTCCGAAAAACATCATGGCCAGGCTACAGCCCACCGCACCTTTCCATGACCGTGTGGCTGCTGTGAGAATGACGCACGATAGCAACACGGCACACTGCAGAAGAGTGGCCGATCCCGTTGGTGCTGCGGCCAGGATCAGAGTTGTGCACAACAGAATAAACAGAGGGAGCGGTTTATCCAGAAGGCGATCGAGCAGCGGACGATAAACGGTCAGCAGACTTCGAACGACGGCGCTCTCGGTCTCATGCCTTATGCGGCCCCGAATCATTATGGCGGAAAGTGCTGGCACGAGAGTCACGGCAAGTACGGCGGCTGAGATGAGCGCCAGTGTTTTTGTCCACGCGAGGGGACCATACATTCGCCCGTCAATTCCTTGCAAAGAAAACACTGGCACAAAAGAGATGAGCATCACGACGATGGAGAAGAAGACCGGGCGTCCGACAAGGCTGCAGGCTGCAATGACGTCTTCCGAAACATCGCCTGAAACGGGTTGATCACCGAAACGATCACGCAGTCGATGCATCACGTTTTCTGTCATGACTATCGACGAGTCCACCAGAACACCAATCGAAATCACGATGCCAGCGAGAGACATGATGTTGGTCTGAATGGACAGAATTCCGGTCAGGCTCAGCCCGCGAATAGCAAGAAAGGTCAACAGCACACACAACGGAAGAGTCAATGCGATAACCAGCCAGGCTCGAAAGTGTCTCAGCACAATCAGGACGCAGACCGCAGCAATGATCAGGGCTTCCAGCAATGTCCGCGAAACCGTATTCACCGCGCCCAGAATCAGTGATGTTCGATCGTAACACGGAACAATTCGGATACCAGACGGCAGGCCGGCAGCAACTTCAACAAGGCGATTGCGGACCGCGCGAGTCACTTCAAGCACGTTGTAGCCGTACCTCAGGTGGACGATTCCTGCAACGCATTCCGAACCTTCTTTCTCAAATGTTCCTCGCCTCGGTGCAGGACCGATCGTAAGTTCGGCGAGTTCTCCCAGGAGGATTGGTGCTCCGTCAGCATTTCTGATGACTCTCGACTGCCAATCTTTGATCAGCGAGTCCACGTCCGAGTGCGATTTGGGTTCCAGCTGCAGGACAAACTCAGCGCCTTCCTTTTGGATGACCTGTCCTCCGCCATGTTCCGGGTGCTGCAGCTGTCCAAGCAGTTCTGTCAGAGAGAGTTTGTGATGGACAAGCGTTTCGGGCCTGAGGTTGATATGGAGTTCGGAACGAAAACCTCCGACTGATGCAACTTCCGCGACTCCGGGAACCGACGCCAGGAGCGGTGCGATCTCTTCATCCTGGCAACGACGAAGTTCTGCCAAATCAATGTTTGTGCCCTCAACTGTGTACCAGTATATCTGGCCAGTGGCGATTCCATCCGGAGCAAGAACAGGCCTGACGCCATTAGGCAACTGAGCGGCCGCGGACGTGATGCCCTCCTGGACTCTTCTTCGTGCTTCCGGCAGCGTGATCTCATCCTTGAAGATGACATGAATCAGGCTGTAGCCCATGTCGCTGGACCCTCGAACCGCGCGAACGCCGTCGAGAGACTGAAGAGTCCTGGAAATGCGGCTCGTGATTCTCGCATCAATCTCTGTTGGACCGTGGCCTGGCCAGTCGGCCGTGACAATCACCTGATTCTCAGACAAGTCGGGAACGGCATCCACGGGAATCTGCTGGATGGCAAGCAGACCGCCAACCGCTGCCACAATCGCGAGCGTCAGAATGGTCCAGCGCCGTTGCACCGAAAATCGAATGATGCGGTCCAGCATTGATGACTATCGCCCTCCGCCTGGTTCTGTCGATGCAGCAGGCTCCGGAGGGATTTTGGCGAGATACTTCGCGGGATTTTTCAGCAGTGGTTTTTCGCAGCCAGCACAGCAGATGAAGACTTTGCGTTCGCCAACCATGACTGGAATCGGACCACCCATGGAATCCAGCGACAACTCAGTCACAGGGCAAATCTTCTGATGCTCCACCAGTTTCAAATCCGCCTCTGACAGCGGCTCCTTCGACGCGGTCTTACGAGTCTTTACCGGTGCAATCACCGATGTGTTCGATGTGGCTGGCTGGTCGGCTCCGAAATAGCCGGTGGCCAGAGCTGGATTCAGACGAGCCTCTGCATCAACAAGGAATGCGCCCGTCGAAACAACAGCCTGGCCGGCTTTTAAGCCCTGCAGAATCGGATACGAAGAACCAAGTCGCGGGCCGCAAACGACCGGCACTTCATCAAACATCCCAGGCATCTCCTGCACGAAGACAATTTGCTGACTTCCATGATCGACGATGGCTGACGCGGGTACCTGCAGAAGCGGACCGGCTCCCAGAAGTTCCTTTTCCTGATCACTCAGGAACAATCGTGGATCCAGATCGGCCTTAACTTTCACGGTTGATGCTGTTTTGGGAAGCACAAACAGCTCATCAGACATGGTCACCCGGATACGGAGAGACGCTGGATCGTCTGCAGAGACCAGCACGGCAATGCCTTTAACATCTTCGTTCAGGTCGTTGAAGTGGACAATCACTTCCTGAGCTTCACGAAAGGCTCTCGCGTCACGTTTACTGACAGCGATCTCCATGACAGCTTCGAGATCCACTGAACTCAGCGGAGGGACCGTTGCATCAAACTCAACACGTCGAGACCCCGAGAGTTCCTTAACGGTCGTTGTTCTCAGTCCGGCAAGTTGAATACGATGAGGACTGAACTGCATTCGAGCGATGACACCTTCAGGCAGCACTTGGCCGTCCGTCAGCTTGCGCGGTACCAGATCCATGTTGCAGATCGGACAAATCGCTGGCCATGCGGAAAGTACGCCAGGGTCCATCGGACAAAAATACTCGTGTCCGGAAGCAACTTCATGCGTATGCTGGGACCCACTGACTCGATTGACCACATGCTGGAATGATTCACGCATCCACGTCCACTGACTCATCAGGGTCGCGACTGCTCCGATTATGATAATGAATCGCAGGCGAACCTGAATCAACTGCAGCCACCATCGCCATCCCTGACTGGACTGCTGCTCTGAAGCTATTCTGTTCGCGGCCACGTCTGAAGCCTTTTTCTGAAGAGTCTCCCACGAATACGCGGCCTTATTTCGTAACGTGCGGAGAATGTTGTTACCCCGGATGTTTCAGAGCGTGATTCAGCAGCCTGCGAGGACGTGGTCATTGTTTGGCTGGCTCCTGCTGGCCCGCGGGCTCAGGCGAGCCTTCTTCCGTGGCTGACTCCGAAGTTTTCGGCATCGGGTGTTCCCAGTGCAGCAACAAGTCATAATCTTCGTGCCGAAACACCCACAACGGATCAATGCCGATAATGACGTAACGTTCTCGACGTTCTTCCACAGGTTCCGCAAGTTGCAGTGAGACCGCATAGCAGCGAGGAGCATTCCCTGGAACAGGGCCAAGCAGCTTCCATGATTCCAGCTTTCTCCCGTCAATTCGGATGGAGTCGGTGACATGAATCACAGGCTTCGTTCCCGGAACAGATCCAGCCGGCTGTCCGGCTTTCCACGCATCGAGCGCTGTCCTGAGAGCGTTCTGGGAATCCTGATCCGAGGGAATGAACTCAGCATCGGTTCGCTGTTGAGTGCACCCCGCGTCCGCAAGCAGAATGGTCACGGAAACCAGCCAGAGCAATGATCTCCTGAGAATGAAAGGCTGCATGTTATCCGTACTCGTCAGATCAGGAACAGACTGCGTGTGCTCAGGCTCCAACATCGCATGGCAGCCCAATTCATTTAGAACGGCAGTTGGACGACTTCGCCGCTTCCGCGAGTTCCGATGGCTCGCCAGACTCCGAGATCCACATTCTCGCTGCAGAAATGAACGGAAGCGTCACCCATCATGACCTGAACACCTCCGGTATGTCGACTGCTGGCCGAGACCTGCATTGCCATGTTCGTCATTGTTCCGGGGAACCCTGTTCCGGCGCAGGAGATCGTGTTCGGAGTTGCCACGTGATTGTATTGAGTGCAGCAGTTTTCACCCATGACCCAACTGTAACCCCATTTGCTACTCAACGGTGTGGCGGTCAGCGGATTCAGAGCTTTACAGGTCTGATAAGTCGCATCCAAAGTCGTCTGATGAGGCATCACGAACAGGTCAGTTTTGGGATCAGGTCGCCCCTGGCCTCGCAGACGCTCACTGAAGAATGCTGTGTTGCTCATGCCGTCTGTGATATCTCTCGAGCTGCATTTGCTGAGAAAGTAAAAGACACCGGTCTGCAATTCGGACGGAGCAGAGTCTCCCGCTATCCCCGGGCTGTCACTTCGGTCACACAACCAACCACCCTGATTGGCCGCATAATTATTCTGCCCGGCCCATGCGTCTGTGACGCCAAGATCTGAGGGACAAAAGAAGCCCGGAATGACCGCGCGGCTGGCGACGCTGTTGATGCCTGTTGGGCTGACATAAGCTGGCATGAAGTTGATCACGCCGCCCATTCCCGGAGTTTCCGGAGGAGCACTGAAGTTGATTGACTGATACAGGTTAGCCTGCTCGATGTACGGCAGCAGCATGGCGTGCTGCGACCAGCGAGCATAAACCGGAGCCCCGGCGTAGCTGGCACCTTTCCCAAACGGATAAACTTTGTGAGTGTCGTGGTAATTATGAATTGCAAGTCCGAGTTGCTTCATGTTGTTTTTGCATTGTGTCCGTCGAGCCGCCTCACGAGCCTGCTGAACAGCCGGGAGAAGCAGAGCGATCAGGATCGCAATGATGGCGATCACAACGAGCAATTCAATCAGGGTAAATGCGCGACGCTTCATTTTTCTCGCTCCAAACGGCTGGCAGGACCAAATCATTAGCACGGAACACATGGGTATTCGTGGCACAGTATCTTTCAAATTCAAAATAGTGGCGAGTGAAATCCCACAAAAAACCGCAAATCCAATCTGGAATGGGAATTGATTCAAGCGATTTACAGGATTCAGGCATCGTAATGGGGCAAGCATCACAGGAAATCGCCCTGTGACTCTGACACACTGAGTTTCATCCTTTCTTACATTCGACGGAAGACTCGGGAGTGTGTTCGTCATAGTAGGTCGCACACGTCTTGCGGAGATCCTTCAAATGCCAGGGGACCTGTTTTGGCCTGTCTCGATGTCCAGTTTCGGGCGAATACCGGCAAGTTGACAGAGTGCAACGAATGTCGCGTTGGGCCGACAACCGCCTCCGCGAAACACGGGATCATTCGGTTCTGGGGATTGCGGCATGATGTTGCGAATGTGTTCGTGG
>JANMEV010000366.1:0-13118 GCA_031377305.1 Planctomycetota bacterium | reverse complement strand
TTAACAAGATCCATCACATCAAGGCAAGGAGGCCACGGCATGAGCATCGCAGACACGAACGACAGAGACAAGTCTGAATCTTTGATGGAATTAACGGTTCAGGTGGAAAACTTTGTACGCCTGTCGGCTGCCGAAGGGTGCGCTCTGAGCGACTTCGAGCGCAAGTTTCTGGATCAACTGCTGCACATCGGACGGGTGGAAATGGATTTGTTTCTTGTCAGTCAGGGAGACGGTAATCTCGGTGAAACTGTGACCACCGCAGATGGACACACGCAGTATCGCAGCGCAGAGCCTGCCACTCGCCAACTTCGAACAGTGTTTGGCGAGCATCAGTTTGAGGTCTACGTGTATCGAACGGGCCAGCACCCCAACACTCCGATTGCACTTCGCCCGATCGACATTCGCCTCGGAATAGAGCCGGATCGCGGGTCGCCGTTGCTTCAGGAACTCGCCATGCTTTTCAGCGTCGAGCAGGCGTTCAATCCGGCTGCAAAGGCGTTTGAGCACTTGTTTCGCCATGCAAGCAACGTCCTGGAAACCGCCGCATGGCCACGGTGTCCAGCGTCTATTCGGTCGATCCGCATATTCGCACGGCAGACTGCATTGTGGCTGCGTTGTTCCGCGAAAATCTTCCATCGACACAAAGAACACCAGGAAGCGTTTGCCCGCGATCGATTGAAACGAATTCTGGAAGGCAACGTGCGTCGCGTGATCATTGGCCTGCGTCGGATGGCCACGCAACACAAACTCGAAGGCGATCCGCTGAAGGAAATCAACACGGTCGGCGGCTACTTCGAATCCCACATGCAACGCATGAAATACGATGAATACCTTGCCGCCGGTTATCCGATCGCGTCCGGAGTGATTGAAGGTGCGTGTCGGAATCTGGTGAAAGATCGCATGGAGCGGACCGGGATGCGCTGGACTCTGCAAGGCGCTCAGGCCATGCTGAACCTGCGAGCTCTTTATCAGTCATCATACTGGGACAAATTCCATAAATCCCATTCTCCTGGAACTGCCCAAACCTCAACGGCTCGCCTCTAACGAAGCGAGGAAGTCCGGTTGCACCCAGGAACCGAAAGCTTTGTCGCTCCGACGCCTTCCAACCCCAACACTACCACACGCGACAACGCGAAGGTCGATAAGCAGCGGTTCGAACTGCCCGAGCCGTAAGCAAGCAAGGCATTCAGACCCAGGCTTCATGATTTCCGCTCCACCGCCAGAACTCGTCAATGAGACAATTCCTGGATTGTTGGCGCGGGTCGCTGTGGTTTCTTCAAAGGATCTGTCGTTTGGTTTAACGCGAAGTGAACTTCGTATTTACGAATGGGCAATCGCAAATCGTAAGTCAATTCGTTTGGACGAACAATCAATGGACCGATACGCCCGAAGGTCGTCAGAAACACTGGACGCAATTCTGATTTCGACGCATCCCGATACTCAATTGTCGGAGACAACAGATTCGCTCGTGGCTCGTGTGGCAAGCGAGAGGACTCCCGCAAACCGGATCAATGACTTTTGCAGATTCGACCGGGAAGGATGCCGATTGGATCAATGCGCTCGCGACAAGCATCGAATTCGTACTGGTTGTCGGGAAAGACGATGTCGCTGCTGACGAGTTTTTGATTATGCCCGATGATGAGATTCTGAACCTCCTGAAGTCTGGCGTTCCTGAACAACTATAAACTGCATGTCGAAACCAAGGTGCCATGAACCGAAGACGTTTCGGTACCGACACCTTTCCATCACACATCCTGTCCATCACCCCGGACCAATTCCTGGAGCAGAAACATGAAATTTACGCTACGCAGAATGTTTGCAGCAGTCATCCAAGGAGATTCAATCCATGACCGAAATGACTGATCGACGCGGTGCGATGGTCACCGCGATGGCTGGTGTCGCTGCCTGGGCGACCGGTTTCGTCGCCAAGAGTGCGCAGACCACGGACGGGGATCGTTTTTCGGTTGGAATGGCCCGGCGTGGCGCTGGTGGCCGAATGCAGTTGGCGCTGCGCATCGTCGCTGTCGACGACTTCAAACCCGTGGGCGGCGTCTAGGTGTTCCTCACGCACGTTGGGTGCGGAGCCGACGGTGGCATCGCAATCGAGACATCCGATCCCGATGGGATCGTGCGGTAATTCGTTCTCCGTGTTGAAGATTTGAAAAATATTTAAAGACGTTGGGTGAGCCCCGTTCGTTGAGCCCGAGCGGACGTTGGACCGCGCAGACGTTGTGATGAGTTTGAAACACCGTTGCGACGACGTTTCCATTCAAAGCGAGTGAGCAGCAACGCCAATTTAGCAAACTGCCGGGCGGGCTCAGCGCGGAGATGTTTCGCGTGTCCCAGGGAAGGAATCGGCAGTTGAATTGCTCAGCGTTTGACTTTTTCTGTTCCGCAGAACAGAAAGAACCGCGGCTCAGTTCTGCGACCGGCTGACGCCGCCGCAACGGGTGTTGTTCGTGGTTAGCGGCACCACCACCGTCACCATCTCACGGGCCAAAGACGACGAGACGACGATTCAGCTCATCCAGCATCCAGGCAAATATTTGAATTGAATCTCGGGTTGTTTGAAACAAAAGTGCCAGGAACCATTGGCAGAGTTCCAACGGAACGCTAAAAAAGTAACGCTGCGGATCTTGACCTCAAACGACAGTGCGTTATATTCTTAGCGCCACGCTAACAACACTCGTGCTGAATAAGAATGCTATCGAGGGAGGAGTTGGTCATGCCTGATTCGTTTGATCTGAGTCGACGCGAGCGGCAGATCATGGATGCCGTCTTTGCGCTCGGGGAGGCGACTGTCAATCAGGTCGTCGAAACCATTCCCTCGCCGCCGACGACGATGGCGGTGCGCAGGATGATGCACATCCTGGAAGAAAAGGGGCATCTGCGACGACGCGAGAGCGGACGCGAGGTGATCTATCTGCCTCGTCAGACCAAGGGCAAAGCCGGGCGGCTCGCGTTCGAGCAAGTGCTGGAGACGTTTTTTGGCGGGTCGCTCGAAGAGGCACTCGCCGCGCATCTGCATTCGCGCAAAGACCAGGTGTCGGCCGATGAACGTCAGCGGCTGATTGCTTTGATCGAACAAGCTCAGCAGGAGGGCCGGTAACATGAATCGCACGATATTGACCGTTGCTGGAGTGTTGAGCGCGTCGAGCCTGCTGCTGGTGGATTCCGCCATCAAAGGGACGGTGCTGCTGGTGTTGGCGACTGTTGTGACCTTGTTCCTGAGGCGTGATTCGGCAGCGACTCGGCATCTGGTTTGGCTGCTGGCGATTGTCGCGATGCTGATGGTGCCGGTGTTGTCGGCGATTTTGCCGCAATGGCGCGTGCTGCCAGCTTGGATGAGTTCATCGAGACCGGATGTCGTAGCTGTCAGCCCGCCATCAATCGCCAAGTCCACAGGTGGAGTCATTGAATCGCCGCGGATGGCGGAACCCGTGGAAGTCGAGCCGCCCATTGTGACCGTCGATCAACAAGTCGCGGCACTGCCGGATACACGGCCCGCATTGGTGATGCCGGATGCCGTTCCCGCGCCGGCGGTGCGGAGTTGGAATTGGATCAATGCGCTGCCGCTGGTGTGGGTGATTGGTTTTGCCGTGCTCATGCTGCGGCTGTCGGCCGCGCGATGGATGCTCTGGAATTCCGAACGGCTCGCGACGGTCATCCGTGGGCGAGTTGCTCCGCAGCTCGTAGCCGAGTCGCGGAGCGACTCGGCTACGGCGAACGATCCCATCGTCATGGCGATGGAATCCATCTGCTCGCAACTTGGAAACGGTCAGCCTGTCACCTTGCTGATTCACCCGGATAAGACGATTCCCGTGGTCTGGGGCATTCTGCGTTGTCGGCTGATGCTCCCCGCGGCGGCGCGACAGTGGAGCGACGAGCAACTGCAATCCGTGCTGCTGCATGAACTGGCTCACGTCAAACGCCGTGATACCATCGTGCAACTGCTGGCACAGGTCGCGTGTGCTCTGCACTGGTTCAATCCGCTGGTGTGGTTCGCCGCCTGGCGACTGGATGTGGAACGTGAGCGGTCCTGCGACGATCTGGTTTTGGCGAGCGGTATCAGGCCGTCCGCTTACGCGGGGCATTTGCTCGACGTCGTCACGGGGCTCTCGCCGGCTCGTTGGACGCAAGCCTGCGGGCTGGCGATGGCTCGCAAGTCGTCGCTCGAAGGCCGACTTACCGCCGTGCTCGGCAAGGATCTCAATCGTCGCGACGTGTCCGTGGCCCTCGCGGGACTGGCGCTGGCCATTGCGGTGGGTGTCGCGGTCCCCATCTCGATGCTCCGTGCGGCGGATGAGAAGTGGAATCCGCACCAAGTCGCGCACATCGGCACGAACGACTTTTCCGCCTACTGCGTCGACGGCGGGAAGGACGCTTCGTTCGTCATCGCTTATCACGGCGACTTCGGCTCGGCGAACGAGAGTGTCACGAATCCCGAGACGCGCACTTGGACTGACTCTGGCACGATTACCGCGAAGAAACCCAGCATCGCGCTCAGCTTTCATCGCACAAACACTGCGCCGGGCAAACTCAGCATCACCACTGCTCCCGCCGAAGCCCGCGACCTCAGCAAGCCCGCACCTCCCCGTCGCGAGTTCGGGCAAAAAGAATACGACCTCGCGAAGGGCCGCGTGTTTCTGCTCAGCGACAATGGCAATGTCCGTCAGCTCGACATTGCCACTCCCGTCGTCACTGACCAGGCATCCGCGAAAAAACTCGCCGCGCTCATTGCCGCCGTCCCGCCGCAGGATCGCGAGGATGTGGCGTTGACACCGAACCACACCGGCAAACTCGCGCCGGAGACTATCGCGAAACTTAAATGGGGCGAGCCGGTGAACGGCCTCCGCATGGCGCTTGCGTATCCGCCAGCACTCGGTGACGCGATGCTCGGCAAGGAGCCGTATTTCCAGCTCGTCGTGCAAAACGTGTCGAAGAAAGAAGTTCATTTCATCGCGAGCGATACTGCACCCAATCCTCGGAAAATACTTTTCCGCGAAGGGGAACGCATCGTCCAGGCGCTCTTCGATGCGGAAGTGTCGGCGGCGGATTGGAAGCTGCAGCCTGGCCAGTGCGGCGTGCTCCGCCTGTTCACGAAGGAGGAGCGAGACAAAGACTATACGTTCCCAAGCTCAGCCATCGAAAGCGATCTGAGCAAGATAGGCCGCTACCACGCCATCGTGGAGATGGAGATCGCGACAGCCCCGGCGGGCGTTTGGACGGGCAAGCTCATCACCGGCCCGACGCGCGGCTCTGCAGACGTGGCAGCCGCGCCGGCTCCGATGCACAAGGACGCCCGCGCGTATTACGAAGTCTGGCAACGCTACGCGCGGGCGAATGGAGACATTCCCGGCGCACTCGTGGGCGAGCTGGCGGCGACTGTGAGGCAGTTCATCAAATACAACCCGACTTGGGAGACGGTGCCGAAGCTCAACGAAATGCTGCCGCGCCTCGACGCCACACACGATTGGAAACCTGCCGACGCCATCGCGCTGCTCGACGAAGTGGCGGGCATTCAGGATTCGCCGCTCAAGATGGCACCGTGGAAGGGAACGAGACATACGATTCGCAAAGGGGACGCGCTGCCGAAAACGTTCGCCGATGCGCCGTGGGGCGAAGCGCAGCCGAATGGACTGCGCGCGGCGTGGGTGCTGGAGCCGAACGCGACGGAACATCGCATCGGCGCTGCGCTCAAGGCGCGGCTGCTCGTGCAGAACACGGGGAGCATCTCCGTCGTGCTCCAAGTTCCGACGTGGCATCAAGGCGGGGTGAAGGCCCGCGACGCGAAGGGCAAGGAGGTCGAAGCCTCCGGCCTCGAGTGGACGACGCTCGCACAGCTTGTTCCCGTGCGTCTCGCACCGGGCGAATACATCGAGATCAACACACCCGGCATCGGCTTCGGACCGCGTGCGGGCATGGGGCCGTGGGCCGGGCCGCGCGTCGGCTCGAATGTGCTCGCGAAACCGGGCGACGAACTGACGCTCACGCACAGCCTCGTACCGCTTGACGGCAGTGAAGTTGGCGTCAGCGAAGACGACCCACACGTCTCCGGGCCGGGCTGGTGGCTGGCGCACGTCAGGTCGCGCCTCAATCGCGAACTCCCGTTGCCCGCCGACGCCGCTGAGCGCACGCGTCTGCTCGACCGCGCAGTGCGCGAGCTATTTGCCACTGCCCCCTCAGCGGAAGAAACCACCGCATTCATCGCCGACATGACTCCGGATGCTCTCGATGCGCTGGCCAAGCGCCTCGTCGCTCGCGTGGATGTGGTGTCGTTCAGCGGCAAGCTGCCGACTGCTCCGGCGAAGTTCCGCGTGCTCGACGCCGATGCGAACGCCGACAAGCAACCGCGCGTCGTGCTCGGCCCCGGCGAGTATCCGCTGCCCAGTGCGACGGCGGACAGAGGCAATGCCACGCTGAAAATCATCGGCAGGCCGGTCGGCGATCGCCGGACGAATGACGCTCAGATTTTGTTCGAGGCCACCGAGGCCACCGGAAAACTCCCGCCGGAACCTCACAAACTCGAAGTCCCCGACGGCTGGGGCACATGGGCCATCGTCTGCCGGCCCGATTCGGGCGTCTTTTATCTGCTGAGCAAAGGCACGGTGCGGAAGATCGACTACAGCGCCCCGCGGAAAGTCACCGATGCCACCGCAATCGACCTCCCCGCCGAGTTCCGCGACGAAGTGAAGCGCATCCTCGACATTCACGAATTCTCGGCCGCGCAACAGGCGGAGATTTTCGAGAAGCCAGCCGCTCCGGCAGCAACGCCCGACTCCAAGACCGGCGCGAATTTACCGGCCAAGGACGAAGCTCAGCCAACTTCTGAATCGCCGAAAACGACGGAGAAGGAACCCTTCACCGCTTGGGGCAAGGAAGTCGGCGGCCTGCAAGCGGGCTTGGGCTTCAAAGCAGGCCAGAAGCGGGCCTACCACACGGGCGAGACGGTCACGCTCGTCGTCCGCGCCCGCAACGTCGGCAAGGAGGAAGTAAAGTTCCAGTATCTCCGCCCGTTCTTTTATGACAACTCACCCAACGTGACGGATGGCGAGGGTAAGCCGGTCTCGCTCGGAAGAATATTCATCGGGCTCACGAAAAGACACATCCCGAGGGAAGCGAACTTGGCAGCGGGGGAGGAAATCGAGCTTTATGAATTGAAGCTTGAAATAGGGTCGGGAAACGAAACAGGTCTCGATCTTCCCAAGTTTCCGACCATTTTTGGGACGGGGAAGTTCCAGTTTCAGTACGAGAAGGTTCTTGGAAACTCGTCGTCGGTGTCCATCAAGATTGACCCCGCTCTGAGCAAGCTCGCGACCGGGAAGCTGGAACTCGAAATCATGCCCGCTGCGCCGTTGCAGCAGGAAGCACCGAAGCCAGGCGCACAGCTCAAGCCCGCCACCGAGCTGAAACAAAACGATGAAGCGAAAACCAAGCTAGGTGACTTGAATCTCGAGTGCAATTGGGAGGGGGAAAAGGATGGGGTGAAGGTGCAGCTTGTTTTCCAATGGATCTCGGAACATCAGCAGGCGAGATGGGAAGTGGAACAGCGCCGCTCGGATATTGCGGCGGATATGTCTGTCGTGATTGAGCCAAATGGAAGTGAGGCGAAGCTGGTCTTTCGCAAAGGACTTGAAGGCGAAGCGATTCAGGGCCGACTGACGCCCAGTGTGAACGGCACGTTGCGGCTGGAGATTTTCCCCAATCCAAACGTCAAGGATCCTGGATATCCATCGGTCAAAGATCTCGTGCTTAAGCGAACCGCGCAACGTGGAGCGAAGGTCCGCCCCATTACGGAGCAGAAACTGAAATGGGGCGAGCCGGTGAATGGACTGCGCATGGCGCTGGCCTGGCCGCCATCGCTCGGCGAGCCATGCATGGGCGATGCGGAGGAGTTTTATCTCGTCGTGCAGAATGTCTCGCAGGCTGCGGTCCGGCTCACCACTGGCACCACCGCGCCGAATCCCCGCAGGCTCAATCTCATGCGCAGGCTCAATCCCAATGATGAAACGATCCTGTCGTCGAGAACTGTGGACGATGTGCCGGTGCCCGGCGACTGGCTGCTGCAGCCACGCGAGTCCGCTTTGGTCCGCCTGATCCATTCGGACGAGAAAATGAAAGACGGACGGACGTTTTCCGCCGTGAAGGAGCACATCGTGAGCGTTCAGCCGCAATACAGCTACACGGCGGACATGACCATCGAGAAGGCTCCGGCAGGCGCATGGACGGGCAAGCTCACCACGGGCGAGACGCGAGGCTCGGCGGATGTGCCGCCACCGAAGAGCGGCGTGCCGCTTGCGGAGCAGACGTGGCCCATGCCGCCGTGGGGAGCGGAGAAGGACGGGCTGAGCGCGGGCATTCGCATCATCGGCGAGGCGCGCATCGGCGGCGAGGTGAAGGCGGAACTGTGGGTGCGGAATTCCGGAACGAAGGACGTGACCTTTTCCCAGTGCCCGCGTGCTGATTTTGGGCTGCACGTCGTAACGCAAGACAAGGACGGGAAGGAGCACTCTGCGGACATCACGCAGTTTCACGGATACCCGGTTCTTACTCGCCTGCTCCTGCCAGCGGGGAACATCGTGAAACTCAAGGAATTCACCATAAAGCTGGGGGCAAAGAAGGATGGCGAGCGCGTGAATCTCGACCTCCCTCCCGGGGAATACAAACTGCGCGCGGTATGGAGCGACAGCACTTCGCGGGTTGCCCCCGAAGGCGAGTGGACCGGCAAACTCACGACGGGCGACGTGGATTTCAAACTCGCTGCGGCGAATAAGGGCGCGGATGCCGGTAAGCCTGCCGCCAAGCCGCCGGGCGCGAACATCGTCACGGTCCCCGACGACCAATACGTGAAGTCGGGCTTCCCGAAAGATGCGTTGGTCGGAGAGGGCGTGATGTGGAACGACGTGCAAAACGGTTTGTCGCTCGGATACCGCATCACCGGCGATGAGTGGCGCATCCTCGGCAAGGAAGTGAAGGTCGAACTGTGGGTGCGCAATCCCGGCGACAGGGACGTGAAGTTTCAACTCAACATGCGTCCTGACATCGGACTGCGGATGACGATGAAGGGCGAGAAAGGCGCGGAACACGAATCGAACATCGTGCCGAGCAGTTCGCCGCCGTTTGGCGAGCACCGCCTCCTGCCGCCGGGCCATGGGCTCAAGGTGAAAGAGTTCACCGTTTCGCTTTTTTTGCCTGATAATGATTTCTCGTACGCCAAAGGCCACTTTTTCGGCATCGACCCCGGTGCCTACAAGTTCCACTGCGAACTGGAGCTGCCGGGCTTTGCCGCCACGGGCGAAGGGGGCAAGCAGCTCACGCCCGCCGCCGGCGAGTGGTCGGGCAAGCTCACGACCCGCGGGTTGAATGTCGTGGTCGTCGCGCCGGATGCGCCTGCGCCCAAGCCGCGAATTGAGCACGCGGATGTGAATGTCGAAAAAGACGGCACGCTTTACCTCAACAGGAAAAAGGTGACGCTGGACGAGTTGAAAGCGCTGGCCGCTAAGGATGCAAAGTAGCAGTTCACGATTCACGCGGACAAGGATGTGCCCTACGCAAAAGTCATCGCAGTCGTGGACGCGTTGAGGACCTTTCCGAATGTGAGCGACAAGACCGACGGCAGATGGGCCGTGGTTTGGGAGCCGGGTACCGATGTGCTGTGGTGGGTGGACGATTCGGAAGTGGGGAAAATGACGCTAACCGACCCGGCCCACGTCATCGTGGACCGCGAAGGACGCACGAACAATTTCTCCCGCGACTTCGGGCTGCCGGAGGAAATGAAGACGGAATTCCGCCGACTGGGTTTCGTCATCGGTCGCGACAAGACGCCGGACCTCGGAAAAGTTGCGGGGAACAACACCGGCGACAACAGCGGCGAACAGACCATCGTCTCGGCGGAGTTCGGGGGGTGGTGCATCGAGGGGACCGTGACGGATGCGGACGGCAAGCCGCTTGCGAATGCGCCGGTGCGCGTGAGCACGAATCAGGAAGTCAAGACCGAGAAGACAGACGCGAAGGGCGCATATCGCGTCAATTTTTCGCTCCCCCTCCAACTGCTGGCGCACTCGCGTGCTGTCACGGTGAAGCCGGTGCTCGAAGGCTTCACCGAGCGCGATACGGCGAAGTCGGGTGAGTTCAATGTTCTGCTCCGCTCCGGCGAGCAGCCGCAGCGGGTCCGGCTTGCGGGCGACAAGGATTTTCAGCCCGGCCCAATTCCTCGCTTCGCCGAGAACGACCTCCTGCCCAGCCAGCCAGGCGTCTCACCAGGCAAACCGGGCCGCGTGGATTTCGTGATGCTCAAAACGGCGAAATGATGGTTGTCACCGACGCAGCCCGCGCGATTCATGGCTGAAACTCAATTTCGCAACCAACAGAGACTGAAAAAGCAAATGAAAGATGCCGCTAACGTGTGGGAAATCGAGTCCGTATCGGTTTCGTTAGTTTTCAGACTCAACACTCCCACACCCGCCGCAACTGAGAAGTAGCCAGCGCACTGTCACCACTTTTAGGAGTCATTTCGATGAAGAGAACAGCAGCGATTTGTGTCGTCCTCGTGTTGTCCCTGGTCAGTTCGGTTGATGCGGATTACACCGGGACCGATCAGGGAAAATGGCCCACGAGTTGGCCAGCGGAACTGGAGCCTCTGCGAAAGCAATCTCGCACTTTGGAGGGTCCGCTACAACCCCTGCTGCACTACGCGATCCCGTTTACCAAGCGCGATGAGTTTGAGTCAGCCTGGCCGCATCTGCTGAAGGACAAGTCCAAGGAAGCCCCGATCGTACTGAGGCGAGCGCCGAGTTTCTGGCTGGGTGACAAGGCCCCCGCAGGAGTTTGCGTCCACACTCCTCCTGCGGGCGAAGCCCCGATCGCCGACGGCAGGGATGCGAAGGGAAACTGGGAAAAGATCATCTACATCGGGCTGATCGTGGACGGCGAGATCATCGACCTGAACCGCATTCCGTTACCCGCCGATACCCCAATCATCAATGAGCGGTTTAAGGATGTTTTGAATCGGGAAGGCGCTGCGGCACATAGCGGTCTAGCAGAATTGCCTGCCGCATATCCTCACTGGGCCGGAGACTGGAAGGTATCGAGCGATCTCCATCGGGTGCTTGGCTTCGGTCCAAACGAGCGCGATCGATCTTCCGCTTTATCGAGTTCATTTCAACTGTCATGCGATACTCGATTGAACGACTCTGCCACGCAATACCACGTGTTTTTTCCGGATCACCAGATCGTCGCAACTGGGAAGTGGCACGACGAGGAACAGGACGGATTACTGAATATTGAAATGCAGACGTCGCTGCCGGCCGGGATGACGCAGCGGCTGACGTACTATGTTGCGGCGCTGTATGCGGGCCAGTTGAGTAAGGGTCAGAAATACTCAAGACTTCGCCCGCCCATCAGCAACTGCGTTTCGTCGTAGGCGATGTTTACAGAGCCTCCCACCGCATCTCGACTTTCGTCTGCGAGAAATGTCGACAAACCTGACTCTGACGGACGATCTGCAAATCCCTCTTTTGCAGTTGGATCATCTTCAGGTGACCGTCGAAACGGTGTATCATGCATCCCCGGCTGAACGTGGGGCGTACTTCCTTCGAAACGCAGACAGCCTGACGCCCAACGATATTCGCCGCTTACTTCCCGATCAGGAATTTTCCGAAGCCGCCGGAGTCCTTGAAATGACCTCCAAAAACCCCGAACAACTGATGGTCTACAACGCTCGCCTGAAATTCCAACACGATGAAGCGGCCAGGATTGAGCAGGCAAGACTGGAAGGCGAAACGCGAGGCGTTGAGATCGGCGAAACGCGTGGCCGTCAGATCGGTCGAATCTCACTCTTGCAGGAACTTATTGGCCAGCCCACATGGACGGCCGAAGGATTTGCGGCTTGTGAGCCCGCCCAGTTGAACGCGATGGCCGATCAACTGCAGCAACAGTTGCGTGCTCGAAATTCCTGACGCTGCAGGAAACCGCATCGCAGACGCTGTACCATTCGGCCGCGAGGTGCATGGCACTGTTGGCCGCTTGGCAACGTTGGCTGCTTAGCCAACCGCCATTGAGATGAGAGCGGTCGCCCGATGGAAGTCGCTTTGGAAAGTTTGATGCCGCAGTGTCGCCTTTTGCTCCGCAAAAGTAGCGTTTCTTTCGCGGAGCGAAAGACGACTATGAGCCCAGTGAGCCGTCGCCCGCAGATCAGGGGTTCAACGAAACTTGGGGACGCGCATGATTGATCATCGAGCGGCCAGGGCTCGGGCGATGTAGTTGCGGGGGACTCGTGTGCGGGGGACTTTGGTTTTGAACCATGAGCGGACGTCTTCCTCAAGTCCGACGCCGTGCATAAAGTTGTAGAGTCCCTTGTTCAGTGCCTTGCCGAGCGAGTCGTGATCAACGCCGGTGGGGTCGATGAAGCCGATGTCGTTTTTCGCAAACGTTACGGGCGGAAGCGGGATCAGTTTCACTCCGTAGTCTTCCGGATTTTTTCCGACCGGCGAATGCACCGTGCATGTGAAGCGATGGAAGAAGCCGCTCTGGATGCAGCCTTCTTCGAAGAGTTGTCGAACGTACTCGAGGGCATCAACGGTGTCCTGAACTGTTTGAGTCGGAAAGCCGTACATCAGGTACGCATGAACCAGGACGCCGGCATCGCTGAAGCCGCGAGTGACTCGCGCGACTTGTTCGACGGAGACGCCCTTCTTCATCAGATTCAGCAAGCGATCCGAGGCGACTTCCAGCCCGCCTGAGATCGCAATGCAGCCGCTGTCGGCGAGCAATTGGCAAAGGTCCGGCGTGAACGACTTCTCAAAGCGAATGTTGCCCCACCACGAGACTTCGACTTTGCGACGCAGCAATTCGTCGGCCAGCGCCTTCAATCCTTTTGGCGGCGCGGCTTCGTCGACGAAGTGGAAGCCGGTTTGGCCGGTTTCGGCGACGATGGTTTCGATTCGATCGACAAGAGTTTCCGCGGCGACGGTGTCGTAGCGAGAAATGTAATCCAAAGTCACGTCGCAGAAGCTGCACTTCTTCCAGTAGCAGCCGTGAGCCACAGTCAGCTTGTTCCATCGTCCATCTGACCACATTCGATGCATAGGGTTCAGCATGTCGAGCGTTGATAAATAGCG
>JANMEV010000357.1:0-34334 GCA_031377305.1 Planctomycetota bacterium | reverse complement strand
GATCTTCAACGACTGAAAAAGCTCCTTGCGAAGCGGCGCGAAATTCCGTGCCGAGGGTCTGGGGACCAGAGGCGGGGAGCTCGGGCATGAGACTTTGGATTTCTTTTCCATTTTTCCTGATCTGCTGCCTTGCCCTCGGTCGCGAGGAACCCAAAGGAGAAGCCTTGCATGAGAGCGGCGCGCACGAACATGGCACCCATTTCGAGTGCCCACTACCCAAGAAGGCCCAGGATGTTGTTTTGTGCGCACGTGAAAATCACCCGGATGTCCGTGCCACCGCTGAAAAACTTGGGGAGCTTTACGGCAAGGCAGGCGAGCTCAAGAAGGCTCAACCGTTGATCGAGCAAGGCGTCACGTGGGCGAAAGAAAACTATGGCCCCGAACACCCCAATACGATCTATGCAATGGCGCGCCTGGCGGGTCTTTATCGCAGTCAACGCCAACTGGATCAGTTGATTCCTTTGTCCGAGCAGCTTTTGGAAGTCACACGAAAAGCATTTGGTGCGGAACATCCGAATGTCGCCAATGCTGCCAGCGATCTGGCGATGACTTACCGGGTGGCAGGGGATCACGAAAAGGCACTGCCTCTATTTGAAGAAGCCCTCGCTCTGCGAACGACAGTTTTGGACGCAAATCATCCGTTGATTCTATCGAGCAGAGTGAATGTCGCGTCGTGCCTGAGTTCAATGGGGCAGGCGGAGAAGTCCCAGCTTTTGAACGAAGAATGTCTGAAGCTCGCGATGGAGATCCATGGCGAAAGCCATTCAACCACGATCACCATCAAGCAGAATCTTGCTGCTGGGTACTGGAAAGCAAGACAATTGGATCGCTCGGTGCCATTGTTTGAAGAAGTGCTTGCCTGTTGGGTTGCGAAATCGGGCAGAACTCATCCGTCATCGTTGATAGCGATGGCCAATCTGGGAGTCAATTATCGAGATGCAGGCCGGCTTGACGATGCACTTCCGTTACTCGAGGAAGTTTACCGAGCTGTGCCCGAAGCACCGTCGATGAGCTTCATCGGAACCGAATACCTCGATGCGTTGCTGCGAGCCGGCAAGGCTAAGCAAGGTCTGCAACTTCTTCCAGCATTGGTGGAGGATGCTCGCAAGACGAACCCTGCCGACAGCCTCAAACTCGCCACGCCGCTGGCCACTCTCGGAATGGTACTGCTGCGTTCCAATAAACTCACCGAAGCCGAACCGTTGCTGCGTGAAAGTGCCACGATTCGTCAACAACAGGAACCCAACAAATGGCGTACCTTCGATACGGTCGGTATACTGGCAGAATCTCTGTTAAGACAGCGAAAACAAACTGAAGCGGAGCCACTGCTCGTTGCCGCCATCGAAGGCATGGAACTGCAAGCAGCGGATGGACCTAAGGAAGCCAACGACCGCCGTTGCAAATTGATCGACGAACTGGCTGAGTCCCTGAAGGCTCAAAACCGCCCCGATGACGCAGCAATCTGGGAAGCTCGCAAGAACGTGAAGCCAGCCGATGGCGAACCGAAATAGGTCACGCAATCGAAGATGACCCAGGAACGGCATTTCGAATTTCATCCGGGAACCAATCCCGGTTTCGTGAAGCGCAATTAATGGCACGACTTGAGGTTTCGAGTCGGTGCCTTTCAACTTCTAACTGCCGACGTCCATCTCCGCAAGCTGTGCGGGGCGTTGTGTCTTGTGCCGCAAAATTACGTTCTGCAGTGTTGTTGATGGATCCGATTCTCTGATTGTCGCGAAGTGCCGCGGGGAATTACACTGGGTACCATGAAGCATGCTGAACCAAACAATGTCGTGTATTTAATGCGAGGCCTGCCGGCGTGTGGCAAGAGTCATCGCGCGAAGCGGTTGGCAGGCGATAAGGGTATTGTGCTGGAAACTGATCAGTACTTTTAGACTCAGGTTGGAACCGATCCCACGTCTTACGACTACAGCAAGGACCGTTTGCCCGAAGCTAGAAAATGGAATCTGGCTCGCATGAAAGTCGCCCTTGCTGCAGGCATCTCACCCATCGTTGTTGATCGCGGCAACGGATTAAACGCAGAGACTCGCGAATTCGCAGCGATGGCGATTGAGCATGGCTACGCTGTCGAGCTGGCCGAGCCTGATTCGTCCTGGTGGCGGGACTTGCGAGTGCTGCTGAAATACAAAGAATTCGTCGATGAGAAATTCTTCGACGCGTGGGCTCAAAAGCTCGCCCAGAGCACTCGTGATGATCACCGCGTGCCCGCGTCTACAATTCGCAACTGGATGCAGCACTGGCGACATGATCTCACTGTTGACCAGATTCTCCATTGCAGCGACACGTGCGATGTTGTGGTGATCAAGGGAACGCATGAAACTGTTAATGCCAGCCTGCGAACGTTTGTGACATTTTCTGCAGCAAATTTGTTTGCCTGAAGTGTCCACAATCTCTCGCTGGCCATGTGGGAGATTCCCTGCCGTCCAATCGAAATCGCTTCCGCGATTCAATCGCACTCATGGGGATGGATGATTCCTGCGTCCACTCGAAGTTTCGTCCTTGTGTCACCGGATTTGGCAATGCAATGTCAGTTGAACTACCAATTTGTTCTCGCCCTGTTGCAGCTGAGGAAGGAATGGCGGTACACTGGCTCGACCGACCCGGCCAGATTCACATTGGTCGAATGTTTTTCCACCGATCCATCCTTCCGACTCAGAAATATCGATTTGATGAATCGAATTCTGGCAATTCTGATCCTGTTGGCGACGTCTCCCGTCGGGTCAGGACAAGAGAAAACTGACTTCGAAACGGCTGTGCGTCCGATCCTGCAGAAGCATTGCAGTGAATGTCACGGCGCGGAGAGTCAGAAGAGTGGACTACGGCTGGATGCTCGCCATGGATTTTTCAAAGGCGGCGACGGTGGCCCGGTCGTTGTGGTCGGCCAGAGCACAAAGAGTGAGCTTTATCGCCGTATTGTCTCTTCGAGTTCTGACGACAAAATGCCGCCCGAAGGCCAGGGGCTTTCTCGAGACGAAATCAGTCTGATTCAACTGTGGATTGATGCCGGAGCCGAATGGCCTGAGTCAGATTATGATCGCGAAGCCGCGATCGATCCACGGCTCCGACACTGGTCATTCCAGCCTCTCCAGCCGGTTGCTGTTCCGAGTGTTTCGCAGAGCGCGGCGGTTCCTGATCGCGAGTTTAATGAGATTGATCGATTTATTTTCTCGAAGCTTCATGAGAATGGCCTGAAATTCACCGCTCCGGCGAATCGCAGAACTCTGATTCGTCGAGCGACTCTGGATATGAACGGACTACCGGCCGCACCGGACCGCATCACGCAGTTCGTCAACGATAGCAATCCCACCGCCTGGTCGGATCTTGTGGAGGAGTTGCTTGCCACTCCACGCTATGGTGAACGATGGGCTCAGCACTGGCTGGATGTTGTTCGTTATGCGGACACTCATGGATTTGAAGTGAATACTCCGCGCGAAAATGCGTGGCACTATCGGGACTATGTGATTCGTGCTCTCAACGATGATAAGCCGTACGACCAGTTCGTCCGAGAACAATTAGCCGGAGATGTTTTTCACGTTGATTCCGCTACGGGCTTCATGGTTGCGTCAGCCGTATTGTTGCCCGGCCAGATCGGAGCTGATGATGTCTCCAGGCGGCTGGCTCGCCAGGATTCTTTGGATGAAATCATCGTCGGCACCAGCAGCACAATGCTGGGTCTCACGATTGGCTGCGCGAGATGTCATGACCATAAGTTTGACCCGATCACCGCACGAGACTATTACGCATTACAGGCCTGTTTTGCGGGAGTCGAATACGGGGATCGTCCGGTTCGAGACGCAGACTTTGAACAGAAGAAATCCCAGGCTGATGAACTTGGCCGACAGGTTTCCGAGTTGCAGAATCAGTTGAACTCATATGAGCCCATCACACGAGCCGCAAGAACCTTGCTCATCGACGAAGAGAACAAGGCCATAGTGACGTATCTGAAGCAGGAGAACGGGCCGGGAACCAATCCTGCTGGAACAAAACGCGGCTACAAGGATGAATCAGGTTCACTTGATCGTCTCAGCAACATCAGTCTGGGGCGATATACATGGTGGAACAATGTCCCCGGCGAAGATGTTATGACTTACAATCCGGGAGTGGTCGGGCGATTTCAACTATGGCTTTCCTGGGGTGCTCACGGCAGCGGAGTGCATACGCGTGATGCTCGCTACGTGCTCGATAACGACGGAGACCTGAGTACGCGAGAAGATCAGACCGAGCTGGCTCGAATTGACCAGTACTATCTTGCCAATGTGACCGAAGGACAGACTGAACAGGTTCCGCTCTGGAGCGGTCTGAAGAGCGTCGGCCTTATCGAACTCGCTGCAGAATCAAAGATCATTCTTCGCGGAGGTGATACAGGCACCGGCATTACCGCCGATGTCATCGCGTTGCAGGAACTTGCTGGTGACGAAGAGACTCCGTTGAATGCTCTTCCCGGCCTTCGTACATCAGTGAGTCCCGTGCAGAACATCGAGCATTTCATGCCGGTGATCGCACGCTTTGTTCGCTTCACAACGTTTGAGACCATCAACAACAATCAGCATGAACCCTGCCTGGATGAGTTGGAGATTTACTCGAGCAAAGCCCCGGGACGCAACCTGGCACTGGCCTCCGCCGGTGTAAAGCCTTCGTCGTCCGGCAACTATTCTGACATCGGCATTCACCAACTGTCCCATATCAATGATGGTCAGTACGGCAACGATCGCAGCTGGATTTCAAATCAGCCTGGTGGCGGATGGATTCAACTGGAAATGCCGGAAGCGATCGAGGTTGATAGAGTTGTCTGGGGACGCGATAGGAACGGAGAATTCCCCGACCGGCTTCCAGTGCGGTATGAGATTTCGACATCACTGAATGGTCAAACATGGACGACGGTTGCTCGCCATGAAGATCGAGTGCCCATGGGAGCTCCTTTCGATGCTGTTCAAGCTCTTGTACGGAGTCAGCCAGCGAATGCTCCGTTGAATCTTTCCGAGTTGGTTTCGAAACTGACGAACCTGCAATCTCAAAAGGCTGCTCTGGAAAAACCAACGATGGTTTTTGGCGGAACGTTTCGTGAGCCAGATGCGTCTTATGTGCTGCGCCGAGGTGACCCTGAACAGAAGATGGATGCGACGTCCCCGGCCATTCCGGTCGTCTTTCAAACCTCGAGCGATGCAAACGCCGAGTTCGCTGCTGAAGTGGCCGCCTCTCCCGACCGTGCAGCACCGGGTAGCGACGCCACGCTAACGGCCGAACAGCAGCGTCGTCTGAATCTGGCCAACTGGATTGCATCGCCGAGCAATCCGTTGACGGCACGAGTCATGGTGAATCGAATCTGGCTAAATCACTTTGGCCGAGGACTCGTCGATACTCCCAGCGACTTTGGCGTGAATGGAGCAAAGCCGTCGCATCCGGAATTGCTGGACTGGATGGCTGCAGAATTCATTCGCAGCGGCTGGTCGATGAAACATCTCCATCGCCTGATTTTGAACTCAACGACCTATCAGCAGTCGAGTCTCATCGACAGCAATGCCACTGACGTGGATCGTGACAATCAACTGCTCTGGAGATTTGCATCACGGCGAATGGAAAGCGAGTCAATTCGAGACTGCCTGTTGTCTGTTAGCGGTGAACTGAATCTGCAAATGGGTGGCCCGGGATTCAGCTTCTTCAAGTCTCGAGGCGGCCTTGATGGCTTTCCGCCGCTGGAGGAGTTTACACCCAACGAGATGCGGCGCATGATTTATTCTCACAAGGTCCGCATGGAACAGGTGCCGGTGTTCGGAGCGTTCGACTGCCCTGACGCCGGGCTTTCGATGCCTCGTCGAGGTCGCTCAACCACGGCCATTCAGGCACTCAATCTATTCAACAGCCCTTTTGTAACCGATCGAGCAGAAAAGTTCGCAGCCAGAGTTGTTGCGGCCGGAGCGACGAGTCCGGAGACTCAAGTGAACTCCGCCTTTGAGATCAGTCTGGGACGCAAGCCGTCCCAGACTGAGAGGGAATCTGCAGAAGCCGTCATTCGTGAGCACGGTCTGGCGACACTTTGTCGAGTTCTCTTCAACAGCAACGAATTCCTGTTTATTCCATGACGTGTCGTGATTCAGTTGAAATCCTGCGGCGATGATCTTATGACCATTAACACTCAACTACTCACGCACGTCGGCCGCAATCTACTGCAGCGACGCGACTTTTTTGCTCAGACTGCATCATCCCTGTCTTCAATTGCGCTGACGCAGATTTTGAATCAGCAAGGACTGCTGGCCGCGGATGTCGCAGGTGCGCCAAAGATTGATCCGTCCCAGCCCCATGCAGCGCGACAGGGGCATTTTGAGCCCAGGGCAAAGAATGTGCTCGTTATCTTCTGCGCCGGGGCGTGTAGTCAGTTGGAGACGTGGGACTACAAGCCGGAGCTGATCAAACAGGACGGAAAGCCGATGCCTGGTGGTCCGGCGGTGACATTTCAGGGCCCGGCTGGAAACCTCGCGAAACCTCAATATGCGTTTCGGCCATACGGAGAGTCGGGCAAGATGGTGTCGGACTTGATTCCGCATCTGGCTCAGCAGGTTGATGACTTTGCGTTCGTGCATTCGTTGACCAGCAAGACGAACACTCATGGGCCCGCTGAGAATTTTCTCTCCACCGGATTCGTGCAGGACGGCTTCCCAAGTATTGGTTCCTGGATTACTTACGCACTGGGCAGTGAAAATCAGGACCTGCCGTCATTTGTAGCGATACCAGATCCACGAGGTATTCCTCAGGCCAGTGTGAATAACTGGGGGCCGGGATTTCTGCCGGCCGTGTTTCAGGGAACCGCTTTCAATTCCAGCCAACCAATCAGGTACCTTAATCCACCTGCTGTGATCAGTGGCCGTAAAGACCTTGCCGCTCGTGATCTGCTGCGGATGATCAATGAGGAACATCTCAAACTGAATCCAGGGGATTCTGATCTGGCAGCTCGAATTGCCAGCTATGAACTGGCCGCAAAGATGCAGTTATCGGTTCCTGAGATCAGTGATTTGTCGACCGAACCTGATCACGTGCTGAAGATGTACGGCGCGGATGATCCGAACGATCCGATCAAAACCGGGTATGCTCGGAATTGCATTCTGGCACGTCGACTGATTGAAAAAGGCGTGCGATTCGTCCAGCTCTTTAACGGAGCCTACGCCAGCGCGGGTCGACTGAACTGGGACGGTCATTCGGCTCTGCGAGACCAGTACGACATCCATGGTCGCATTATGGATCAGCCTTCAGCCGCTTTGATTCGAGATCTTCGGCAGCGAGGATTACTGGAAGAGACGCTGGTTGTCTGGTGCACGGAATTTGGCCGAATGCCAATGTTCCAAAAGGGTGCGTTTGGTCGGGATCATAACCCGAACGGTTTCACGGCCGTGTTAACCGGTGCTGGCGTCAAACGCGGTGTCAGTCACGGAGTCACGGATGACCTGGGCTTCAAAGCGGTAGAGAACGTCTTGTCGATTCACGATCTCAATGCCACCATTCTGCATCTCCTTGGACTGGATCATACAAAGTTGACGTTCACACATAACGGACTCGCCCGCCGACTGACCGATGTGCATGGCCATGTCATTCAGGAAATTCTCGTTTGAACATCTGATCCTCATTGCCAGTCGGGTTGGCTGAACCCATATGTTATTGCAGCATGTTGCGCTGGGTAGAAGTTGATTGTGCTGTGTTGGTACACTGGGCGCTGCAACGCAGTTTTGTTTCTCAGCCTGTCGCGACTTTCGTGAGCTCATTTGTTTAGTGATCGTCGGTTTCAACCATGGTGAAGCATTCAGTGCCTAATCGAGTTCTTCCGCGACCAGCACAGCCCGGCTTGTTTCGGGTGTGCCTGAAATGTCGTGCCTGGTTCGCGTTGCAGCTGATTCCAGAACTCGAGGACAAGGTTCAGGGTTCGATCACGACATACCGCTGCAAAGCGTGTGATGCGACGTTTGTGTTTTCCGAACACCATCCGAATGGTGCAATTTAACCAAGCGAAGCGGTACGACTTTTCCAATCGCGAAGTCGAGCCGCGCGACGATGTCGAGTGGCGACTGATAACGCAAGCTCTGGATTCCTGGCCGTGATCCAGCACGAACCGGATCGTTCCGTGGTTACTAAATCCACAAGGCATCCTCGGCAAATAGCCTGACTACCTTAGAGGACTTTTCAACAGCCTCCTGCAGTCAGGCACTCCTGCGATTGCCGGAATCCAATGATCTCTGAAGTGAGAGATCTGGATCCTTAGCCCCGCAGCGTTGACTCCAGATTATCGACAAGCTGCGGAATTCCGGAATCTTCTCAAATCTATCGACTATGGCATCATGAATTGACCTCGATCGATGGGCTTCGTAGAGTGGCGGGTGTTGTCGAATTGCCTGCAGCGATTCACAAAATCCCAATGGATGACTGACTGTGCGGGTTGGCAAATGATTCACTCGGTTCAATGGTTGATTGTGTCTGTACTGATTGTCGCGATGCGGGGCTACGTGACGGGCGCGGAAGATATTCCTGACTACGAAGCGGCTGTCGTACCGATCCTGAAGATTCACTGCTACAAGTGTCACGGCGATGGAGCGTCTGAAGGGGACCTGATCCTTGATCAGTTCTCCAATAACGCGATGGCTCAGCAGAATCCGGCCGTTTGGTGGAACGTGCTGAAGAATGTCCGAGCGGGCGTCATGCCGCCACCGCCGGATGAACCGCGTTTGTCGCCGGAAG
The DNA here is from genome assembly GCA_031377305.1 of Planctomycetota bacterium. Taxonomy (GTDB): domain Bacteria; phylum Planctomycetota; class Planctomycetia; order Planctomycetales; family Planctomycetaceae; genus SXXK01. Next base: position 25,595 of record JANMEV010000357.1, on the reverse strand, counting down.
AGCTTGAGACGCTCATTCGCTGGATCAAATTCAGTGCTTTAGCCATCGATTCGGAAGACATTGATCCAGGCCGTAGTTCGGTTCGTCGACTCAATCGCACGGAGTATGGAAATACGATTTCCGACTTGATGGGCATCCGATATGACGCCACCTTGTTGTTCCCACCGGACGATTCCGGCTTTGGATTCGACAACGTCGGCGACGCGTTGACGTTTTCGCCATTGCTGATGGAGAAATATCTTCGCGCTGCGCAGGGCATCGTGGCTCAGGCTGTGCCCAGGATCACGTGGGTTCCACCGGCTAAGCGGATTTCGGGCAGAGAGTTCCGCGACTTTGAAAAGAATCTGGACGGCGATCGAATCTCTGGCAAAGAAGCCGCCAGCGTCATGAAGTTCGTCGAAGTTGACAAGGATGGAACGTACACGATTCGCAACGAGGTGCGTCTGCATGGTTCGTTCGAATTCGATCCGGCTCGTTACAACGTCGTCTTTAAAGTGGACGACCATGAACGCAGTCGCAACGAGTTCGGTTGGGACGAAAACAAGCTGATGAAGTCCGAGTTCGTCGAGAACTGGTCCGCTGGAAAGCATGTCTTGTTGTTCGAGCTGACTCCTGTCAAGCCGGAACCAACCGCCGACGCACCGGAACCGAAAGATGGCCAATCCGTGACATTCGAAATCGACAACGTGAGTGTCGAAGGGCCGCATGGTGCAGTCGGCGACAAGCATCCGCCCGGCTACGAACGATTCTTCACTCGCGCGGAACCGCCTGTGGATCCAGCAGAGCGACGGGCGTACTCAAAGGAAGTCCTGCAGAAGTTTGCAACTCGAGCGTTCCGAAGTCCGGTGAATTCGACAACGGTTGAGCGGCTGGTGGGAATTTGTGAGGCCGCGTGGGAGCAACCAGATTCCACCTTCGAATCGGGCGCTGCCGAGGCGATGGTAGCCGTGCTGGCATCACCGCGGTTCCTGTTTCGCGTGGAGGAAGCGGATGGGATCTCAACGAATCAGCGGTTTGTCGATGTCAGTGAATATGAACTTGCATCGCGACTGTCATACTTTCTCTGGTCGACCATGCCGGATGACGTATTGTTTGAGTTGGCCGATAAGGGTCAGTTGCGGAGTGAGCTGTCGTCGCAGGTCACACGAATGCTGAAGGACGATCGGTCGAAAGAGTTTCTCGGCAACTTCGTCGGACAGTGGTTGCGAACTCGCGACGTTATACAAACGAACGTCGACGCCCTTGCTGTGCTTGGACATCGAAAGGAATATGAAGATCTGCGTACTCAGTTTCGTCGGCGTGGTCGCCCGGCTCCTGATGAAAAGCTGCCACCCGAGGAAGAAAAAGCCCGAGCACGGTACCGTGAGCTGCGTGAGTTGTCCGACAAGTATGGCGATGAGATCAAGCGGGCCATGCGGCGCGAGACAGAGCTTTGCTTCGAGCATATTGCGAAAGAAAATCTCAGCCTGCTGGATCTGCTCGATAGTCGCTATACCTTTCTAAACGAAGTGCTGGCGAAACACTACGGTATTTCGGACGTCGACGGCAAAGAAATGCGGCGAGTCGAACTTCCAGAAGACAGTCCTCGTGGCGGTGTTCTGGGACACGCATCGATGCTGCTGGTGACCTCGAATCCGACTCGCACGTCGCCGGTGAAACGCGGTTTGTTTGTGCTGGAGAATCTTCTCGGCACGCCATCACCTCCCGCGCCGCCCGGAGTTCCGGACCTTGATGAATCAGCAAAGAAGTTTGGCGACCGCGAGCCGACGCTTCGCGAGCTTTTGGCCGCCCATCGCGAATCGGCATTGTGCGCGTCGTGTCATTCCAGAATGGACCCACTGGGGCTGGCTCTGGAGAATTTTTCAGCGCTCGGCACCTGGAGATCAGACGAAAACGGGCAGGCGATCGACGCGTCCGGGCAATTGATCTCAGGGGAGACCTTCAAGGACGTGCGAGACCTGAAAAAGATCCTTCGTACAAACCGGGCGACTGATTTTTATCGCTGTCTGAGCCAGAAAATGCTGATCTTCGCCATCGGGCGCGGCTTGGAATATACTGACGAACACAGTGTCGATTTGATTGTCGCACGGCTGCAGCAAAGTGACGGCAAGTTCAACGAGCTGATTGAGGGCATCGTGAATTCCGCTCCGTTTCAGAAACGACGTGTCGCGTTGCAGCCATGATCGGTACAATCCTTCCGGCAGTGGATTCAGAAGCTGTCCCGCCTCTTCAACTTTCCTTCGATTTCATTCCGAGCCTCCCATGACCATTAGCCGTCGAAAATTTCTGCGTGGAGTTGGTGTTTCCGTCGCTATGCCTGCATTGATGTCGCTGCAGCCGCGACTGGCTCTGGCATCACAGGAGACGACCGCAGCGGGGCTGGCGACAACAGCCAGCGGCGCTCCGTTGCGGATGGCGTTCATGTCGATTCCCAACGGAGTTCAGCAGCAGCACTGGTTTCCCACGGAAGACTTTCAGCTCAACAGCAGCATGGAGCCGTTGGCTGCGTTGAAGAATCACTTTCAGGTGATTGGTGGACTGGATCACGAAAACGCCACTGCCGGCCGCGATGGTGCCGGTGACCACGCTCGCGCGAGCGCGACATTTCTCACTGGGGCTCGCGCGAGGAAGACGGCTGGGAATGATATCTTTGTCGGTGTCTCCGTCGACCAGATGGCGGCTCAGAAGGCCGGACATCTGACTCGCTTTCCGTCCCTGGAATTGTCGTCAGACGTGATTCGGAATTCCGGAGGCTGCGATTCAGGATATGCGTGTGCTTACCAGTACAATCTGGCATGGAGTTCTCCCACGACGCCCGTGACGCCGGAAGCGAATCCTCGACTTGTCTTCGAGCGGCTGTTTGGTTCAGGAGATCGCACCGAGCGTCGTCGAAACTACGAACTGCGCCAGAAGACGCAACGAAGTGTGCTCGATTTCGTTCTGGAAGAAGCATCGTCCGTGCAGCGTTCCATCGGCGTTGACGATCGGCACAAATTTGATGAGTACCTCAGCGTCATTCGTGACATGGAATTGCGGCTGAAAGCGGCGGAAGCACACAACAAGCTTCCCGATGTTGAACAGGGGACTCCTGCGGGAATCCCGGCCGACTTTGCTGACTACATTGACATCATGTACGACATGCTGATCGTCGCGTTTCAGACCGACAGTACTCGCGTGGCGACATTGCTGCTGGCATACGACGGCAGTAACCGAACGTTTCCTCAAATTGGAATTCGCGAAGGCCATCATCATTTGACTCATTACCAGCAGGAGCCGGAACTGGCAAAGAAAGTGGGTGAGATTGATCGCTTCTATGTGTCTCGCTTCGCCCGATTTCTGGAGAAGATGGAATCGACGACCGATGTCGACGGAAAGTCGCTGCTGCACAATTCGATGATCGTCTACGGCGGAGCGATCGCTGACGGAAACAAACATTCGCACGACAACCTGCCTGTGATCCTCGCAGGTCGCGCTGGCGGCGCGATTCAGACGGGACGATTCTTGAAGGCTCCGTCACAGCCGATGTCCAACTTGTATGTGAGCATGCTGAATCAGTTCGGTGCCAGCACTGAATCGTTTGCAGATTCCAACGGGCGCTTGGCTTTGAGTTAGACGGCAAACGCAGACGTTAGCTGATTAGAACATGGCGATGCCCAGTTCGATGGCTACTTCATCGATTTCGCCACGTCGAGCGACGGCAGTTTTGGTGGAGGCCAGTGCCAGACCTGGTCGTCTGTGTTGGGCTCTTCATTGCCGTGGCTTGCATCGCTGATTTGAGAATCGTGGATACCGTTGGGCCCAACGGAACTCATGATGAATCCGTCCGGGGTTCGCGAGTAGCGGAACGGTGCGTCTGCGAAGGCATCCTGCAAAACGTCTGCGGGCGGCTCGGGAAATCCTTCGATGTGGAGCAATTCGTCAAGTCGCTCCGGGAACTCGCCGGTCTTCAACCGCCACGCGGCCAGTCGTGCGGCGATGTGAGTGGCGCTGGCGGTGTTGGTGGTTCTGGCGATCGCTTCGGAAAGACGGATCGCCGAACACTCCCAACTGCCCAACAGTGAAAGACACTCAGAACATACGAAGGGTGTTGGATCGGCCAGCTTTATCGCAAACGAAGAATCGTCGGCGTAACGCTGCAAAGCATCTGAATCCAGTGATTCCTTTTGGGTTGAGAGAACAAGTTCCACGGCTTTGACGCGAGCTGTGTGCGACGGTGTGTGCATCGCCTCAACAATCCCGTCAATCGACTGGTTAGCAAATCGCATGGCTGCATTCCAGTCTGTCCGATTCCGTAGTAGGCTGGCGTGTAACTTCGCGAACCGTCCAGTGATCGGTTTTCGCCAATCCCATGCGGACGTGCGATGACCTTCCTGAAGTGCGTCGAGCAGAATGTATCGCGAGTTTGTGTCCCAGAGCTTTGCCGCAACTAGATGTCGTTTAGAATCGACAGGCATCTCCGTGACCCTCTGCAACAGTGCGAGGTCATGGGACGACTGATGGAGGATTCCGTACCATAGTGTCTCGTGAGTTTGTGCCTCAATGCTGTTGGCAACCAACTCATCGATGATGTAACCGATCCTTGATTCACGGTCGGCTATATCGAGCATCTTCATCACCGTTACGAGTCCCTTTTCCGACTCGCCACTGCCAAACTGATGTCGGGCCAGCAAACGAAGTCGTCTAAAGACTGTGCGATGGTTGCCCGCCATCGGCAGTCCGATGTCGCCCGCCACGAGGCGACTTCCGGGAGCTGGAGTTCCAAAATCAATAAACGTAAAACCGGATTCGGTCACGATGAGGAGTTCGTACCACCTTAAGTTGGAGTCTACGTTAGCAGTAAGTTCCGGATGTGATTCCCTTGAGAACGGCTGCGCCGAATCGAACACACCCGACAGCTCCGTTTCTGAAAACTGCTTTCGGAGAGAAGCTTCCAGATCGACATACTGAGGGAATGGGCCGAATCCGATCGTCGGAGCTACGAATTTTCCAAGATCATCGGTCTGCCAGGACGTGGCCGTGCACGGGGGTAGCTTGCTGCGGATTGCCTGCACATAGTCCACATAGCGGCTGTCTTCAGTGAGGGGCGAGGTTAGCCGAGTCGTCTCGCGCGAGATCTCAATGGCCGCTGGCCAACCGAGCACGAGCCAGGCTCCCCAGGCAAACGGCAGCAGGATGCCCACGTGCCAAAAAGTTCGCAGCACGTTGCGACGAGTCAGTCGGATCGACTGCATTCTCTTTTTCATTCGCGTCAAAAGCTGCATAGACTCACCGGAAGGCTTCGGGACGAGTTAGGCTCAAAGGCTGTTTGTTAATCTGCAAGACGGATAGCATCGTCTGGCAGGAAGAGTAAGTCTACTTTGAGGACTACGAACAGCGTATTGTTTTGCCCAGGAGCCGATCGATGGCGCAACGGTGGCGTGCTTCAACAAGACGCCGTGTTGTGGAATGAACCGCGTCATCAGCAGACGGTAAAAGGCTGGGAATGTCTTAACGGTGGCAGGCGGTGGACAGCGAACTCCAATCTGAATTTTGCAGCAAATTTTTTCTGAACGTTTTCGTGCAGGCTCTCAATTTGCTCGCAATTTAAGGGACACCTGATCACACTACGCCGAAGATGCTGTGAAGGGTGGCGACTTCGCTGACGACTGGTCGGCCGCCCGGTCGAGTTCCGTGCGGAGTGGATTTGATGAGTCACCAAATTGTTGAATGCCCAGGCTGCCTAACGAAGCTTCGAGTCCGTGAATCAACGACCACGATTACATTGCAATGCCCTCGATGCGGAGAACAGTTAGCGGTCGATCCGCCTGACAGCTCGCCTGTTGCTCCTGCGAAGCGGCCAACTCCTGCAGCGAGTAAACCACCCGCTGCGCCGCCGAAGCGAGCTTCGGTCTCGGCTCCTGCACCCGCCGCGAAACCGCAGAGGACCGTTAGTTCTTCGCAGGCTCCACCGACGAAGCCGCCGAAGAAGAAAGTTCGACAGGAAGAGGACGCCGACGATTCGTGGAACACCTCATCCTACGAGGACCCGTACGACAGTTATGCACAGGCTCCGCCGCGAAGGTCTGCAGCTCCGAAGAAAGACAATCGAGGTCTGATTCTTGGAGTAGCGGCAGGAGGTATCTTCGCCATTCTTGGCGTCGCTGCGTTCGCCATCTTCAAAATGCTCGGTGACGCAAGTCCGCCCACGGGCAGCGGATCTGAGGGAACCCAGGCTGTTGCCTCAGCGAGTACTGCGTCCGGCACTGCAGCGGCAACTCCAAACGCGGGTGAATCGTCGCCAGCCGGAGTAACGACGCCAGTAACTCCGAACGGAGCGAATGGAAACACGGGGATCGCAGCCGCACCGCCGAACGTTTCGGCCAACCCGGGCGGCGGAATGGTACCTGGTTCAGTGCCACCGGCGACGGCGGCACTCAGTGGCGATGCTCGCAAGCTTCGTTATCACTGGAAGCCGGGTGCAGAGTACATGTATCAATTCTCGGTCGAACAAGGTTCGGGCGACGACGCTGTCACGACGACCGGAATGTGTTCCTACAACGTTCAGGGCGATTCCAATCGCGTTGTGAATGATGAAGAAAATTCGGGAACCGGCTTCGTCGTCGCGGAAAACGGAATCATCGCCACCTGTGCTCACGTGGTCGAAGGCGCGAAGCGGATGGTAGTCAATCTTTCCGGACAATCCTATCCGGCAACTGTGATCGCCATTGACGCAAAGTCCGATGTGGCCCTGATTCGCATCAATGCTAGCGGTCTTCCGGTGCTTCCACTGGCGGATTCAAATGCCGTGCAACTAGCGGAGTCTGTGCGGGCGATCGGCTATCCGCTTTCCGATGTTCTCGGGACCGGCGTGAAGGTCACCACGGGAACCATCGCCGGGATTATTCAGGACAAACAACGAGGCCAGCGAATTCAGATCGATGCTTCGATCAATCCTGGTAACAGCGGCGGGCCTGTCGTCAACGGAGCCGGACAGGTCATTGGAGTGGCCAGTGCGAAGCTGTCGGGTTCATCGGTGACTTCCGTGGGCTTTGCGGCACCGGTAAACCAGTTGCGAGATCTGGCTTCCACCACTGGATTACAACTCGCGGTCGTTGGTCGAGGTCAGGAACTGGCTGGCCCGGAAGTGGCTCGTCGCGTGACTCCAGCGGTTGCCTACATCAAGGTGTGGGGAAACAGTGGCGGCAAGATGTTCAATGTGACATTTAACGCCAATTTTTCCGAGAACACCAATCCCATGCGATCGATGCGCGGCGGCGGATTTCGAGGACCGTCGTTTCCGTCTCATTCCAGTGATAATGGAAAGCTGACCGTCAATGCCCTGGGAGAAGTCCTCGAGTTTCAGGGAACCGAACAACTACCGGCGGTGCTCGGTCCCGTGGGCGTCTTCTTCCTTGAACCACTCGACGCATACTCAGAATCTCAATGGGTGGTCGAGAAGGAATCAACGCTGCAACGCATCAAGCGCGACGACGGTCCGTTTGGAAGGATGCCAGGTTTCGGAGGCCGCATGCGAGGCTTTGGGCCGCCCGGATTCGGCCCGCCTGGATTCGGAGGCCGAAATCAGGATGAAGTTGTTGAAGAGATTCCCGCGGTGGAGAGAGTTTCCTACGCCGTCGGACAAGCACTGAACAACAAAATCTCGATCACGAAATCCTACGAATATACGGCGACACGTTCGAACAATCAGCCCTACATTGTCATACGCGGAACCGGAACGATTACCTTCGATACGGTTCAGGGAATGCCATCGGCGCTGGAGTATCTGGGGACGGTTGAACAAACCGACGACGACGGGGTTGCAAAAATCCCCGTGAAAGTCACTTACACGCTTCGGAACCCTGATGATGTGAAACGCGAACGTGAGCAGTTTGCGAAGCAGGCGGAAGACAGCCGCAAGAAGGCGGAAGACGAAAAAACGGTCGCCAATCCGAAGCTGGTCGAAGATCTCATCGCCGAAATCAGAAAGGCAGAAGGTGGCATTCAGGCCAGTCAACCGCTTTCGAAACTGGGTACGATCGCCATCGTTGAAGAAAAGCGCGACGACGTCATTAAGGTTGCTAAGAACCACATGAAGAACAGCAACGGCTTCGTCAAGAAATCCGCCACCGAAGCATTTTGTCACTGGGCAACGGCAATGAACATCAAGGAACTGAAGGACGTTCTTTCCGACTCAGACGGTTTAATGCATGACGCCAAGCGTCGTGCGATTAGGACTTTGGCTCGAGTCGGTTCTAAAGACGACTATCCGACAATCATTATGTCGATAACGGACTTCGCAGTGCGAACAGATGTTAAAGAATCTCTGATATCAATTGGTGCTCCGGTGGAGCCTGCGGTTCTGGAAAGTATCGAAAAGATTGGTGACAGTTCGGCAAGGAATGAGCTGTTTGAAGTGCTGAAGAAGATCGGCACGGAGAAGAGCGTCTCGCTGCTCGAAAAGCTGGCGTCCTCCAATGACTTTTCAGTAAAATCCAGCGCTCAACAGGCCCTTGATGCAATTCGATCGCGTCTGTAGTTCAGCGGGCAACAGCTGGACCGGCTAACGATCGAAAGCCTGGTCGGGCGCGGCTGATCTTGATGGTGCGTCTCACTCGCGTGTCGCAAATCCTTGTTATGCGACGGTCTGAGAACCGCCATGTTCCTTTCGGCAGCAGTTCGTAGTTCAACTGTCACGACTGAGCTTTGGGCCTGGTCCGAGTCGACGGAGCGGCTCGCTTACGTAGATTCGCCGCTCCGTCGGCGAAAACGGTTCTGTCACCACCCCAACATCAGGTGTTGAAAGGCCACAATTACGCGGTTGAAGCATTCGAAGGACTGGCACAACAATACGCCGGCACGGTTCGGCTGACGATCCAGAATTCAGCGATTTTGCGAATATGGGCTGTCCAGCTATGATCTGCATTGGACGCTTCGCCGCGTTGTTGGTGATGTACGATCAGTGGATGAACTCCTCAGGATGAACCGTCAACATGTCGCAAACACACCGGATCATTCTTTTGTCATTGCTTGCATTGGGATTCGGATGTCAGCAGGAGCCTGAGTTTCAAGATTTGGTCGGCTTCAAGATGCCGGAAAAGACCAAACTAACAGAATGTGAGGGGCCGGGGTTTCGTTACGGAATTCCGCCGGGCTGGGTGAGCGAAACGAAAGGGGCCAGCGTCGTTGCCAGGCCAGCCGACCCGGCAGCAAAAGCTGTTGTGACGTTACAACTGACCGCCTATGGTGCGGGCGAAACCGCCGAGACAGTCGTGGAAGCCGCTCATGAGGCTCGTAGTAAGATGAAAAAGAGCTACGAGCATGTCAAAGTCATCACAGCCGGGTTTCCGACGTTTCGACAGCTGTATCGAAAAGATGGGAAAGCGAATTCCAGGCCGGATCAAGTTTACCATATGATCGCGACACCGGTGGGCAAGGTCACTCTAACGTGCGAATTCAAGGATGGCACAGATCTGGTGAAGTACCGAGTCGACGTGGAGATGATTGCCGAATCAATCAAGTTTTAGCGGGAATTTGAATACGCAATTCAATTTGCAACAGTCGCGCAGTGCACGCGTGAATGCGAAGCTTGCCAATCTTTTTCGGCTTTCCTTACGTATCATTCGGCGATCGATAGAGACGGGCGGATCAATCCCACTTTCCTGAGCCGTAAGCCGATTGTTTGCGAGCGAATCGGCTAGCGCCTCAGGCTCATGGTTTTCTTTTCTGTCTGCCACTGGTGAAAAACTAATCGAGCATTGAGCGTCGCTGTGTCACGGCTTGGTCGTGGATTCAGCGATTACGCATCGGAAGCCAATTGCGTCGGTGGCATCATCGTGAGGGCATGAACTTCGATAGGTGCTCGTTAGTTGAGAATGCGGATTTCGCCATGAGCCACCGCGAATGATGCGGTCACCGTTGGGTACAGGCGACGCAGGGTCGGAAACGAATTCCGAGAGGTAACCATGCATGTCGTACAAGCCCCATGGATTCGCTTTCAACACTCCGACCGCGGGATCGTTTCCGGCTGCGTTGCCAGTGTGCCATGCGTAGTCGTCCAGAATGGTGGCTTTGGAGCCCTTGTCGCCATCGGACGTTGCGGAATCGCCAAAGCTATAGCGAGTCTTCGTCCCAGCGCGGCAGCAGTATTCCCACTCGACCTCTGTTGGCAAACGTACAATTTCATTTTTGTCGATCAGGTTCTTTTCCTTCAGAACGGCCGTTAGCAACTCGCAGAATCGTTCGGCATCCGCAAAGGCGACCATCTCCACAGAATTCCTCGTTCCCTGCCATCGACTGGGATTTGAACGCATCACGCTTCTGTAAAGTTCCTGCGTCACTTCGTGCCTGCAAATACGGAATGGCACTGTCATCGAGACAGTTTTGGAAGCAACCGCCAGCGGCCCTTCATCAAGGCCGCCCATTTGAAACTCGGCCGGAAACGAATCCTTCCCGGGCGTGATCTGCACGCATTCGTCCACAAACACCTGATGGACGTCGCGGTCCTTCTGAGAAGCCGCCTGAATGGTCGATGCCGTTGAGCCACGCTCGCTGGAACCCGACGCTGTTCCTATGGCCGCCGAGTAGGCGAGGTATGCCAGCGAGGCACATAAAAATACGGCGAATGTCTTTTTAAGCACGATCATGTTCCTGAAAAAATGGATCCCACCTCAGCCGAACCTACAAAACGCTGAGAAAATGCGAATTTCAGAGATGGCCGCGATTCGTTATGCTAAGTAACGAAGCCCACCGTTCATTGAGGCCGTTTCTGGCGGCACGACGATTGTTGAAGTTATAGCTGACACAATGGCAATTGAAAGAAACGCCCCGACGTTAACAAAGCTTCACTCCTGAACTCTTGCTGGCGAGTCTGGCGGCGGTACCTGATTTTCCGGTGGGTCTCTGAAGCCTGAGCGGCAGAACTGCCATGACGGAAGTCGATTTTTTAGATGGACCGCATCAGCAGTTCGTATCAACAATCTATTTCGAACGAAAACCTATTAGGCTTTAGCATCGCGGTCGAACGCCGTGAATCCCCTTCATGTCTCGCCGCATTTCTCATGACGATTCATTTGATCGACGATGGTTGCGAAGTGCCATCGATCGGGCCATTTGTTTTGTCATTGCGGTCATCATCATTCGAGCCTTTGTCCTGGAAGGGTACCTGATTTCGACCGGCTCAATGGCTCCGGGATTGCTCGGATTTCATCGCCGAATTGAGTGTCCGACCTGCCAGTTCAGCTTTGCTTTCGGAGTCTCGTTTGATGATTCGGTCGATCCGGGGAAGGGGACAATCAGCGCACTGGATGAGACACGCCGCTACGCCACGTGCCCAAATTGCGGTCAGATCGACATCGATGTTGCCGGCGTGCCCAACAGCCACGGCGATCAGCTTCTCGTCCATAAGCACGTTTACGATCTTCGCCCGCCGCATCGTTGGGAAACAATCGTCTTTCGAAACCCAGCGTCGCCTGAGGAAGCATACGTCAAACGAGTGGTCGGCTTGCCGGGCGACCGCATTCGCATCATCAACGGCGACGTCTACATCAACGAGACGATTGCCCGAAAATCTTATGAACAACAGCAGTGGATGCGCATTCCTGTCTGCAATCTGCACTTTCTGGCAGACAATGAGGAATGGCAGATTCCGTGGGATCTGGATGACGGATGGGTCGCGGACAAAGGCAATCTGAAGCTCGAAGCGGGCGATGTTTCGCTCGCCGATGACGGTTCCCAATCGACTCCTGAGGATGACGTTTCACACGGTCGCGGCGAACAGGGTGATCGTAGCGAACTGGGTCATCCAATTCAGTGGATCCGATTTCGAAGCTGGCGATGGTTTGGTGGTCACCACGTGTCGGAGACCCCATTGTCGGCCGACGAGGGACTGATCGATTGGAAGCTGTTCGTTTCCGACTTTGATGCCGTGCCGATCACGTGGTCTCGACGAGTTGACTACGACGAGGATCGCCAGGTGTTGCGGTGCGAGGGTGTGATGCCCGACGAGCTTCAAAGAGACATGGTGAAACATTCGACGACTGAGTCCTTCCGTCGTGCCGTTCATCGACTGGCCGCGTTGTCGCATCTGGCTCCCGTCACAGATCGGTATGGTTATAACGCACTTGTGTTGTCACCCGAGTATGTCGTTGGCGATCTGATGCTACGGACGAATCTTAAGTGGTCGAAAAGCCCCGGATCGCTTCACGTTCAGATTCCCGTGGAGTCGCAAACGTTTGGGTTGATCGTACATCCTCAGAACAACACGGTAGATCTGATTTCTCTGGACGACAAGACCCTTCTTAGAAAGGGAAGCTATGGCCGGAACGTGATTTCTGACGCGAACACGCCGCTCGAAGAAAATCTGCTGCTGGAGGTTTCAAATTTCGATCGGCAAATTGTCGTCGCGATCAATGGTCGGCCATGCTTTGAGCCTTTGCCCGTCGACACCGACAAGTCACCAGAAGAAACACTGGAAGCCAGTGTCTTTACTGCCCCAGGTCAGAAAATGGACGCAGCCAAAGCGACGGCGATCGCAATTCGACTGGAACAGCAAAAGCGATGGGCCTTCGGGGTTTCGGGGGACGGTGTGAGAGTCACTGATTTGGAAATGTTTCGCGACGTTTTCTACACCCCTGGGAAACGTCGAAATGCGATCGAGTCGGAATTCCTCGTCCCCGCAGGCTCGTATTTTGTCCAGGGAGACAACAGTCCGGTGTCGTCGGACAGCAGAAACTGGCCAAATCCGTGTGTGCCGCATCGCTTGTTGATTGGGAAACCATTCCTCGTTCATCTGCCGTCTCGGCCCGGCGTTCTGGATTTGGGTGGCCAACAATGGCCAATTCGAATACCCGAATGGTCCCGAATTCGATATATTCGTTAAGGAAATCGCCTGGAATTGGGTGACAGTTGCGAACAACGGGGCTCTGGAGTCGATGTTTTCGCGGCTCCCTGTTGACAACGCATCCTGGCGGTCAATTTCCGCGGCCGCTTTCATTCAATGTGTCTCTGTTTCAGCTCTTGCCGGGAACTTCGTTCATGACATCCAGCCGCAAAAAAACAGACGCACCAGAATCCACCCCGGCCGCGCCGAAGGACCTTAAGAACAGCCAAAAACCTCAGGAAGGTATTCGCGAAACTGTTGAAGCGGTGGCGATCGCGTTCATACTCGCTTTCGTATTCAAGACATTTGAAGCGGAGATGTTCGTTATCCCAACCGGATCTATGGCGCCGACTTTGTATGGCCGTCACAAAGAGGTTCAATGTGAAGCATGTCAATTGGATTACACAATCGGTGCCAGCCAGGAAATCAATCAGGAAACAGGCATCGTCGTTCGGCGATTTGTCAATTCGCTTTGTCCAAACTGTCGCCACAGAAACAACGTGTACAGCGCGCCGGCTTTCAATGGTGACCGCATTGTGGTCAACAAAGAAGTCTCAAAGTACAACCGGTTTGACGTCGTTGTCTTCAAGAATCCTGAAGAGCCCAGTATCAACTACATCAAGCGACTCGTCGGACTGCCGGGGGAGATTCTGCGGATTCGACAGGGCGATATCCAGGTTCGACGCTCGACGTCCGAACCATGGGTGATTCAACGCAAAGCGGATCCCGAGAAGCAGCGAGATATTCAGTTACTGGTCTACGACGATCGGCATCCACCGCGGGCCTTGCTGAACGCAGGGGCCGAAGAACGCTGGGTGCCATCAGCATGGACGGCATCTGACACCAACATGGGCGGTTGGCCAAGGGTCGCGAATGCCTGGACAGCCGACGCTGAGGCTCGCACTTATTCCGTCGATGCGAAAGCCGCCGACCTGCAGTGGCTGCGTTACCGTCATCTCGTACCGTCGGATGAGCATTGGCTTCGTTTGAAGAGTGAGGATAAGCTGGAACTAGCTCTGCAACCACAGCTTGTTGCAGATTTCTGCGGCTTCAATGTTGATGGCGAGAACTCTTCTTACTACGAGAACATTCTTGACGATGAGTTGTACTGGAGCAATGACCTGACGGTTGAGTGCACCATCGTCGTCGAATCGGCGGGAGACCAGAGTCAGCTCGTGCTTGAGTTGGTGGAGGGAGCCCGCACGGTTCAGTGTCAGATTGATCCCATTTCAGGGCTGGCAGAGATCGTCGTCCGCCCCACCGGGAGCGAAGGCATTGCCGACCAGGCTGCGGCTCAGGCCCAGACGATTGCCAGCGTTCAGACGCCAGTAAAGGGAGTTGGCAGTTATGATTTCGTTTTTGCCAATGTCGACGATCGAATCTGCCTTTGGGTCAATGACGAGCTGATTCCGCTGGGAGTCAATGCGGAATTTCCTTCGAGCGATCTCAACCTTCCGACACCGCAGGATTTGGCTCCTGCTGGAATTGCGGTGAACGAAATGAAGGCCGTCGTTTCGAACCTGGTGATTCGGAGAGACATTTACTACCGCAACGATCAATACGTCTTGCGACCACGTCGAAACACTGACTCAGTTGCGTCGTCTCTGGACGAGCCGACTCTCAAATCATGGGAAGAAATCACTGAGGTTCCAAAGACAGCGTACTCAGACATTTCATCTTTACTGCGAGACCCAGTTCGGTATGGTCAAAAGTATGCTGAAGAGGTTCGAGAACAGGAGACGATCTTCGGAGAAGGGCAGGAGTTTAAACTGGCAGATGATGAGTATCTGATGTTTGGCGATAATTCGCCGGCAAGCAAGGATAGCCGCCTGTTCGATTATGAAAGCCGCCCATCTCGGGGAATCATGAGCCATCGCTATGCGGTTCGGGAACAGGATCTGATCGGCGAAGCCTTGTACATTTTTTGGCCCCACGGCGTCCCATTTATGAACGATGGACGAGGTTTTTCATTGATCAACCACTCCAGGTATCTGCCCAACGGAAAGGTCGAAAAGGACACGCAGTATCCGCTGTATTCATTTCCTTTTTACCCCAATATTTCCAGAATGAAGATCATTCGTTAGAGTACAGATCTCGAACTTTGCTCCATCCAGGTGCGAATCGATGGAGTAACGCCGTTTCCTCATTCCGTTCGATGACCGATTTCAATTTTCAACCGCCTGTGAGAAGGATTCTCCGATGGCACTGCTCAGATGCGAGGGACTCGTCAAGGACTACCCGGGTAAACGGGCAGTGGATGGCGTCAGCTTTTACGTCAATGAGGGCGAGATCGTCGGATTGCTGGGGCCCAATGGTGCCGGGAAAAGCACAAGTTTTCGAATGGCTTGCGGCTTGATCGCACCCACCGAAGGCCGAGTGATCCTGCGGGATCAGGATGTCACAGTCTGGCCAATGTACCAGCGAGCTCGCTATGGCCTTGGTTATCTTCCACAGGACACGAGCATCTTTTCAAAGCTCTCTGTGGAGCAGAACATCTCGGCGATCCTTGAATTTCGTGGACTCAGTCGAAAGCAGTGCGCCAATCGAATCGAACAATTGCTCTCGGAGTTCGGGCTATGGGACAAGCGAGCTCAACGATCGGGATCACTGTCCGGAGGAGAACGCCGACGACTCGAAATCGCTCGCGCTCTGGCCAGCGAGCCGCGAATTATCCTGCTCGACGAACCATTTACGGGAATCGACCCGGTCACGATTCACAGTATTCAGGATATCATTAAGGGATTGAAGGACCGCGGCATTTCCATTCTGCTCACCGACCATCGCGAACGAGAAACGCTGACAATTACCGATCGCAGTTACATCATTTGTGATGGACAGGTACTGGTTTCCGGCAGTGCAGAAAAAGTTTTGAGTGATCCCAACGCGATCGCTCGCTACTTTGGGAAGCGATTTGATGCCAGCTCCATCATTGACGGACGCGAGTCGTTTCGCAAAAGTGCCTGATCTTGCGACGCCTGACTCGTCGCTTGCCAATGTAACGACCCCGAATGCCCGACAGGAGTGGATTCAAAATGAGTTCCGGAATTGGAAACGACTCGCCACTTGCGCCCACGACCTCACGCGGTCGAGACTGGCCGTGTCTTCGGCAATTCATCATCTTCCTCGAGAACCGCGTCGGCTCACTGCATGATCTTTTGCGGCGAGTCGAGCGAGATGACCTGAAGATCGTGGCGCTCAGCATTCTGGATTCCGCGGACTGCGCTGTGGTGCGAGTGATCGTGGATAACTACGAGCGAGCCCATGAACTTCTGACGTTTGCCGGCGTCACAATGTTTGAAGCTGACGTGATCGGCGTCCTTTTGCCGGATACAAACCAGCCGCACACCTCGGTTCTTGGCAGCCTGATGTCGGCCGAACTGAATGTCCAGTACGTGTATCCGCTGATGTATCGTAAAAACGGTCGAGGCGCTGTGGCCATTTACGTTTCAGAAAAAGAAGAAGCTCTTCGAGTCCTCCGTGAACGTAACTATGAACTGGTCACGGAAGACGATTTAATGCACCACGATGAATTCTTCTAGACCCATTGTTTTTCTTCTTCGTCGGATGCCCTGAACATGCAACAACGCGTGATCTGCAGGTTGTTGTTGGCGACGCTGCTGTTGCAGGCCACATTGGTTGTCAGTGTGTCACGCGGATCTCAGCAGGAATCGACCGACGCAAATGTTCAGCCGATTCCGAAGCATGGCACTCCGGAGTTTCTGGCTTACAAGCTGATCCGCGTTCGCGAAATGGAAGGAATGCTGCAGGTTGCAGTTGTGGGCCGCAACGGACAGTTGTCCGAATCCGCAATTGAATCGTTTCTGCAGATCTTCGCCTTTCCGGCCGATGTTTTTGATTTCAACGGCGACACGGGTACCGCATTAAGCATCCGCGCAGAAGCCATCAGAAGGCTTCGTCAAATGCCTCCTGCGCTGCAGCGGACGTGGTCTCAATCCGCAGCGAACACGGCGAAGGGTCAGCTTGCAGCGGCAATCGCATCAGGAAATCCGGATTGGCTGCTGGAAGTCGCCAGAAGTTTTCCACTGACAGAACCGGGGATCTCGGCGGCAAGCCTCTCGATGACAATTCAGTGTCTCAAGGGAGGCCAGCAGGAAGTCCAGCAGCAGTTGGCCCAGTTGGAAAGCGACTGCTCCGGAACCATCCACGAGTCATTCCAACGGCAGCAGTGTGAAGCACTCAAAGCCCATTTACAGCTCGCACCATCGACGGTGCTGAGCCCTGCAATACTCTCACTGACAACGAGTCCCGAGAAAGGAGATCTTTCGCCACCGTGGCCAAAGCCGAAGTGGCAGTGGGAAGAATCGATCGCCAGTTTTCCAGACGCGCCGCAACCAGCCGCGCGGCAGCAGATGGAGCCATTTCTTCCTGAGCTCGCACGAAATCAGGGCGAGTTCAGTAACTGGCGACCAGTCTTCTGGAATGACAGTATTGTGCTTAGATCACCTTTTCGCCTGATCGCTTTCGACCGTCTGACGGGGAAGGAGCAGTGGTCGCTGCCAACCAGCACGTTCACTCCGGAGCCGGAAACCCCCAGTGACAGTATCGCAGAAGGGGATCTGGGCAATTCCATGCGGCACGCTGGTGCTGACGCTGATTCGACGCTTGCCGGGGCAGCCGCATTTGGGCTGCTCGCCTGTGACGAGGAGTTTATGTACTTCCTCGATCAGTTCGATTTCTTCCGCAGCCACTATCCCTTTGGAGATATTCATCGACGACGGATCCCAGGCAATCCAGTCATCATGAACCTGGCCGAAGACGATTCCCTTGCCCCTCGGAAAACCGCCACGCGACTAGTCGCTTTGCGGAAGTCGGCAAAGGGCGGGCTGCCACACGTCGCCTGGATTGTCGGTGAACAGGGCGGATTTCCGTACAAGGCCATCACTCCCGAGACATCCATTAACTCTCTTCGCGATGAGGTCAACCGTAAGCAGTCGGCTGCCGCTACAGGATCAGCAGAACCGTTTGGCAAGGCTGAAGTCGTTCGCATGTCCGATCAAACGGACGACAAGCAAGACCAGCTAAAGGGGCATCGTTTTCTTTGTCCGCCGGTTGGTCGTGGTCAGCAGCTTTTTGTTCTGTCGGTCGAAAAGGATCAGTATTGGCTGAGTTGTCTCGGTCGCAGCGATGGCAGGTTGATCTGGCAGCAGCCGCTGATCTTCAGCGACGAACAGCAAAGTATGTTTGCCGAGTCTTCCGACGAAGCAGCCAGGACCAGCGTTTGCCTGATCAGCGGGCCGATGGTTGTCTGCTCACTGGCTGATGGAGTCTTAGTCGGCATTCGAGCGACGGACGGCCAGTTGCAATGGGCCACGGCCGTCCAGGATCAACCGGCCACGCCCGCATTTAATGGATTCCAAATGCCGGTGGACGACATCGAAGAAGCAATCGAATCTCGGGCCGTTAGCCTTCCCGTGGCTGATCAATCGATGGTCGTCTGTGTTCATAGTCGATCGAACAATGTCGTTGGCATCGATACCACGTCGGGAGAAATTCAATGGCAGACATCTCGGCGAGCGTTCGGACCAGGGGAGATCGGCGGAAGCCCGGACCATTATATTGCCGGAATCAACGACGGGCAGATAATTTTGATCGGTGAGAGACATTGTCGAAGTCTTAACCTAAAGACTGGCGATCAGAATTGGGTCGTACCCATTCAACATGCAATCGGCCGAGCAGAATGTCGCGGCGACCGCTGTCTGATTCCTCAGCAGGACGGCACACTACTGACGCTAAACACAACAACGGGTAGCATCGTGCAACGACGTTCGGGTTTTCTACCCGAAGACGATGCAATCCACTTTGGCGCGATCACCAGCGATCATGATGTTTTGTGTGCATCCACTCCGGTCTCACTGGCCGTGTTCTCACGAGCAGACGCATTGCTTAGGAGTTCCATCAGCGAGGAAACTCTGACAGAAAAGAACGCCGATCAGGTCATGTTGCGAGTACGCGCTCACTTGATCAACGGCGATGTCGACGCCGCATACAAGCTTCTCAAGTCCGCTGCTCTGTCGTCAACCGCCTCGCCGCAGCCTGAATTCACCACCCAGTTCGAACATGCGTTGGGTGAACTAACCCTGCAGCAATGGGGCGATCAGGCCGAGGCATCACTGGTGGCCAGCGATTCAAGGAAGCTTCGCGAAATGCTCGACTCAGAAAACGTTCAACTCCTGCCGCGTCTGAACTTGACCACCGACCAGCAACTGCGCGCCGCTATGCTGACGTTTATGAGTCGGCAAGATCAGGAACTGTCGAAGGACGACCTGCAGGAACTTGTCCAGCTTTCTGGATGGTCGAAGCCTCAGGCAATTGCCGAAAACTGGCGAGTGCGAGCTGACGTGCTGTTCAATCGTTCGGCCAGCAGCCTCAACGTCGCGAGGACCGCAACGGAGTCGCTTTCCAACCATCGGCTTCGCGAATTGGCAAACGATGTGGTGCTGTTTCCATCACTGCTTGAAACGGACTCTCAGCGACAGCAGTTTGTGAATCGCCTGATTTCTGTTGGCGAATTCGCAGCGGCCGAGGCAGTGCTGACAACCTGGAAAAAGATGACGAGTTCCCTGCAGCCGGACGGTGTGTTGACGCAACTGCGAGAACTCGACGTGATTCCCGGCTATGTTTTGGGTGAGGTCCGCCAGCATTTCCAGCCGGATGATGCGTCTGATACGGGGAATGTGTCGCCAGGCTTGACATCAAGCATTCAGGAACCGCTTGATTACGAAGTGGAGTCCTTTTTTCGCCTGCCTTCCCTTGATGCGAGGGAAACAGAGAGAGGCATGCATTTGCATTGCTTGCCAGATTGGGTTTCGCTGCGATTTTCTTTGGTCGAAGGTGATCCATCAGAGCCGCCAGTCGTCATTTCCATGGACATGACCGACGGCACTATTCGCGATCGAGTTGTACTTCCTGTGGGATTCACTCGAAACACCGTGAACCATCAACAACTCGACAACAGTCGCGACACGCCCGGCTTGATCGCAATTGCAGGAACGGATCAATTGGCGATGATCTCCTGTGTGATACCGGGCAAAGCACAGACTCTTTGGTGTCGCCGTTTTCGGCAATCTTTATCTGATCCAGGCCGAGTGGAATTTGGGCCTCTTGGGGCCGACCATTTCGTCTGGCATTTCGGTTACGAACTGCACTGTTCACATTCGCTGACCGGACAAGACCTTTGGATTCGTCAGTTGAATCTGTCAGAAGCGGAGGATTCAGCAAAAAATGTCCGTCGAATTTTTGGAGACGCGCAAGTAACAGTCGTTATGGGAACCGATGGTGAAAGCTTTGAACGCTTTCGCACGCGAGATGGACAGCAACTTGGTAACGGACGACTTGCCATTGGAAAACTCGGCGAGACAGAAGCGATTGGTCGATGCCTGTTGTACGCTGACGAAACTGCTCGGCTGCATCTCTTCGACGGAGCGAGTGGGAAGGACGAATTGGCGGATGATGAGCCGATCGTTGTCAGTCGCACAAATTCCCAGCGGTCGTTTCAGGTGTTATCCAACGGGCTTGTTGTGACCGTGTCGGCCGCATTTGAGGTGATACTGATTGATACAAACCGCGGGAAGGTCGTGTTTCGCACTCCGGCTGCTTCCTACTTGAACACGGGGATCGTCCTCGGCATGACAGCGTTCGAGCGAGACGGTCAGCTTTTTGTGGGACTCGACGACGAACACGACATCACTCGCAGAATGTTCCGCAACAACTTTCGCGGAGTTGATCCTCGTCTTGGTTTTGGACCACTTTTGTGCCTCGATCCTGTCAGCGGAAAAGTTCTCTGGAACACTCGTGTCAATAGCGCGGTGATTCCTGTTGTCTACGGCGACCCAACGGATTTGCTGGTTGCGTGGAGCCATCGACGAGACGAAACGGTGATAGAACGCGAAGATCGGGACGAAACGCTGGAGATCCTTCTGATTAACCGGAAGACGGGAGAACTGGTCAGCAAATCAGAGTCCCTGGCAATTTCGCGGCCGATCCGATGTGTTCACACTGCAGCGAAAAACACCATCGAGCTTTTCACGCGGGATTCCATCATTTCGATTCACCCGAACGCTCCCGCCAGCAGGACAGAGTAAGCCGTGGTTGGTTGGGAACTGTCGAATCACCTTGCAACATTCGTTGGCTCGGTGGAGCTGAATCTTGCTGTCCAGGAGACTCGTCTCGGCCTGAAGCTTGTGACTGCAGCAGCCATCGCGTTGCTTATGTCGCTCGTGCTGGGGCCGTTTGTCATCGGATGGCTGCGTTCACGTTTTCGCGAACGCATCGCCAGCGACTCGAATCGGTTGAATGAACTGCATGCATCCAAGAAGGACACACCCACTATGGGCGGAGTGCTCATCGTGGGCACGTTTCTCGCTTCTGTAGTTACGCAGATCGGCGTGGCCAGTTGCCTTCTGTGGATCATCATCGGGGGCACGCTTAGCCTGATGGCCATCGGAAGTTACGACGATTGGATCAAGCTCCGGACGACTCGAAAAGGACTTACCGTTCAACAGAAGTTTCTGGCTCAGATTCTGGTTTCATTCGCCATCGCTATGGGATTGCAATGCCTGAATCCCATAGCCGCTTCTGAGCACAACGTGGCACTTTTGGGAGTTGCATTGCCGAATTCAACATCCTGGCTCTTCCTTCCGTGGTCGACACTGGTGATTGTTGCAACAACCAACTCCGTCAACCTGACCGATGGGCTCGACGGTCTGGCGGCAGGTTGTTCAGCGATCACCGGACTTGCGTTGACTGTCATTTTAGCCAGCAATGCCAGTGTCTCAACCGTGCCGTCGTGGTCGTCCGAAGCTGCGATCACTTGCGCAGCGCTGACGGGTAGCACTCTGGGATTTCTGTGGTTCAATCGACATCCGGCGAGGGTCTTTATGGGTGATGCTGGTTCGTTGCCCATCGGCGGAATCCTCGCGATCTCGACCTTGGCGTGCCGCATCGAACTCAGCCTTTTTCTGATTGGGGCCGTTTTTGTCGTCGAAACGCTGAGCGTCGTTTTGCAGGTGGCATGGTATCGCCGGACTCGCCGCCGAATCCTCCTGTGCAGCCCGCTCCACAACCACTTCGTGTTCCAGGGCGTCCGCGAAAACAAGATCGTCACCGGCTTCTGGATCGCGGCAGCCCTCTGCTCAGCGCTGGGGATTGCGATCCTGTGGTGATCGGAACCCCGCGCGGCCGGCAAAAAAACACAATCGTCGTTAACTCGGCATAAGCTTTGGTCTCCCGAAAGTTCCAAAATAGGAATCGTCTACCGAAATCCGCGACGGCTCCTATTCGAATCATTCAGCGGCAACCCGGATGCAAGATGACCGAATGGCTGTTATCGTTTCACTTTGTACCCTTGTTGTCGACGGATTAGCGGACCACCCACAATGAACGCTCCACGAACTCTTAGTCATTCTGAACTCCTGCAACTCAAACGCTGGAACACGCCGACTATTTACAACGGCTGGGAACAAATCACCAAACGAGATCATTGCGCTGACGCGGTCAACCTGGAGGAGACTCGCGACTTCATGCCACAAATGGGGCCGATGGTCGGCTATGCTGTGACACTCAAAGTGGAACCAGGCAATGCAACTCATCGCACGACAAAGCCGAACGCAACATCCGATTATCGACGATATCTGGCCAGTGTTCCAGGGCCGAAAATCGTAGTGATTCAGGATCTTGATAAGCCTCGGCTTATCGGTTCGTTTTGGGGCGAAGTCAATGCCAACGTTCACAAAGCCCTTGGTTGTGTCGGCACTATTACCGACGGTGGGATTCGAGACCTTGATGAAATGACGAATGCTGGATTCAAAGCTCTGGCTCGTCGACTGTGTGTGGGGCATGCGGCCGTGCAGCCAGTCGAATTCAACTGCGACGTCGAGGTGTTTGGAAGGAGGGTCTCACCCGGCGATCTGATTCATGCCGACAAACATGGGTTTATCGTCATTACTCCAGACGAGCAGCCGCAGATTCTGGATGCCGCTCGTTTCATGGATACCAACGAGTGCGAAACGGTCATCCGAGCAGCACGCGACACTGTTGGACTAACGAATGACGAGATCCTCGCAAATCTTAAGGCGGCGTCGCAGAAGTTCGCCCAGAATGCCCGCGAAAAATTCCAGCGAAACGGTGAGTGGTAGTTGAACGACAGCAACCGCACAGCCGGAGCCGAGATAGCGCCGTCCGCAAATGACCAACGACCGCGGGCGGTGTACGTTCATGTTCCGTTTTGTCTGCACCATTGCGGCTATTGTGACTTTACACTTGTCGCAAACCGAGACAATCTGATTCCGGAATACCTGCAACTACTGCAGAAGGAGTTCGAGGCTCATTGCTCGGACTTCACTTCGCCGCAGCCCGTGGACACTATCTTTCTGGGTGGCGGAACACCGACGCATCTCTCGATCGCTGATCTGCAAACACTGTTCGAGCTGATCGGGCGCTACTTTCACCTAACGCCTGGCGGTGAGTTCTCGATCGAAGCCAATCCGGATGGGCTCACGGATGAGAAGCTGCATTTGCTGCGTGACAGCGGCATCAATCGTTTGAGCCTTGGCGTGCAATCGTTCGACGATCAGGTGCTCAAGACGCTGGAACGTCAGCACTCCGCGAAGGAAGCTGCATCTGTCGTCGAACGAGCGTCACGTTTCATCGCCAACGTCAGCCTGGATCTGATCTTCGGAGTTCCTGGCCAATCGATCGAATCATGGAATGCAACGTTGCTCTACGCTCTGGTGTTGCCTGTGAGGCACATTTCGACGTACGGCCTGACGTTTGAACAGGGGACGCCGTTCTTCCGCCGCGAACGCAGCGGTGGGCTGGTCCGTACACCGGATGATCTCGAACGGCAAATGTATCTGGACTGCATCGAGATGTTGACCGCCAATGGATTCGAGCACTACGAAGTGTCCAACTTCGCGAAGTCAGGGTTTCGCTGCCGCCATAATCTGGTCTATTGGAACGCGGACGAGTATTTCGCCTTTGGTCCCGGGGCCGCTCGGTATATCGACGGCATTCGTTCCACCAACTGCCGCAGCGTTGTGCGCTGGCTGAATTCGTGGCGACTGGGTAAACCGTGCATTGAGGATCTTGAAGAACTCACCGCCGATGAAAAAGCCCGCGAAGCCATCATGCTGGCTCTGCGATTGATTGATGGACTAAACATCCCTGAGTTCGAATCGCGTTTTCAGATGTCGCTGTTGAGCCTCGCTGGTGACGAAATCAATCGACACCTCGCCGCCGGCATGCTTCAGCGACAAGGCGACCACCTGCAACTCAGTCGCCAGGGCCTGCTGATCGCTGACAGCATCGTAGTGGATTTTCTGTAGGTCGCCGTTTGACTGTCGAAAGCCGTCAACGCAAATCCAGAGGATCCTAAACCAGTTCCTTCATCGGTTCGCGAACATCGACGAGGAACTGTGGGCGTCCGGTGGGGTCGTCGATCGTGGTGTTCATGACGTCGATGCCGAGATTGTGATAGGCGGTTCCGATGATTTCCTGGACATCCACCGGACGGCTGACTGCGTACTCGCCAAGTCGATTTGTCGCGCCGATGGCCTGGCCTGTTCGCATCCCGCCGCCTGCCATCAACGCACAGCTCACCTGCGGCCAATGATCGCGTCCCGCGCCTGCATTGATGCGCGGAGTACGTCCAAACTCACCCCAAACCAGAATCGTCACGTCGTTCAGCATCCCGCGCTCTTCCAGATCCAGCACCAATGCGCTGACGGCCTGGTCGAGCTTACCACCGTGGTCTCGCACGAGATCGAAATTCTGGCCATGGCTATCCCAGCGACCGTAGGACAAAGTGACCGATCGAACTCCGGCTTCGACCAACCGGCGAGCCATCAGGATGTGTTCGTTGCACGTTGGAGCACCGTCGTACTGGTACTTGTAGGGCGTTCCATCTCCGTATCGAGCGCGAACGTCAGCGGGTTCTCGGCTGATATCAAGGGCTTCGGCAAGACGGCTGGACGTCAATACTCCGAAGGCTGCGTCGGTGAAGGAATCCATGCCTGTCATTGCGCCGGTCGCATCTGAAGTTCGCTTCAGTTGATCGAGGCCCTTCAGCAATGACCGGCGATCTTCAAGACGATCCAGCGATACGCCATTCAGCGTCAGATCTTCCATTCCGTTGCCGTTTGGGCGAAACGGTTGAAACGCAGCACCCAGAAATCCCGCAGAACCGGGCTCGGACCATGGCCCGTGTTGAGTCTTATCCGCCAATGCCACAGCAGAAGGAATCGCAGGATCTCGAGGGCCATAAATTCTGGAGAGGACTGACCCGATCGCCGGGCGTCCGCCGATGGATTCCACGCTGCGGCGATCCCATCCCGTCAGACACTGAAACGCATCGTGAGCGCCGGAGCAGCCAACGACTGATCGCACCACGACTAGTCGATCCATAATCGCGGCAAGCTTCGGAAAGCACTCGCCAATTTGGATTCCGGGCACAGCCGTGTCGATAGGACTGAACTCACCGCGAATCTCACGAGGAGCTTCCGTCTTAATCTCCCACATGTCCTGATGTGGAGGACCACCACCAAGAAAGATATTGATGACGGCTTTGTTCGACCGAGCGTTCGCGTTGCCAGTAGCCGCTTCGGCTCGCATCAGACTGGCGAGGTTAACTCCGCCCACGGCTCCCATCGAGAGTCCGCCGATTTTCAAAAAGCTACGACGCGAAACACCATCGCAGTACTTTGTCTGCCGTCCAAGAATTGTC